>JAQBPV010000142.1 GCA_028287345.1 Gemmatimonadota bacterium
CCGTTCAACGCTCGTCGCGGTTGAAGCGCGCGAGAGGAGCTTGCGTAGGTCTCCAGACGACGTAGACTGGGGGTCCCATCAAAGGCAGCAACAACGGTTCGCGTCCAGGAGGCTCCAATGAAACACCGGCTCTCCGTCGTCGCACTGTCCGTCGTATCGCTCGCCACCGCGTGCTCTGATGCGCCGGTGCCCACGCTCGCCCCAACTGATCGCACAGAGTCGCGAGGTCTCGGCAACGCCGAGAAGTACGTCGCGCTCGGTACGAGCATCGGCATGGGTTGGCAGTCCAACGGCGCGTATTACGCGGGACAGCTCGTGTCGTATCCGTCGCTCCTCGCGTTCGGCAGTGGGCGCCCCATCACGCTGCCGTTGATCCAGTCGCCCGGATGCATTTCGCCGCTCGTCGCGCCGCTCGGCGCCGGAAAGCGGCTGAGCGGAGAGTCGGCAGCAGGAAGCACGACGTGCGCGCCGAACGTCGCCGGTGTCACGCTGCCCACGCAGAACGTCAGCATCTCGGGCGCGCTCGCAGTTGACGCGCTCACGACGCCATCGCCCGGGCCGGCGACGGCGCCCTGGTATGCGCGCGTGCTCCCTGCCGGTGCGACCCAGCTCACGGCGGCGCTGGCGCAGCAGCCGACGATCGTGTCCGTGGAATTCGGCGGGAACGAAGTCCTCGGCGCGCTGTCCGGGCTGTTCGCTCCCGGAGTGACCGTGGTGCCGTTCCCCTTCTTTGCCGGTCCGTATAGCGCGCTGCTCGATGCGATCGGCACGACGCACGCGAAGGCGGTGCTCTTCGAGATGCCGACCACCGCGACGAAGTTGCCGGCGCTTCGTCCGGCCGAGGAGATCTGGGCGAATCGCTTCGAGTTCGCGGCATTGCACGTCGACGTGAGTCCGGATTGCCACGGCAGTCCGAACTACATCAACGTCTCCATCAAGTCGCTGAATGCGGCGTATGAAGGTGCCTTCCGCGCTGCCAACGGCCTGCCCAATGCGACGTTCAGCTGCGCGGACATTCCCGGCACGCCGGATCTCGTGATCACGCCATCCGATGTCGCGAGCCTGAATGCACTGCTGGCGCAGATGCGGGCGTTCGTGGAGGGTCAGGCCGCAGCGCGCGGCTACGCGTTGGCATCGATCGGCGCGCTGTACGATCGCTCCGATCTCAAGAACAGGCCGTACAGCATCGTCAATCACCTGACGTCGCCGATTCCGATGGGGCTGTTCATCTCGCTGGACGGCGTCCACCCAAGTGCACTTGGTCACGCTATCCTCGCGCTCGACGCCGCACGTGCCCTCAACGCGAAGTACGGTGCGAGTTTCGCACGGACGTCGAGTACGACGAGCGCGCTTGCGTTCAAGGAAGAGATGGAGGAGACGCTGCCGTCGATCGCCATGCTGATGGCGAAGAGTGTGGCAGCGCAGAATCGCGGCGTGCAGCTCTCGCCGTGCTCCATACCGGGAACGTGCCACATCGCCGGCGTGCGATAGTAGTGCTGATTGCAGTACGGAAAGGAGAGCGGATCCGCGGCTCTCCTTTCTGCGGCGTCAGCGCGCCGGCGGCGACCACAATGCGGCCGAATCGATCTCCCTGAGCGACCCACGACCCATGAGTTGCATCGCCAATTGGAGCTCGGTTCGCAGGATCTCCACGACACGTCGCACGCCAGCCGCACCGCCGACAGCCAGGCCGTAGCAGTACGGACGTCCAATCATCACCGCGTCGGCACCGAGCGCGATTGCCTTCACGATATCCGTGCCGCGCCGGATGCCGCCGTCGACGAGGACGGGCATGCGACCGCCGATGTGCTGCACCACTTCCGGCAGTGCGTCGATCGTGGCGGGAAGAGTGTCGAGGTTTCTCGCACCATGGTTCGAGACGATGATTCCATCCACGCCAGCAGCGACGGCGCGCTCGGCATCCTCCGCTGTGAGGATGCCCTTGAGCAGCAGCGGTACGCGTGCGATCGAACGAAGCCATTCGACATCGTTCCACGTGACGACAAAGCCACGGCGCGTGTCGTTGAGCGGGCGTCCGCTGGCGAGCTGGGTCATGTACGGCGTGGTCACGCCCGCCGGAAGCGCGAACCGCGACCGCGCCTGACGATCGCGCGCGCCCTGCACCGGTGTGTCGACGGTGAGACAGAGCGCCTCACATCCGGCACTCTCGGCGCGTTGAATAAGATCCTTGGTGATCTCCGGGTCTGGTTGCACGTAGAGTTGAAACCAGAGCGGACCAGTGGCGACGCCGGCGATGTCTTCGAGCGTCGTGGTCGTCGCGGTGCTGACGACCCATGTGGTTCCCGATGCTGCCGCGCCCTGCGCAGTCGCTAGTTCGCCATCCGGATGTAGAGCGCGATGATACGCGATCGGCGCGAGGATGATCGGAAGCTCGTGCGTTCGCCCAAACAGTGAGACGCTCGTGTCGACGTTGGTGACGTCTTGAAGCACGCGCGGACGCAGCCGAATGCGATCGAATGCCTCGCGATTCCAGCGCAGTGTGTTTTCGTCGGCCGCGCCAGACGCCAGGAATTCATACGCCATCGCCGGCATGCAGCGGCGAGCGTGCTCCTCAAATTCGGGCACGCTGAGCAGGTCGCTCATCTCCACTGGAGATGTGTCGGAGGGCGAGGCGAAGGTCGGTTGCATGACACGGTTGGAGGTATGGCGTACAGCGATGGCCATCGCTAGGCCTGCCGTGCCAGTTGCGGCGGCGCCTTCGAACGCCATCTTCGAGCCCACTGAAGTTCGGTTGGTTCACACCCAACGAACGGATCCTCAATGACAGCAGTTCCTGCCACCCATCGGCACTCGGCGTACAAGATCGAGCGACTGTTCTTCGTGAGTGCGCTCGCACTCGCCACCGCAGGAATCAATGCATCGCTGCGAGCCAATACGGCAGCGGACCTCCAGCGGATCTTCCTCGATCCCATCGATGCGGTTCACTCAGCGACGATGATCGCAAGCATCCTGGGCGTTCCATTTCTCGGCTTTGCCTTGACGATCGCCATTGGAAGTCCGCTCTTGGACTACATCGGCATGAAGCTGCTGCTGTCGCTGTCCGGCGTGGCGTTCACCGTGGGAATGCTGCTCATCCTGTTTGCCGAAAAATTGTCGTCGGGCGCCGGGATCTACAACGTCATCTATCTGGGCGCCGTCATCGCTGGAATTGGGTGGGGGCTCGTGGAGACCGTGGTGAACCCACTAGTCGCAACGCTCTATCCGGACGACAAGACAGCGAAGTTGAACGTCGTCCACGCATGGTGGCCCGGCGGCCTCGTGATCGGCGGACTACTCGGTGTCGCGATGTCGAAGTTCGGCCTTGGCTGGGAGGCAAAGCTGATCTTCGCGATTCTTCCCGCCGTCGCGCTCACGATCGCCTGCATCGGTCTCGAGTTTCCACCAACGGAGCGTGCCGCGGCAGGTGTCTCCATGGGCCAGATGTTCCGCGAGCTGAGGAGTCCTCTCTTTCTCGTTCTGTTCTTCTCGATGTTCCTGACGGCTGCGTCCGAGCTCGCGCCTGGGCAGTGGGTCGACATCGCGCTGAGTCGCACCGTGCACATGCCCGGCATCCTGCTGCTCGTCTATGTCAGCGGCTTGATGTTCGTGATGCGCCACTTCGCACCAGCATTGGGCAGACGGCTATCGCCTATCGGCGTGCTGTGGCTGTCGAGCTTGATGGCTGCTCTTGGACTCGCCGCGTTGAGCTACGCGAACTCGCCGGTGACCGGTCTTCTGGCGGCGACGCTGTGGGGCACCGGCGTCTGCTTCATGTGGCCCACGATGCTCGCAAGCGCGTCGGAGCGTTTCCCGCGCGGTGGCGCGCTGCTGATGGGACTCATGGGTACTGCCGGCACGCTGTCGATCCAGTTCGTGCTGCCCTTCATGGGAAAGGTCTTCGACGAGAGGAAGATCGAGGCGGCTGGAGGAGTGGAGCAATTTCAGCGACTGACGCCGGGCCCCGAGCTCGATCGCGTGCTGGGTCTCGCCGCGCAGTCGTCCTTCCGCGTCGTCGCACTGTTGCCAGCCTTCCTGCTGATCGTGTTCGCGGGCATCTGGCTATACGATCGGTCGAAGGGCCGCTACAGTCCGCAAGCCATCAAGAAGGACGTCCCGGAATTTTCCTTGTGAGGATCATAGTCAGGTCCATCTCGGGCAGTCACGCTCGCCGATGATGGTGCTATTAGCTTGGAGACTTGTCTGCACCTCACGGAGACACATGCATCGGCTCCTGCTCCTGTTCACGTTCGTCGTCGCGACATCAGCGTCGGCACAAGCGGTTAGCGGCCAGCGCCCGAACGTCGTGCTCATCATCACCGACGATGTGGGCTACGGCGATTT
>JAQBPV010000171.1 GCA_028287345.1 Gemmatimonadota bacterium
GCGCCCTTCTTCGCTGCGCCTTTCTTCGCTCCCGTCTTCTTCGCGGCCATGCTCGTCTCCTGGGATAATGAACAGGTTCTCGCTATGAGCGAAACGCTGTACGACGGGGCGCAAGATACAATGCCCAGTGGGGTGCGCAATAGGGAATGCGCAAAATCTCCCCATGAAAATTCAAGATCTCCCCATGAGAATCACGATTTTCTCCCATGCGCGAGGCCATCGCATTGTGCGCAACGTCACGTTGTGCACTCTGAAACGACCTCACTTTCCCCCTGCGAAACCCTGCAACAGTGTCATCATCCGCACGTCGTACTCGTCGGGAGAATCGTCGTCGTCAGCGATGTCGTAGTTCAGTTGCGGCGTCTCGAGGATGATCGGAACGTCCTGCGAGCGTGCGTCCGCGAGGAGCCAGCCGAACGGGTCCACACCGATCAACCCTTCACCGATGAGCATGTGGCGATCCTTGTTCGATGCGAGCGCCCCTTCGCTGTCGTTGAAGTGAAAAAATCCCGGCGGCTCGCCGGTGGCTTCCTCGAATGCATCGAGCAGCGCGGAGACATCGGCGGGCCCTTTGCGCAGGTCGAAGCCGCTCGCGAACAGGTGACACGTGTCGAGTCCGTAGCCCGTGCGCGACCGCAGCTTCGCGGGAATGTGGCGAAGAATCGCGCCCACTTCTTCCGGCGTGCGGCCCATGGTTCTCCCTGCACCAGCCGTGTTCTCGACGAGAAGGCGCGTGCCGCCCTCCACCTGCTCCAGCGCGTGAACGATGGCCGCGGCGATTCGCTCGGCCGATGCTTCGCGGTTGTCATCGGTGGCGGCGCCGGGGTGAAAGCACACGGCGCCGACACCGAGCGTGGTTGAGCGCTCGAGCTCCTTGGCGAGTCCGTCGCGCGCGCGAATCCACTTCGCCTCGTCGGGCGTGGCTGTGTTGAGCACATAGGCCGCGTGGACGACGACGTGATCGAGCGGGATGTCCGTCGTGGCCAGCGTCTCGCGAAAACGGACGACTCGCTCGCCGCGAATGGAGACCTTGTCGTTGTAGTACTTCGGGATGGCGGTGAAGATCTGGAGGGCGCGCATGCCGGCGTTGGCGGCGCGCTTGGCGGCCATGTGGATGCCGCCGTTGTCCACGGTGTGCGCACCGATGAAATGGGCCACGCGTACTCCCTTCGAGGTGTGGGCTATTCGCTCTTGGTCGTGCGCGACGAGAGATCGAGCATGAGCGCGCCGGCGAGATACTCCACCGACTGCGGGTTCTTGAGCTTGGCGAGCCGGCGAACGACCTGTGCGATGCGGGCCGCCTGTTCCTGGATGATGCGCAGCTGCTCCTGCTGCTCCTCGTTGAGACCGTCGTCCATCATCATCAACTCGGCATGGCCGAGCAGCGCGGAGAGCGGATTGTTGATCTCGTGCTCGAGCGCGATGGTCGTTTCGCCGATGCCGGCGAGCCAGCGGGAGCGGGCGAGCTCCGCTTCGGCGGTGCGGCGCACCAGGTCCTGCGCGATGCGTCGCTTGGCGATCTCCAGGCGCGCACGGAGATTTTCCGGCGACGTAGGTTTGGTGACGTAGTCGTCGGCGCCGGCCTCGAGCACCCGTGCGAGGTCGTCACGACCGTCACGCGCGGTGACGATGAGGACGAAGACGTCGCGCCCCGCTTCGTGCTGTCGAATGCGCCGGCAGACCTCGAGACCGTCGAGGCCGGGCATGTTGATGTCGAGCACCACGAGCGGTGTCGGATCGCGCTGGAACGCCTCCCAGGCGGCTTCGCCATTCTCCTCCATCGACACGTCGTGGTCGAGGTCAGCGAGGACCGCGGCCATGAGTGTTCGGGCGATGACGTCATCATCAGCGAAGAGAACGCGCATGAGTGGGCGCGAAGGGTGGTTCAGTGAAGGTTGCCGGAGCGAATGCGAAGACCAGTCTGTCCGTTGGCGGCGGCGAGTTGCCGCCACATCATGGTGAGCCGGCGGCCACGCAGTGACACGACCGGCTGCGTTGCCGTCCCGTTGTCATCGGATACGGGAAGCAGTCGATCCTCGAAAATGTGTCCCATGGTTCGTGACAACGCGAGACCGATACGAGGCGTCCCGCTGTTCGGATCTTCGAAGGCAACGGCAACGTTGTCCCCCGCCGCCGCGACGCTCGTATTCCCGAGCCGCTCCCCGTAAAGTATCGGCACCGGGGCGTGAAAGCTCACTCCACCATCCATGGAATGTGAGAAAAAGAGTCCCGGGCCCTCGGGGGCGACCATGCCATAGGTGATGTGTACGTATCCGCTCGCGGAGTCGGCAGCAATGGATGGCGCGGCACGACGACAGCCGGACACGCCACGATCCATGGTGTCCACCGGGGCAATCGCGCTCCACGTACCGCCATCATCGCTGGAATGCGCGGAGAGCAGCCGAGCGCCGCTGTCGGGGCGTGGGGACCACCAGACGGCGTAAAGCGTTCGATGCGCCCTGGAGAGCCGCAGCGAGCCGCTGCAAACGCTCGACGGCGGCGTGACACGCGTGGCAAGCGCCGCGAGAT
>JAQBPV010000187.1 GCA_028287345.1 Gemmatimonadota bacterium
AACATTGGGCGAAGGCGACGGAGGACAAGGATGAAGACCAGGAACTTTGCGTTGTGCGCACTCGGCCTCGCAGCCGCCATCACATTCGGCGGCGCCGCGACAGCGTCGGCGCAGGCTCGCTCTGACACGCGTATTCCGGTCCGCAAGGACCAGCCAGCGCCAGCCCCCACCGTGACAGACACCGTTCGTATCGTGCGCGTCGATACGGTGACCCTGCGCGGACGTGTCGACACGGTAACTGTCAGGACGGTGCGTACTGACACCGTGACACAGATGCAGATGCTGCCGGTGCAGAAGCTGCCCGGCGTGTACTTCGGGCTCGGTGCTGGAGTAGCAATTCCTTACTCCCGCTACCGCTCCTCGACGAAGGATGGTTTGGACCTGCAGGCGCAGCTTGGTTGGTTCCCGAAGGACGCGGCCCTCGGCCTCCGTCTCACGGGTGATGCAATTTTCTTCCGCAACCGCGACACCGATTGCCCGAATTGCCCCACGCCCCGCTTGTACCAGGGCGCGGCTGATGTCCTGCTTCGCTTCCCGCTCGACCGCACCAGCAAGCTCAACCCCGTCCTCTACTTCTTGGGCGGCGGTGGCATCAACAAGTTCCAGAACTTCCTGCCCTACCGTAACAAGAGCAACGCAATCGTCACGGCCGGCAGCGACACGTACCTGCAGTACCCGGGTCTGAACCTCACGGCGACCCAGGCTGGCGACAAGAGCATCTTCTTCAGCTACGAAGGTGGTCTCGGCATGGACTTCAATGCCGGTCCGGCACACATGTACGTCGAGTCCAAGTTCGTCCAGGTCCAGACGACTGGTGGCCCGTCGCGCTACATCCCGATCGTCGCTGGCTTCAAGTTCTACTAGTAGGCGATTCCTGAAGGACAATGCTGCGGGGGGCGTGAACTTCACGTCCCCCGCAGTGTATTTTTAGCCTATGCCGCATCTCATGAGAAATCGACTCTGCTCGAGCACGCTTCTGCTCCTCGCGCTCTCGACCACCGCTCGAGGCCAGAACACGGGCCGCGCGATGGACACCTCGAGCGCCCGCGCCCGCGCGATTGCCGATTCCACCGCGAACGGCCACAGCTGGTTCGTCTCCCTGCTTCGCAAGATCGCCCGCAAGAGCGACGACCTTCCCGTGGCCAGCAGTGACACCACGAGCGTCTCCGGCGACTCTACCGCCGCAGCCAGCGATGTGGTCGCAACCGAGGCCCCTGTCAG
The DNA here is from genome assembly GCA_028287345.1 of Gemmatimonadota bacterium. GTDB lineage: Bacteria > Gemmatimonadota > Gemmatimonadetes > Gemmatimonadales > Gemmatimonadaceae > AG11. The sequence goes on from JAQBPV010000187.1 coordinate 1,222, forward strand.
CGCTCGCGCCTTCAAGTCCAAGAAGGACAGCCTGGCGTGGGACAGGGCACGCGAGAGCGCAGAGAACTCCAAGGGATACCGCGTCGTCGTCGACCTGTTCGACAAGACGCTACGGGTCATCGACCGCGAAGACACACTCCGCGTCGCCTCTGTCGCGACGGCCCGCAACGAGACGCTGGAGTTCGGCGGCAAGGTGTGGAACTTCATCACGCCACGCGGCACCCGCACGGTGCTGCGCAAGGAAAAGGACCCGGTGTGGACGCCGCCCGACTGGCACTTCGCCGAGATCGCACTCGAGCACGGCCTCAAGGTGCAGCGGCTCGAGCGCGGCAGCGTCGTGAAGCTCAAGAGCGGCACCAAGCTGCTCACGAAGGGCGACGAGGTTGGCATCATCCGCCCCGGGAGCACGGAGTTCGAGCCGATGGCGCTCGATGAGCACATCGTGTTCGAGAATACGATCTTCATTCCGCCGTCGGGCACGAAGAACCGCGTGATCGAGGGTGAGCTGGGGCACTTCCGTCTCGACATGGGCGACGGCTACCTGCTGCACGGTACTCCCTACGCGCGATCGATCGGCGCGGCGGTAACGCACGGGTGCGTGCGCCTTCGCGACGAAGACATCGAGTGGCTGTACGAGAACGTCCCGGTGGGGACGAAGGTGTACATCTTCTAGTCTCGGATTCGGCGGAAGAGCGGAAATTCAACTGCTCGACACGGATGAACCGACACGGAAGACAGCCGGATTTACGCGGATAACCCAGACAGATTGTTAGAAGGCGGCGAGACATGAAATTGTCTCGCCGCCTTTGTATTGCGGGCAGTTCAATTTGTTCGTCCAACGCGGTCATTCCCTGATTCTTCGATTCCGTGATTCTAGCCATCTCTTTGGTCTGCTTTTTCAAAAACAGAATAGAGGGCTAGGATTCAAGAATCGAAGGATTAGGGGGATGACGGCGTTGTCGGAGCGTGCAGTTCTGGGTATCCGCGTAAATCCGGCAGTTATCCGTGTCGGTTCATCCGTGTCAGGCAGTTGATCTTCCGATCTTCCGCAGCGATCCGCCCAATCAATACTTCGGAATTGCCAGACCGCCAGCATCCTCATAGAACTGCACCGCACCCGGCGCCAACTGCTTCGTGAGCAGAATGATCTGCCCAGTGTGCAGCGAGAAGTGCTCGACCACATGGTACACCGCGTCGAACACCGACACGTCCCGGCCCTGGATCGTCCGCCGCGAGGCGAGATCGTCCACCGAGAGTCCGGCGATGACCGCATCCGCCGCGTCGAGCGTCGAGCGTAGCGCGGCGAATAGCGTCGCTGCATCAGCGCCCTCGGTGGCAGCGAACTCCGTCGACCGCTGCCGTTGATCGGGCGCGCCACCCACACTGCTCACGATCCACTGCCGGATGTTGCCCTCGAGGTGGAGCAGCAGGTTGCCGATGCTGTTCGAGCCGGCATCCGTGCGCCGCCACAATGCATCCGCGGGCAGCGTGTCCAGGCAGAGCTGGATCTTCTTCGGGTATTCGGACGCGAGATAGTGGCGTGAGCGCTCGAGGAACTGGGCGGCGATGTCCACGGACGTCAGCCGCGTGCTACGGCTTGATCTCGACCGGCGTGCCGATCGGCACCACGCTCCAGATCTGTTCGATCTCCTCGTCCGTCAGCGCGACGCAGCCGTTCGTCCAGTCATTGATCCGGTGCGATGCGCCCGCCTTTCCGAGCCCGTTGGGCAGGCCGTGGATCATGATGTCGCCGCCCGGCTCCGCGCCGATGGCCTGCGACCGCGCCCGATGCACCGCGTCGGGATAGGAGATGTGCAGCGCGAGATGATACTTGCTGTTCGGCTGCCGGGAGTCGATGTAGAAGATCCCCTCCGGCGTCCGGTTGTCACCCGCGCGCAGCTTGTCGCCTATCGGCTTGGAGCCGAGTGCAACGAGGTACGTCCGCAAAGGCTTGCCGTCGCGAAAGAGCGTCAACTTGTGCTCCTTCTTCTCGACGACGATGCTGTCGACGAGCCCCATCGGAGGCGAGGCGAGTGCACCGAACGCGGCAACCGCTCCCAGTGTGGGAGTTGGCGCGGCGACGATCATGTTGGCGGACAGGACACTGACGAGCAGAACGTGGAGCATGGCTCGCGGTTGGCGGTTGGATAGGGAATGTACGCACGAGTGCGTCTGATGTTCCAGAGCGAGTTTTTTTCCGCGCGTCCATTCGTGTGACGATCGAGCGCTTTCTCCGTTGCCGGTCTATGGGAAGGCGCGCCGAATCGCCACAGTCCGCTCGAGCTCATCTCGAGACTGGAGAATCTTTTCGCGGAGGTCGCGTGCCATCCCTGTCCGCCGACGGAGCATCTCGTCCAGCGCGTCCAAGGCCTGTGCCGAGCGTTGGCCGTCGAGCGTGGCGCTCACCCAGTTGCCGAGGAAGAAGATGCGCCTGTTCTGCTGGATCCACGGAAGGCTGTCGAGCGCGGGCACGAGGTATGGTCGTGTGTAGTCGTCCTGCTCGGGGTCGTGGAACGCACGCAGGCTGGCCGTCACCCAGTCCTCATTGAGGTCCTTGTCACCGAAGTAGCGCGCCCAGTACCGCGCCTTCGTCGCCGAGTCAGGACGCGCTGCTCCAGCGACGAAGGTGCGCCGGCGTCCCTCCGTCGTCGAATCGCGACGCGACTCGGCAGCCAGGCGATCGTCCGCTGTCGGCGCCGACCGTGCGACGAGAGTCGTCACGATGGCCCACCGCGTCGGCGGACGTAACGGCGCGCCAGCGGCGGTGCTGCTGTCGAGCAGCGCATCGATCGTCGCGAGCGCGGCGGGCGAATGCGCGAGCGAGATGAACGCGTCGAGATGATTCTTGCGCACGCCGTACGAGCGCGCAGCGTCACTCGCACCGGCAAGCAGCACTCGCTCGAGCTCCGGGCGAATCTTCTCGCGCTCGGCGACCGACAGATACGCCGACACCGCGCGTGACACGCGGCCGAGCATGACGGGGACGAGCTGCTCGTCCGTCTCGCGCGGGAGCTCGCGGAGGGCGGCGCGAGCGAAGCGCGCGGGCGATAGCTGCGCGGCACGCACGTTGTCCCACATCGCGCCCCAGAGCATCGCGCGGAGAAAGTCGTCGCGCACCTCACCGATGTGCGACTCCAGCCAGCTGACGCTTCGACTGTCAAGGCGTACGAGTCCGTAACCGAAATCGCCGGCATTCGCGAAGACGAAGTCAGGGGCGCGCCTGCCCTTCACCGGCACTTCGGTGATTGGCCCGTTGACTACCACAGGCACGCGGACCGACGGCGCGTCGGCGTATCCGAGCAGCACTTCGATGCGCGCCGGCCACGGCGCGGCGCCGGACAGTGGCTTGGCGGCGTGCTGTTCAACGACAAGCCGCGCGATCTTTCCATCCTTCACGTCGAGTCGTTGCGTGAGCACCGGCATACCGGGGCGCAGGATGTAGCTCTTGCCCCATGTCTCCAGCGGCCGACCCGCCGCACCGCCGACGGCGTCGAGCAACTCGCGCCACGTCGCGTTGCCGTACTGGTGGTCGCGCAAGTAGCGTCGAAGCCCGTCGCGAAACACTGTATCGCCGACGAGATAGTTGAGCTGCTTGAGGATGCCGGGCGCCTTGTTGTAGACGATCGCGCCGTAGTTGCTCTTGGCCTGGTCGAGGTTGCCGAGCTGTTGCCACACCGGGGTCGTTCCACTCGATGCGTCCACCGCGTACGCGGCAGGCTTGTTACGCAGGTAGAAGGTCTTCCACGCATTCGCGCTTGGCGAGAGGTCGCTCTGCATCACGGCGGCGAGGTAGGTCGCGAACCCTTCCTTCAGCCACAGGTCGTCGAACCAGCGCATGGTGGCAAAGTCACCGAACCATTGGTGCGCCACCTCGTGGTAAATCGTCGCTTCGCGACCGAGGAGCTGCGAGAGTGTGGGCCGCTCGCGATAGATGAAGCTCTCCTCGTTGTAGAACACCGCGCCGGGATGCTCCATGCCCCCGAAAGGGAACGCCGGGGCGAGCACGAAGTCGAACTTCTGAAAGGGGAACGGCTGGGCGGTGTACTTCTCCAGCCAGGCGATCGCGCGAGCATTGATGGCAATGAGCGTGTCCGCCTCGACCTCTTTTGAGCGCGAGGCACGCACATAGAGGGAAATGGGTCGTCCGTCGACGACCGACGACTTCACGGTCCACGGCCCTGCCGCGAACGCGACGAGATACGTGCTGATCGGCTCCGACTCGGCGAAGGTGAACGTCAGTGCCGCTGCGGAATCAACGCGTGTGACGCGGCCGTTCGCCACGGCCGTCCAGCCGCGCGGTGTCGCGAGGGTAAGCCGTACGCGCCCCTTCAAGTCCGGCTGGTCGAAGCACGGGAAGAGTTGATTCGCATCGGCCGGCACGAGCAGCGTGTAGAGGTAGTCGGCGTTGTCCACTGCGTCGTGGACGCGGATCACGCTCGCACCGGCGGGAGCAATCATCGACCTGAAGTCGAGCGCGACTTCGTTCTCCCCGTCACGGAGCGCCGCGGCGGCGATGATCAGGTGTCCGTTCTCGGCGCGGGGCGTAACGTGGCCGCCATTCGCCGTCATCCCCGACTGGGCAAGACCCCGAAAGTCGAGGACGACGTCTCCGCCGCCGCGCCGGACGAAACGAATACTCGCCCGCCCGTACAACGTGTCGCGGCGTGTGACGTCGAGCGCGAGGGTGTAGCGAACGTCGGTGATCTGCGCCCGGCGCCATGTGGCGAGCTCACGCGACACACCGGGACCGGTGAGACTGTCTGCGGCCAACGGCGCGAAGAGAAGCAATGCGATTGGAAGAACGCTCATCACTCTCGGACAAAGGTTCGCGGCGCCGCTTTCACGACAACAGCAACCGCCTGACTTGAATCATGAGAATCGGTGGGAATTTGATCTCTGCCGCGAACAG
>JAQBPV010000208.1 GCA_028287345.1 Gemmatimonadota bacterium
GCCATCGCGGCGACGTGGCCGGGTTCGAGCGCGCTCTGCGCCAGTTCGACGACGCACTGCCGGCCATTCGAGCCGCTCTTCGAGAGGACGATCTCCTGTTCATCACCGCTGACCACGGCAACGACCCTACGACGGGCTCGAGCGATCATGCGCGCGAGCGTGCGCCTCTGCTCGTGACTGGTCCGCAGGTGCGTCCCGTGCCGCTCGGCACGCGCCCGACCTTCTCGGATCTCGGCGCGACCGTGGCGGAGTGGCTGAACATCGGGTTTCGCGGCATGGGCACTTCGTTCCTGCCAACGCTCGAGCGGGGCAGCCACTAGTGTCAGCCGTGACGGCACCCGCACGAACGCGCGACTGGACAGCGCTTCGGGAGCGCGCATTTGCGGCGATGGACAACGCCTACGCGCCGTACTCGGGCTTTCGCGTCGGCGCGGCGCTGCTCGGTGAAGACGGCAGCATCGCGGTAGGCTGTAACGTGGAGAACGCGTCGTACCCGGCAGGCTTGTGCGCCGAGCGTGCGGCAGTGGCGAGTGCGGTAGCGCAGGGCGTTCGAAAATTCTCGGGCGTAGTGATCGCCACCGAGGCGGAGTTGCCGACTCCGCCTTGCGGTATCTGTCGGCAGGTGTTGATGGAGTTCGCACCGGATCTCGCGGTGCTCAGCGTCACGCGCAGCGGCGCGGAAGCGCAGTGGTCCATGTCGGACCTTCTTCCCAAGGCCTTTACCCCCACGTCGTTGGGGCGCCGCTGATGCGCCCCGACGTCGACGGACGGAGTGTACGTAGTGTCTGATCGGATTCTCCGAAGCGCGTTCGGCGCGCTTCTGCTCATTGGCACACTGACGAGCTGCAAGGAACAGGTCACCGGATCGCTCGGCTGTCCTGAGCTGTGCACCGACGAGAGTGCCACCGTGCGCGACACCATCCTCACTGGCGCCATCGTCGTCGATACGACGTTCATCGGCTTTCCACGCCTCGGTGAGGACCGCGACATCTCGCTCTGGAACAACGTGGACACGGCCGACGTGCGCCTCGTCGCGCGCTTCGACTCGCTCCCACGGACCTACCTGGTCGTCGGCGCCTTGACGGACAGCCTCATTCGCCGAGTGGACAGCGCGTCGCTGATCTTCACGGTGGACACGCTGCTCCAGAAGGCCACGCTGCCGCTCACGATCGATGCGTACGATGTCGACACGACATCTGCCGACTCGCTGACCGGCGCGCTCATTCCGCTGTTCCGCCCGAGCCGGCTGATCGGGTCGCAGACCTATTCCGCGGCCGACTTCAAGGCGGACACGCTGCGCCTGTCGCTCGACAACGCGGCGCTCTTCGCCAAGATCAAGGACACGCTGCGACTGCGCGTCGGGTTGCGCGTGCGCGGCCAGGGTTCCACCCACATCCGTGTGCTGGGGAACTCGTTCGTTCCGCGCATCCGCTTGCGCGTGTCGGCGGATACGTCCATCAAGCCCGACACGGTCTTTCCGCGCTCCCTCACGCCGACCGACGACATCACCATCGCGAACTCGTTCGCCTTCTTCAAGATCGTCGCCGCCGGTGCCTTGCCCCTTCCGCCAGCGGGGCAATTCGCCATTGGCGGGTTCTCCGGCGCACGAACGTATCTTCGCTTCGACATTCCTCCCACCGTGCTCGACTCGGTGCAGGTGATTCGAGCCTCGCTGCTGCTCACGCAGACGAAACCGCGATCCGTGGGAGCTTACGTCGACACGCTGACTGTGTTCACCCAACCGGTGCTCACTTCTCCGAGCGTCACCGACATCTTCACGGCGTCGCAGTTCCTCGGCGGCGCCAGGGCGTACGGCATCGACTCGGTGCGGTTCGCGTCGCGCGACAGCGGATTGAAGAGCATCGAGCTCGTGAACCTGCTGCGCTTCTGGAAGCTCGTGGGCGTGACGAACACCTCGCGTGCAGTCGTTATTCGCGCGATTCAGGAAGGCTCGACTCCGGCCGAAGCGAGCTTCTTCTCGATGGAGGGTCCGGTCGCGCAGCGCCCGCGTCTTCGTCTCACCTACGTGCCGCGACGCGGCTTCGGGATTCCGTGATCATGCGCACTTCGACAACCCGCCTGCTTCTCGCAGCGGTTCTTTTCGCGCCGGCCGTGGCCAGTGCACAGGGCACGCTGAGCGTGCTCGGCTTCGGCTATCCCGCGGGGCAGTTGAGCACGCGCTCACTCGGCACTGGCGGTGCCCTCGGCGAGATCGATCCGCTGTCCGTGAGCAATCCGGCATCGATCCTCGGCTTCGGCGGCGCTGCGCTCTACTTCCAGGCGGAGCCGGAGTATCGCACGCTCACGTCCGGCGCCAACAAGGAGAAGACGAGCATCGCGCGTTTTCCGCTGATCGTCGCGTCGATTCCGATCAACCCGACGATCATGGTCGGGCTCAGCGTTTCGAACCTCCTCGATCGCAGCTTCGAGACGCGGTCGCGCGGCTCGGAGCAGGTCGGCGACTCCGTGCTGGCGACGTCGAACTTCTTCAAGAGCGACGGCGCCATCGGCGATCTCCGCCTTTCGCTCGCGTGGATGCCACTGCCATGGATGCATCTCGGCGTGGCCGCACATGCGATCTCCGGTGACAATCGCGTCCGCAACGTCCAGGTGTTCGACGACAGCACGCGGTTCGCGAGCCTCATCGATACGGCGACCGTCGGCTATACCGGAAACGCCTACTCGGCTGGCATCGAGTTGCTCCCTGGAAAGAACTTCAGCCTCGCCGGCTCGTACCGTCACGGCGGCCCGCTCTCGCTCAAGCGTGGTGACACAACGCTGGCCAACGCCCGAGTGCCCGATCGTCTCGCGTTCAGCGCGGCGTTCCTCGGTATCAAGGGCACCACGATCGCCGTTCGTTCGGCCAAGGAGACATGGTCGAACATGAAGACGCTCGGCTCGTCGAACCTCAATATCACCGACAAGTGGGATACGAGCGTCGGCGCGGACGTGCTCGGCCCGCGCTTCGCCGGCAACCCGATTCAGCTTCGCGTGGGCGGGCGGTGGCGCACGCTGCCCTTCGGGCTTCCAACGTCGAGCGTCGATGAGAAGAGCTACTCGATCGGTGCGGGCACACTGCTCGCCCGCGGCCGAGCAGCAATCGACGTCGCCGGCATTCGCGCCACCCGCTCGGCGACGACGGCCGGCAACCTCTCTGAATCGGCGTGGACGCTGAGCGTCGGCGTCACGGTACGTCCCTGATCGAATGACTGGACTCGCCCCGCCGCCGGCCGATGCGCCGATCATCCTCGTTGCGGACGACGTCCCGGCGAACGTGGAGCTGCTTTTCGACCAGCTCCACGTGCTCGGCTTTCGCGCCATCGCGGCGTCGGACGGTCCCTCGGCGCTGAAGACCTGCTTCGAGCAGCAGCCCGACCTCTGCATCCTCGACGTCTCCATGCCCGCGGGCGATCTCGGCGTCGATGACCGCTCGACGGGCTTCGAGGTGTGTCGCCGGATCAAGCGCGATCCGCGGACGGCGCGCATTCCCGTCATATTCGTCACCGCGCTGAACGACACGACCGATCGCGTGAAGGCGATCGAGGCTGGCGGCGACGACTTCCTCACGAAACCGCACAACCGCCTCGTGCTCGGGGCGCGTGTGCGCTCGCTGCTCAAGCTGAAGGCGGCGACGGACGCGCTCGAGGAGAGCCTTCGCAAGCAGAAGGAGCTCGAGAAGGTTCGCGATGATCTCATGAAGATGATCGTGCACGACCTCAAGTCGCCGCTGACGTCGATCATCGGAGCGATGGAGATGCTCATCGACGGCGACTTCGGCACACTCACCGCCGAGCAGCGCGGCGCGCTCGGTGACGCCGAGACGCGTGCGGAAGATCTGTTGGCGCTCATCGAGGACCTGCTGGAGGTCGCGCGCCTCGAGGAAACGCGCCTCGCGTTGCATCTCGCGCCGACGGCGCCGGGTGCCTTGCTCGCCGAGGTGCGCCATGAGTGGGAGATTCGCGTCCAGCAGGAGGGCGCAACGGTGACGGTCGAAGTCGCCGATGACGCGCCGGTGATCGAAGCCGACCAGGCGTTGGTGAAGCGCGTGTTCGGCAACCTTCTGCAGAATTCCCTCACGCACTCCGCGCGCGCCGTAACGCTGTCGCTCGGCGCAAGGCGAGAGGGCGAGGGGACGCTGTTCACGGTGGCCGACGACGGCGTCGGCATCCCGGCCGAGTATCACGACATCATCTTCCGGAAGTTCGAGCAGGTGAAGACGCCGCACATTCCGCGCGTCCGCAGCTCGGGGCTGGGGTTGGCGTTCTGCAAGCTGGTGGTCGAGGCACACGGCGGCCGCATCTGGGTGAAGAGTGGCGGCGACATGGTGGGGAGCGCGTTCCACTTCTGGCTCCCGGTGAAGCCACCCGCGGCGTCGGTGCCCATCGCCGGCTGAGTCCTCGCTACATTCGTATGATGGATCGTCCTACCGTCTACATCGAGACCTACGGCTGTCAGATGAACGTGAGCGACTCCGAGTTGATGCTCGGGAAGCTCGAGGCCGCCGGCTATCAGTCTGTCGATCTTCCTGACGGCGCGGACGTCATCCTGGTGAACACGTGCGCCATCCGCGATCACGCGGAGCAGCGCGTCATCGGCCGGTTGGGTGAGCTCAAGCGCCACATGAAGAAGGGCAGCGTCATGGGCGTCACGGGCTGCATGGCGCAGCGGCTTGGCCCGCAGCTGCTCGACAAGGCGAAGCACGTGTCGCTGGTGATCGGGCCAGACGGCTATCGTGCGCTCCCGCAGCTGGTCGATGGCGCGCGCCGCGGTGAGAAGTCGATCAACACTACCTTCGATCTCGAGGAGCACTACGAGGACTTCACGCCGCGTCGCTTCGACAAGGTGAAGGCGTGGATCCCCGTGCAACGCGGCTGCGATTATCGCTGCACGTATTGCATCGTGCCCACGACGCGCGGTTCCGAGCGCAGCCGTCGACTCGAGGACGTGGTGCGCGAGACCGCTGGTGTCGTTGCGGAGGGAATGAGCGAAGTGGTGCTGCTCGGCCAGACGGTGAACTCGTACAACGACGGCACGCACGATTTCGCGGATCTGTTGCGCGCCGTCGGCACTGTGCCGGGCATTCGCCGCGTGCGCTATACGAGCCCGCATCCGAACGACTTCAGCGAGCGTGTGATCACCGCGATGGCCGAAGTGCCGACCGTATGTGAGCACGTGCACCTGCCGATGCAGAGCGGCTCGTCGCGCATGCTCAGGCGCATGCTGCGTCGTTACACGCGCGAGGGCTACCTCGAGTGCGTCGACCGTATTCGCAAGGCGATTCCCGGCGTATCGCTCACGACCGACATCATCGTCGGCTTTCCGGGCGAGACGGATGCCGAGTTCGAGGACACCCTCTCGCTCTGCCGCGAGGTGCGCTTCGATGATGCATTCATGTTCAAGTTCTCGGTGCGGGAGGGCACGCCCGCGGCCCGGATGCCGGCGGAGTGGACGATTCCCGAGGACGTGGTCGCGGAACGATTCGCGCGCCTGATGGGTACCGTGCGAGGCATCTCACGCGAGCGGAAACTCGTTCGACTCGGCGAGCGCGTGGAAGTGCTGATCGAGAAGGTCGCGCGGGACGGCGAACTGCTGCAGGCGCGAACGCGGGACTTCAAGACGGTGCT
>JAQBPV010000210.1 GCA_028287345.1 Gemmatimonadota bacterium
GCCGACGAGTCGAATGCGTTCGAGCGCGTCGCAGGGTCATTCGAGTCGCTGCCGCTCGACGATGGATGTGTCGACATCGTGGTCTACAATGCCTCTCTGCACTACGCGCTCGATCTCGAAGCGACACTTCGCGAGGCGAGGCGGGTAGTGCGAAGCGGCGGCCGGATCGCCATCCTGGATTCACCATTCTATCAACGCGCAGCTGACGGCGAAGCAATGGTTGCCGAGAAGCGGCGCGATGCGGCGGCGCGGTTTGGCGAACGCGCCGAGGCACTGATGTCGATGCCGTTCATCGAGTATCTGACGCGAGAGCGGTTGGTTGCGGCATCGGAGCAGCTCGGGCTCACGTGGCTTCGTCACCGCGTTCGCTATCCGCTGTGGTACGAGCTGCGCCCATTGGCCAGGACGATGCGCGGACAGCGCACGTCGTCGCGGTTCGACCTGTGGGAGTGCATCGTCGCGTGATCCTCTTCGTGAACCCGCGCGCGACGCGCCCGAAGAACCGCCGCTTTCCACTGTCGATCATGGCGGTGGGCGCGGCGCTGCCCGCCGAGGTGAATTGGGAGATCGTGGATGGCAACCTGCCGGACTCGGATGCGCTGGCCGAGGTGTCGTCGCACATCGATGCCGCCGCGCGGCGCGGAGATCCGGTGAAGGCGGTGGCGATCTCCGTGATGCCAGGTCCCCAACTCGTGAGCGCGGTACCGCTGTCGCGCGCGCTCAAGGCGCGCCATCCGTCGATACCGATCGTATGGGGAGGCAATTTCCCCAGTCTCTATCCTGCTCCCGTATTGAACGCGTCGTACGTCGACTACGCGGTCCGCGGACAGGGCGAGGAGACGTTCGTCGAGCTGCTCGATGTATTGGATGGCACCCGTGATCCGGCAACCGTGGTGGGTCTCTGCTTCCGTCGCGCCGATGGCACACACCACATCGGTGCCGAGCGCTCGTGGAAGGGGCCGAACGAGCTGTCTGCGCCACCATACCACAAGATCCGCATTGCCGACTATCTGCAGCCGACATATCTCGGCGAGAAGTCGGGAGTGTATCAGTCGTCGATCGGGTGTCCGTATGGCTGCAAGTTCTGCGGCGTGATCTCGGTGTACGGCAGCCGAGAGCGCATGCAGGATCCCGCGCGCACGGCGGAGCATCTGACGTTCCTCGTGCGCGAGCACGGGATGGACTCCGTGCACTTCTACGACAACAACTTCTTTGTCAAGGAAGATCACGCGCGCGAGTTGGCCGAGCGGATCATGCCGCTCGGCATCAAGTGGTGGTGCGAGGCGCGGGTGGATGCGCTGACGCGGTTCTCCGACGACACGTGGCGGTTGCTCAAGCGCGCCGGCTGGACGATGGTGTTCTGCGGCGCGGAGTCGGGCTCTGATGAAGTGCTGAAGAAGATGAACAAGGGCACGACGACGGCGCAGATCCTGGAGGTTGCCGCGCGGGCAAAGACACACGGTGTGATTCCGGAGTTCTCCTTCGTCTTCGGCGATCCGGACAATGCCGCGCAGGAGATCGAGAACACGCTCGGCTTCATCCGGCGTCTCAAGCTGGTGAATCCGGCGATGGAGTTGATCACCTACTTCTATACGCCGACGCCGCAACGTCGCGGGACGTATGGCAACGTCGACGCCGTCTCGAGCACGCCGCTGACGCTCGAGGAGTGGATCGAGCCGGAGTGGGTGTCGTGGATGACGCATGAGGATCCGCGCGTGCCGTGGCTGCCGCGTGAGTTGAAAGCGAAGGTCGACGACTTCGAGCTCGTGCTGAAGAGCCGCTTTCCCTCGGTGCAGGACGTGCGCACTGCTCGATGGGGCAAGACGCTTGGCAGCCTGCTCGCGCGTCGTCGTTGGGATGCCGGCGATTTTGCGAATCCAGGATTGCTGCGCACGGTGCGTCGCCTGGCGCAGCGCGTACCCGACGATACGCAGGCGTATGGGCACTTGCGCGCACCGCAGCCCACGGGCGCGAGAGGGGTTCAGGCGTGAACGGCATGCCGGCGCGCGAAGGCTACCGTCTGTGGGCCGACAGCTACGACGCGGAGACCGTCGTGAGCCAGCTCGAGGACGCGGCGGTGCAGCGTCTTGGCGTCTCGACCGCGGGCTGTACGCTGCTCGATGTCGGTTGTGGAACGGGGCGTCGGCTGCCCGACGTCGGCGCCGACCTGGCCGTGGGCGTGGATATAACCCTCGAGATGCTGGCGAAGGCTCGCAGCGGCCTTCGGCTCGCCGCCGGCGACGTTCGTGCGTTGCCGTTCGCGTCGCTGACTTTCGACATCGTGTGGTGCCGGCTCGTGATCGGCCACGTGTCCGAGATGGAAGCCGTCTACTCGGAGCTGTCACGCGTCTGCTGCATGGGCGGTCTCGTACTCGTCACCGACCTGAGCGCCGAATCGGTGGCGGCGGGGCACAAGCGCACGTTTCGTGATGCGGAGGGAACGACGCGCGAGCTCGAGCACTTCGCGCATACGCTCGAGAGGCAGGCGGTCGTGGCGTACGATCACGGCCTTCGACTGGAGAAGCGACAGGATGGCGTCGTCGATCCTTCGGTGAAGCAACTGTACGTCGACGCGGGGAAAGAGAAAGCGTACGAGGAGCAGCTCGGCATGCCGATGGTGCGCGCGCTGTTGTGGCGGAAGAACGCGGCGTGACACGTCCACTGCGTGTCGTGCAGGTCGGCTTCCACGTCGACGCCGAGCAGCGCGATGCGAAGTCGCTGTTGCGTGCGTGGCCGACGTTGAGTGCGGTGGCGAAGGCGTCGGCTGGCGCAGGAGTTCACGTGACGGTCGTGCAGGCGGCGCATCGCAAGGAGATCGTCGAGCGCGACGGCGTGACGTACTATTTCGTCGACGACACGAGTCGTCGGCCGGCGCGCGTGTTCGATCGCGTGGCATCGCTGGCGCCGGATGTTGTGCACATACAGGGGCTCAGCGCTCCGCGCGCGACGCGGCCGCTGTCACGCGCCGTTCCGCATGTCCCGATTCTGATCCAGGACCACGGGTCGGTGGTGCCAGCAGGCTGGCGCGCGAATGCGTGGCGGCTGGCGCACAGCCCAATTGCTGGAGTGGCGTTCACGACGCGCGAGCAGGCCGCACCATGGAAGCGCGCCAAGGTGCTGCGAAGGAATCTGCCCGTGTTCGAGGTGCTCGAGAGCTCGAGCGACTTCACGCCGGGCGATCGCGATGAAGCGCGACGGGCGACAGGGATGTCGGGGGAGCCGTGTCTGTTCTGGACGGGTCGCCTCGATGCGAACAAGGATCCGCTCACGATGCTCGCCGCGTTCGAGCTCGCCGCGGCGAAGCTTCCCGACGCTTGGCTGTATTGCTGCTTCGGCGATGCGCCGATGCTTGCCGAAGTCGAGCGCCGTATTGCGTTGTCGGAGATCTTGTCGAGGCGCGTAGCGCTGTTGGGCCGACTCCCGCACGAAGAGCTCGAGACACGATACCGAGCCGCCGATTTCTTCGTACAGACGAGCCACCGCGAGGGCAGTGGCTACTCGCTGCTCGAAGCGATGGCGTGCGGAACGACGCCGATCGTCACGGATATTCCCGCGGCGCGAGCGATCGTAGGCGATGCGGGATCGCTGACCAAAGTCGGCGATGCGCCTGCGATGGCGGAGGCCATTGTGAAGTGGACGGCGCGAAATCGAGTCGATCTTCGGCGGGCCACGAGATTGCGCTTCGACGCAGCGCTGACCTTCGATGCGATCGGAGGACAGCTGCGCGCAGCATATGAGGCGCTCGTCGGCGTACGCGGCGTCGATGCGACACTGAAGCCGGCCACCCGTGCGCCAATGATCGAGGAGCTGCGATGACGATCCTCGATCCTCGGCCGACGTCCCTCGCGTTCGACGACGCAGCGTCCACACTGCCACGCGTGGATCCCATCACGCAGCTGCCGATCCTCATCCTCTTTCCACACAGCCGCTGCAACTGTCGCTGCGTGATGTGCGACATCTGGCGCAGCACGACACGAACGGAGCTCTCGGCCGCCGACGTCGCGCGGTGGGTGGACGAATGGCGCTCACTCGGCGTGCGTCGGGTGGTGCTGAGCGGAGGAGAGGCGCTGCTGCATTCGCACCTGTGGGAGCTGTGCGATCACCTGCGCGCAGCGGACATCGGCGTGACCCTGTTGAGCACGGGTCTTTTGCTGCGCCGCCATGCGGCCGAGCTGGTAAAGCGCTGTGACGACGTGGTGGTGAGTCTCGATGGTCCGCAGCCGACGCACGATCGCATTCGCAACGTGCCGCGGGCGTTCGACCGGTTGGCTGACGGTGTTGCCGCGGTGAAGGAAGCGGATCGTCGCGTGCAGGTCACGGGGCGGTGCACGATTCAGCGGAGCAACTACGCCGAGCTTCGCGCGACCGTCGCTGCTGCTCACGCGATTGGACTCGATCGCATCAGCTTCCTCGCCGCTGACGTGAGCAGTGATGCTTTCAATCGGCCAGACGGTTGGGACGGTGAACGGGTTGCGCAGGTGGCACTGGAACGGGCGGATATCCCGTTGCTCGTCGCCGAGTTGGATGCAATGGAGCGCGAGTGCGCGGCAGATTTCGCGAGTGGGTTCATTGCGGAGTCGCCGGCGAAGCTGCGGAAGCGGCTGGGGCAGTACTACGCGGCCTTGCTCGGCGAGGCGGACTTCGCGCCGAATGACTGCAATGCTCCGTGGGTGTCGAGTGTGATCGAGTCGGACGGAACTGTGCGTCCGTGCTTCTTTCAACCTCCGCTCGGCAACATTTTTTCGGGGCAATCGCTCGTCGAGATCCTGAATTCTGAGGAAGCCGTCGCCTGGCGTCAGGGGTTGGATGTTCGGCGCGACGCCATCTGCCGGAAGTGCGTGTGCACGCTGTCGTTAAAGGCGTGAAAGGCGCGGTGTTGGAAAACGCACGCGTCGTGCATCACGATGGCGTGGAGTCGCGGCCGCTCGCATTCGCGAACGGACGCGTGGTCGCGACGGCTGCACCGGACTCGCCAAGAATCGACCTGCGCGATCACCTGATCTTTCCCGGCTTGATCAACGCGCACGATCACCTGCAGCTGAATGCCATTCCGCAGCTTCCTCACAACGAGAAGTTCGGCAACAGCTACGAGTGGATCGACGCATTCTCGTCCCACCTGAAGGAGCCAAGCGTGCTCGCGGCAACGCGGGTGTCGAGCGAGACGCGACATTGGCACGGCGCACTGAAGAATCTGTTCGCCGGCGTGACTACTGTTGCGCATCACGATCCGTGGCATGTTGCGTTCGACGATGCCGATTTTCCTGTACATGTACTGCGAGAAGCGGGATGGAGTCATTCGCTCAGACTCGGCATGCCGGGCGAGGACGGTTTGCCGCGCTACGGGCCGCCGGTGCGGGGGAGTTTTTGTGCGACATCCGCCGAGCACCCCTGGGTGATTCACCTGGCGGAAGGTGTGGATGAGGTGGCAGCCGGTGAGCTGTCACAGCTCGACGCACTCGGCTGTCTCGCGCCGAATACGGTGCTCGTCCATGGCGTGGGACTCACGAGCGCGGATGTCGATCGGGTGATCGAGGTTGGCGCGTCGGTCGTCTGGTGTCCGGCGAGCAATCTCGAGATGTTCGGCC
>JAQBPV010000280.1 GCA_028287345.1 Gemmatimonadota bacterium
GTCATCACGCCGTATCTGCCGCCGGCCGGCATCGCCAATGGAACGGCGGTGGTGATCTTTCCCGGCGGCGGATACCAGCACCTCTCGATGGAGAAGGAGGGCAGCGACGTCGCGAACTGGCTCACCTCCACCGGTGTCACCGCGTTCGTCGTGCGCTATCGACTCGGTCCAAAGTATCACCACCCCGTGATGCTCGGCGACGCTCAGCGCGCGATCCGCACGGTGCGGTCACGCGCCACGGAATGGGGAGTCGATCCAGCTCGCGTTGGGATCATCGGCTTCTCGGCGGGCGGTCACCTCGCGTCGACGGCAGGCACGCATTTCGACGCGGGCGTGGCGACGAGCTCAGACGTGATCGAGCGCGCGAACTCGCGACCTGATTTCATGCTGCTGCTCTATCCGGTGATCACGATGCGCGACGATTCCATCACACATCGCGGCTCGCGCAACAACCTTCTCGGCAACACTCCGGATGACGCGCTCGTGCGGCTGATGTCGAACGAGCTACAGGTGACGCGCAATACGCCGCCGACGTTCATCGTCCACAGCACGGACGACAAGACTGTCCCCATCGAAAACTCGCTGATGTTCTACCAGGCGCTGCGGAACAATGCGGTGCCGGTGGAGATGCATGTCTTCGAGTACGGCGGACACGGGTTCGGGCTCGCGCCGAACGATGCGACTCTCGCGACGTGGACCACCTTGGCCGAATCGTGGATGCGTCGGCATGGGTGGATTGCGGCTCAGTGATGGCCACGGAGGATTTTTCAAAGTGCTCCACGCGCCGACGCGACTCGTGCTGGATAACTGAACACGTAATCCCCGGATCCGAGCTCGACGAGTACAGCGTCGCCACTCTGCGTGGCTGAAGTCACCCCGGTCGACGAGGCCACCGCTCGCCCACCTTCGGTCACCTGCGCGAGCGTCGCGCCGGGCAGTCGCACAGTGGCCCGCGTGTTCGGAGGAACACGTACCTCGAGCTTCAGCTGACCACCCTCGAGTTTCCACCCTGACACTGCGCTACCGTACTGTGTCATCAACTCCGCCCGCGCCGACGTGAGCCCCCCTCCCGGCTGCGGATGAATGACGATGTGCTTGTACGCCGGCGCCGCTTCGTCGATGTCCAGACCCGCCACCACGCGCACCATCCAGTCGCCAATGGCGCCGTACGCATAGTGGTTGAACGAGTTCATGCTGATCTCCTGGAACGAACTATCCGGCTTCTGCCCATCCCACCGCTCCCAGATGGTCGTCGCGCCCTGCGTGATGGGATACAGCCACGACGGATACTTCTTGTTGAGCAGCAACTGGTACGACTCGGCGAGATGACCCGTGGTGCTCAGCGAATTGGTGAGATACGGGGTGCCGAGGAAGCCGGTGGTGAGATGTCCCATCTGTCGGACGTTGGCGGCGAGACGCTCTCCCGCGTCGGCACGACCGTCGTCGGGAAGCAGGTGGAATTCCAGTGCGAGCGCATAGGCCGTCTGCGTATTGGAGCTCAGGCGGCCGGATGACGTCGCGTACTCCTTGTTCCACGCGTCCTTGATGCGCTCGAACAGATCACCGTACTCGCGCGCGTCATCGGTCTTGCCGAGCACGCGTGCGGCGCGCGCGAGGAGATCGGTCGAGTGCGCGTAGAATGCCGTCGCGATGAGATCCTTGTCCGTCGTCGCACCGGGATAGTCCGCGCGAATCGTGGAGAAGGCGAGCCAGTCACCATAGTGCCAGCCACTGTTCCACAGCAGCTTGTCGCCCGCGACCTTGCGCTGGTATTCGACGTAGCCGCGCATGCTCGGATATTGTCTTGCGAGGAGCCTGGTGTCTCCATAGGTGAGGTACATCGTCCACGGGATGATTACGCCCGCGTCGCCCCACCCCGAGGAGCTCGTCGCGTTCGGCTGCCCGCGCGTGAGCACGTCGGGGATGACGTCCGGCACCGAGCCGATCGGCCGCTGGTCCGCGATCGCGTCGCCGAGCCAGTTGGTGAAGAAGCCAGCGACGTCGTAGTTGAACGCGGCTGTGCGTGCGAACACCTGCGCGTCGCCCGTCCAGCCGAGTCGCTCGTCGCGTTGAGGACAATCGGTCGGCACGCCGACGAAGTTGCCCTTCTGTCCCCACACGATGTTGTGGTAGAGCTGATTGAGCATCGCGTCGGACGTCTCGAACGATCCCGTGCGCGGCATGTCGGAGTGCACGACGACACCGGTGATCGCACTCAGCGCCGGCGTACCTGGATAGCCGTCGACCTTCACGTAGCGAAAGCCGTGAAAGGTGAAGTGCGGCTCGTAGATCTCCTCCGCGCCACCCTTCAGCGTGTACGCGTCGGTTTGCTTCGCGTTGCGCAGATTGTCCGTGTAGAAGTTGCCCGCCTTGTCGAGCACCTCGGCGTGCTGGAGGCGTACCGTCGTTCCCGCTGGTCCGCTGAGGCGCAGCTTCACCCAGCCCACCATGTTCTGCCCCATGTCGAACACGGTCTCGCCTCGCGGTGTTCGGAGGATCTTCACGGGCGTGATCTCCTCGATGCGGCGGATCGGTGGGCCAGCAGGCGCAATGATGATCTCCTTCGAGTGATCGATCGGCTTTACACCACTCCAGCTCTTGTCGTCGTAGCCCGCGAGCGTCCAGCCGGTCTTCTCGAGGCGGGCGTCATATGTCTCGCCATTGTAGATGTCTGACATCTGTATCGGGCCCGTCGATGCCTTCCATCCGTCGCCCGATGCGATGACCTGCTCGCGACCATCGGTGTAGCGCACGACGATCTGCGTCAGCAGTGCGACGCGTGTGCCATAGGTGTTACGCTTCGTGTCCCATGCGAGCCGACCGCGATACCATCCGTCGCCCAACGTGACACCGACGGCATTCGGGCCGCGCTTCACGAGGTCGGTGACGTCATAGCTCTGATACTGAAGTCGCTTGTCGTAGCTCGTCCAACCCGGCGCGAAGATGTGATCGCCCACTCGGCGACCGTTGATCTGCATTTCGTAGAGGCCGAGTGCCGTCACGTATGCGCGTGCGGATGCGATCGTGCCGTCGAGCACGAACTCGGTGCGGAGCAGGGGGCTCGGATTCGATTTCGTGGTGTCTTCGACGAGATCGGGGGTGATCCACTTTGCCTTCCACTGCGCGGCGCCCATCAATCCCGTTTCGAAGAAGGCGGGCGTGCTCCACTCCGTCGCTCGGCCGTCGTTGCTCCACGCGCGTACCTGCCAGTGATAGCGCTGGCGTGGCGTGAGGGCAGGGCCGGCGTAGGGCCGATTCACGGATTCGTCCGATGACACCTTGCCTGAAGTCCACACGGGCGAGCGTCCGAGGTCGTTCGCGTTCTTCGCGACGCGGATTTCGTAGGCGCTCTGCATCGTGGCTCGGCGATCGGAGTGGAGGACCCAGCTCAGTCGCGGGAGGGGCTCGTCGATGCCGATCGGGTTCACCGCGTACTCGGTGCGGAGTCGCTCGAGGTGGAACGCCTGTCCATTCGCCGTCGCAGCGAGGAGCGTCGTGGCAACAAGGGCGTAGCGAACGGATGATCCGTGCATGTGCGTACCCACTCAGAGGATGACCGACCGAACTTCGGACGCATCGCCCGGCGGGTCAAGCGGCGGCGCCGATGACGGCTAAATGACGGTCGATCTCTAGTGTGGTCTCGCCCGCGACTGCGTCTTCACCGCAGAGGACGCAGAGGAGCAGAGGAACGCAGAGGAGACCAGACCGATGAACGTCAACGAAATCAACGTACGGACAGCCCAGGTCGTGGACGCCGCGATGAAGGTTCATTCAACTTTGGGTCCCGGACTTCTCGAGAGCGCGTACGAGGCTTGCCTGGCGTATGAGCTGCGCAAGCGCGGCTTGCATGTCGTGACGCAGCCTATCCTGCCAGTGATCTACGATGACATCGAAATCGAACTGGCCTATCGGCTCGATCTACTCATCGACAATGCCGTGATCGTCGAGCTGAAGACGGTGTCGAAGCTGCTTCCCATTCACAAGGCACAGTTGCTGTCCTACCTCAAGTTGAGTCACCATCGCGTAGGCTTGTTGATCAACTTTCGCGAAGTGCGCCTGAAAAATGGCATCAAGCGCTTGGTGCACCACCTCTGAGAGAAGCTCGAATCTCTACCTCTGCGTTCCTCTGCTCCTCTGCGTCCTCTGCGGTAAATCTGCGGTTTCGTAGCCAGGACCCTTGAAGGCAATGGGCGCGACCCGTAGCGTATGCATCAACATGAAAGCCACGAGCA
>JAQBPV010000289.1 GCA_028287345.1 Gemmatimonadota bacterium
TCGCCAGCGCGATCTTCCTCGGCATGCTGTGGTCATCCGCCGGGATCCTCACGCTATTCATCGCTGGCATTCACGATTCAGCATGGTACTTCGTCGCCGGAGCGATCGTGATGGTCGTCGGCACGACAGTCGGCGGGATGCTTCAAATCCGCAACACGCGGTTCGAGAATCGCGAAGACTATCTGGAGTGGCGAGACAAACACGTCGCGTCCTGATCGTCAGACGTCTGGCACGCTACATCGAGGGCGGCATTCGCACCGCGCGATACTCGCCGGTCCGGATGCCCGCACCACTCGACCGCCGCACTCTGCGGCGTCCTTCGGCAACCGACGTCGCAACGAGCAGCCCTGCCGAGAGCGCCGTCGCCGCGAGCACCATGGCGAAGGCGGTCTGCACGCCGGCGATGACGTTTCGCTCGAGCAGGCTGTTGAGGCTTCTAAAGCCGACACTGCCCGGCACGAGCATGAGAATCCCCGGCACCAGCACTACACCCTGTGGTCGGTCGCGCCAGCGCCCCCACATCGTTGCCGCCACGCCGTCGAACATCGCCGCGAGGAAGAGTCCCAACTCCGGACCTGCGAGACGGACGCTCGAGCCGGCGAGCAGATAGCTCACGGCGCAGGCTCCCATGATCCAGCCGGTGTCGCGCGGTTCGGCCTTCAGAATCACGACGAAGCTCGCACCGGCCGCGGCGATGGCGATCGCCATCGTCCACCACGGCAGCGCCGCCGGCGCGACCTCGCGCACCGAGCCGAAGAGCGCCGTGGCTGTGCGATCTCCGAGCGCGACGCCGAAGATGAGCCCGAGAAGCACCATCGTCGCACCAGCCAGACGTGCCGTGCCAGACGCCAGATGTCGCTCGGCCAACTCCCGCACGGCGTTCGTCAATACGAGTCCGGGCAGCAGCACGATGATGCCGGCAAGGATCGCCGTCGTTGGCGCATAGGGGCCGAGCAGTGCAGCGACGCTCGTGGCGATGAAGGCGGCGAGGAATGCCGCGATAGGTTCGTACACGCGCGCGAGATGTCGCCCGCGCTCCGCCCATGTCTCGAGCGTCCCGGTGATGATGCCGAGCAGTCCACCGACGGCAATCTCCGTCACACCACCGCCGAGAAAACGTGCGATGCCGGCGGAGCCGAGGCCAAAGGCGAGAATCGTGACGAGCGTGCCATATGGCGACGGCTCCGCTTCGATCACCTCGACCGCCTGCAATGCCTCTGGCGTGGAGATCACGCCGTTCAGGACGTCACTGACGACGCGATCGAGCTTCGACAACCGACCGATGTTCGGTCCGGCCGGCGCGAGGCGGAGCAGGTGTGTCTCCTGATATTCCAGCTCGCCGAATGCGCACATGATCGACGTCGGCGTCGAGAAGAATTGCGCATGTGTGAGACCCAGGCCGCGCGCGAGGAGCGCGAGTGAATCCTCGAGCCGCTGCGCGGTGGTGCCAGCGGTGTGAAGTGCGCGCGCCATCGTGAGAAGGAAGCGCACCTCGTGGCGTCCGGCGGGATTTCTCTGGTACGGCCAGCCCTGCGGCGGCGTCGGCATCATGCGGAGGAAACTAGCCTAGTCGAAGCGCGGAGACTTCTCTCGGTTCGTTCGCGCCGGGAGCATTCCGGACGGCTCTCGGCTTGCACGAGGAGCCTTCGGAGGCGCATACAAGGAATGACGAGAACGCGAATTCCACATCGGAGAATTCATGAAAAACTCCCTGGCTGCGGCGGTTGGGTTCACGGGTGTCGTGTTCATCGCAGGCGTCGTGGGGGCGCAGACGCCGGGCGCTCCAGCGGCCAAACCCAGCTGCCTGCCGACGGGATTCTTCACGGCACCGGCGACGTACAAGTCGGCGGATCCGCAGCCCGACGGGCGCGTGATCTTTCGCCTGTGTGCGCCCGATGCGACGACGGTCATGGTCACGAGTAGCGACTACGCGCCGGCCATCCCGATGGGAACGCCTGGAACGCCTCCTGGTCTCGCGCTGACGAAGGACACCATGGGGCTATGGACTGCGACGACGGCAGTGCCCATCGAGCCTGGCACATACCGCTACAACTTTCGCGTCAACGGTGCGCGAGTGCCCGATCCGCAGAGCACGCGGTTCTCGGAAGAGCGCGTCGGCACGAACAGCATCCTCGAGGTGCCCGGATCGCCGGGCGCCTTTCAGGCGTACGATCGCGCCATCCCACATGGCGCCGTCTCGAGCGTCGAATACTGGTCGAAGACACTCGGCGCCAAGCGTCGCGCGCACGTGTACACGCCACCGGGCTACATGAAGAACGCGACGACCTATCCCGTGCTCTATCTCGTGCACGGCGCGGGCGACAGCGATGACAGCTGGACGTCGGTGGGCCACGCGCACTACATCCTCGACAACCTGATCGCCGCGGGAAAGGCGCGCCCGATGATCGTCGTGATGCCGTTCGGCCACACGCCGGATCGGCCCGGCGCGGACATGCTCGCGAACATGGACTTCGGCAACGACCTGTTCAACGATCTCATCCCCTTCGTCGAGGCGAACTACCGCACGGCAAACGGCCCGCGCACGCGCGCGATGGCCGGCCTGTCGATGGGCGGTGCGCACACGATCCGGTTCGGCCTCACGCATCCCGAACGGTTCGGATATGTGGGCATCTTCAGTATGGGCCTGCTCGACAGCACACAGCTGAAGGCGTACGAGCAGCAGAATTCCGCAGCACTGAGGCGCGGCGCGAAGGAGTTCAGGCTCGTCTACTATGCCATCGGCAAGGACGACTTCCTGTATCGCTCCGTGGCGCCGACGCGCGGCGTCATGGATCGCGCCGGCATCAAGTACGTGTACCACGAAAGCGGCGGTGGCCACACGTGGGTCAACTGGCGGCAATATCTGAATGACTTTGTTCCGCGATTGTTTTGATGGGACGGCTCGAGACAGTAATCACCGAGCCATGATCGTCATGCGCAGAATGGGTACGAGCGATCCAAAGACTCCCTGTGCGCCGAGCAGCGACGTCGGAAGCGCGGTGCCCGTGAACGGATCACTGTCGAGCCGATAGTACTGGTAGTAGTTGTCGTCCACGGCGCTCACGACGACCTCGTGCTCCTCTCCCGCGAAGAAGATCGGACGCCCGATCGTCCCGCTGCCGGGGAGCACGATGCTCGTATCGGCAAAGACAATGTATGTCCCGCGGTTCGACCGCACTCGCACTTCGTACGCCTTCGCGCCCGCCACCCTCGGCCACGCGAGGCGCAGGCTGTCGGTCTGCAGATTCAACGTCGCCGATGTGACCACTGCCGTCGGCGACGTGCGAGGAATGATCGTCTCGCCGTCCACCGTCTCGCCCGTCCTGAGTACCGCGTGCAACAGGTACGGCTGTCCCGGAATCAACGGTCCAGCCGCGAGCTTGTAGACAGTGGGCTGAGGAAAGTAGAACGAAGTGTCCACCGGAGGTTCCGGCGCAACGACCGTCGTCCCGTCTGGCCGGCGGAGGGTGATCGTCGCACCACGCTCCGCAGTACCGAAGGTCCGTCCGCTCGACGTGCGCTGCACGACGACCTGCTGCTCGGCGGCTGCGGGATTGAGCACGGCGTGAATGACGATGACGTCGACGGCGTTTGGCACGATCGTCCTCTCGACACAACCCGCCGTCAGCACGGCGAATAGCGCAACGCGCGACGTCCGCCTAAAAGACATGGCGAATGCCGAACGTGGGAAGAAAGCGAAAGTTCGCGAAGCCATAGCGAGTGCTCGACGCGCCATTGAACTCGTAGTAGTAGATCGCCGGATTCAAGCGTCCGTAGATGTTGGCGATGCTGAGGTATGGCATCGTACGCGCGGTGCCATTCAGCCCCGTGCGCGTGAGGCTCACGTCGAGCCGGTGCGCGAGCGGAAACCGCGCCCCATTGTGTTCGGTGGGCAGAAACTGCGAGCTGCTGCTGTTGCTCGATGGCGACGTGCCCCACACATCGTTGATCGGGTCGTACGCCTTGCGGAGAAACTCGCCCTCCAGCCCCGTAAACGGCGTACCGGTCGACATCCCGAATCTCGCGCCCCACAGGTAGCGACGGCCCTGCCAGCTGCCCACGAGGTTGAGGTCGTGACGCCTGTCCTGCGACGGCGCATACGTAACGCCATTCGCCGTGGTGCGCCGAGAATAGGCCAGCGTGTACGAGATCCACCCGCTGAAGCCGTTGTGCTCCAGCCGCCGCAACAACACGTCGACACCGCTCGACCGGCCGGTCTCGCGCTCCAGCTCCCCCCCTTCCACCAATGGATCGTCCGCGGAGTTGCGCACGGTGAGATCCCGGTACGACTTGTGAAACGCTTCGATGCGCAACTGGCTCAAGGGCGTGGCCCAGCGCTCGACGCCAAGGCTGTACACCCACGACTGCGCGGGCGGGACGGCGGCACTGCTGACCGTCCAGAAATCGAGCACGCGAAACGGCGTCTCTTCACGCAGCACCGAGTGAAGCCACTGCATGTGTCGTCCCGCTGACGCAGTCAGGGCGAGCGATGGACTCAGCAGGAGCTTCGCGGACACCCTCGGCGAGAATGCTGGAGCCCCGAGCCCCTCCACGAAGTCCACGCGGCCGCCAGCGTCCAGCAGCAACGAGGGCGAAAGCTTCCACAGCCCGCCGTACCACCCACTCGCCGACCGCAGCGTGCCATCGGACGAGCCGACGGGGATGAAATTCGCCACCACGGTCTTGGCGCCGAGCGTCTTGTAAGACACACGCTGACGCGCGAGCTCGTATCCCACGGCTTGCGCACCGCCCGCGCTGTACGTCGTCAGCGTGCCATTCAGTCGCGTATCGTGAACATGACTATGGACGTCCAGGTCCTCTCCGGCGACGGCGACGTCCGCATCGAACTTCGAGATGATCGCGCGTTGCACGAACGACATGCTGTCGGAGCGCATGAATGCCGATTGACCACGACGCACCGCCGACCACGAGAGCCCGAGCGCAATATTGCCCCACTCGACATTCAGTGTGTCGCGCAACGTCGAGGGATAGACGACGTCGGTGCCTGCGTACGCCGTGAGCGCCAGCGCCGACCCTCCCGCGAAGAGATGCGTCGCGTGGACGTTCGCGTCCTGAAAGTGATAGGGCAGCTTCTGGCCGGCGAGCCGCGCGACCTGATCGGCGTACGTGCGACGACCGGCCACGAGCC
>JAQBPV010000312.1 GCA_028287345.1 Gemmatimonadota bacterium
GTGAACGTCATCGGCGAAGTGCGCGGCACGGATCCCAAGCTGCGCGACGAGTACGTGCTCTTCAGCTCACACCAGGATCACGACGGCGTGCGGTACGTCGTCGCCGGCGACTCCATCTGGAACGGCGCGGACGACAACGCCACCACGAGTGTCGCGCTGCTCGCAATCGCGCGTGCGTGGGTGAAGCAGCCGAGCAAGCGGTCGGCACTGTTCGTCTTCCACGGCGCCGAGGAGCGCGGGCTGCTCGGCTCGCGCTACCACGTGGCGCATCCAGTCGTCCCACTCGACAAGATCGTTGCCGTACTCAATGGCGACATGCTCGGCCGCAATCATCCTGACACTGCGGCGCTGATGGGTTCGCAGCCGCCGCATCGCAACTCCACGGCGCTTGTGCAGATGGCCATCGACGCGAACAACGCGACGAGCAAGTTCGTCATCGACTCGCTCTGGGATCGGCCGACGCATCCGGAAGGGTGGTACTTCCGCAGCGATCACGTGCCGTATGCCGAGCGGAGCGTGCCGTCGCTGTTCTTCTCGAGCAACCTGCACAACGACTATCATACTCCGCGCGACGAACCGAAGACGATCGACTACGGGAAGCTCACGCGAATCACGCAGTGGATGTACATGACGGGTTGGCTCGCGGGTAACGCTGCGGTGCGGCCACCGGTCGATGCCGGCTTCGTGTTGCGTTAGCGAGGGCGCAGGGTATCGCGGCATCTCGCCGCGATACCCTGCCGACCAAACGCGCTACTGGCCCGCCGGAAGCGACGCGCCCGTAACTGCACGGTACGTGTTCACGCGACCGCTGCCGAACTTGGTGTCATATCCTGAGGTGCCTTTGTCATCGGCCGTCGAGAGGATGCGTGTGCGGAGAGCACTGCCTCGCAGCCCGGTCTTCGACGCAACTGCGGCGGCCGTCCCGGTTACTTGCGGCGCCGCCATCGACGTTCCCTGCATGAAGCCGTACGCACCGCCGGCCTGCGGGCCGCTGTAGATCGTTCCGCCCTGATAGCCCGTCGCGACCGCGCTGAAGATGCAGCCTTCGGGTGTCGTGTTGGAGTAGCAGTTGCCACCGGGCGCGGAGATATCGAGGCCGCTGCCCGACTGTGAGTAGGACGCGAGCTCGTCCCGCCAGGTGGTGGAAGACACGGAGATCGCGTTCACGTCGCACGCGGGGCACGCAACCTTCTTGGCGCCAGAGTTGCCGGCCGACGCGATGAAGAGCACGCCTGCGTTGGTCAGCCGGAGAATGGCGTTCTTCTCACCGGTCGACTCCGTGGTGCCACCGATGCTGAAGTTCACGGCGACGAGCGGCTTGCCTGCTGCATCGCGATAGTCAGCCGCCGCGTTGATCGCGTTGATGATCGTCGCTGAAGGACAACCATTCGCACCGCATACGCGCTGCACGAAGATCTTCACGTGCGGCGCCGCGCCCGCGATACCGGCAACTCCAACCGTTGTGCCAGCGGCCGTTCCGGTCGTGTGTGTACCGTGTCCCTCGTCCGGGGTGTCGCTCGGATCGTTGTCGTTGGAGTACCAGTCCGTACCCGCGATGAGCCGACCGGTGAACTCGGGATGCGTGAAGTCGACTCCCGTGTCGATCGAGCCGATCGTGACATCGGCGCCGCCGGCCGCGTAGCCCTGAATGTTGTCCTCGTCCGCATCGGCGATAGAGGCATACGACGCGGCTATGTAGCCCGTGCCGCCGCTCGTGTATTGCATGTTCAGGCCGCCCGGATTGTAGAACGCCCAGAGCCGCGAGTCGATCGCATCGACGTGACGGATGTAGTTCGGCTCCGCGTACTCGACGCGTGGATCAGCGGCGAGACGTGCGGCCAATGCGCGCTCGTTGCCGCGCACGGTGTGCAGCACGTCGAATGCGTGGCGATAGCCACGACGTCCTTTCGCGGCGCCATTGGCCTGCGCAACGATATCGACGTCGCTGCTGTCCTTGAACTTCACGAGGATTTCACCTTCGACCACGTCGTCGTCGACCTGTGACTTCGACAGCGATGCGGCTTCGGGCACCATTGCAGGGGACGACGGCGTCGAGATGTCCGAGCAGGCCGCCAAGGCAAGCAATGCCGAGGCAGAGAGGGCTGCGGACATCCGTCCGCGAACATTGATACGAACCATGCGGTTTGTTCCTCCATTGGGTCGCACAACTCGCTCGGCCGGATGGCCGAGCGACAGAGCTCCACGTCGTGTCATCCAGCCGCCCGAAATGGCGGTGGACGGCAACGGCGAAGTCACGTACGCGGGCTTGCGGTCTTGCAGGGAGGTGATTTGCGCTGGCTCACGGCTGCCCTGAGGCAAGTCGAGCGCGCTTTGGCGCCGTCGTCGTCAGCGACGATCGGTACGCGCCGCGAGAATACTAGTGTTTACGGGTTCGACGCAAGGGGCGTCAGGCCGAGTCTGGTTCGATGCGCCTGCACGTGGCGGCCTTCAACGCGGCTTCGCTCCCTTCACCGGCTTCTCCTCCCGCTCCTCACGATCCTCATCCGCGATGTCGACCGACATCGGGAAGAAGAGCGACCGCTTCACCGTGGGATACGGCGTCTTGAACCCCTTCGCGTCGTGCCAGAGAATGCGATTCAACGCCTCACTCGGCGCCGCGTCCGGTTCGGCGAGGTTCATCCGCGCCGACGCCAGCGCCGCCTTCTTTCGCTCGGCCGCGTCTGGTCCGGTGATCGCACCGACGCGCTTGTTCTTGTCGAGCAACGATTGCTTGGGCGTCAATGCGGTGTAGGGACGCAGGTCGGGCTTTACCGAATGATCGATGAAGCTCGCGCGCATGTCTGTCGCCACGAGGTCGAAGATCGATAGCGCCGGCAGGCCGAGCATCAGCTCGATGGTCTTCACCATACTCGGCTGCGCGTAGAACGTCGAATCGACGATCCCTCGTTTCGCGTAAGGCGAAATCGCCAGCGCCACCGTGCGATGCCCGTCGATGTGGTCGACGCCATTCTGCGCATCGTCCTCCACCACGAGAATGGCCATGTCCTTCCAGAACTGCGAATGCGACAGTCCGTCGACGATCTTGCCGAGCGCGAGATCGTTGTCGGCGACGCACGCGCGTGGCGCGCACCAATCCGCCGACGTGCCCTCCGTATGATCGCTCGGCAAGATCACCAGGATGAGATTCGGCATCGTGCCCGCCTTCTCCCAGTTGCCGAGATGCCACAGTATGTCGCCCGCCTTCACGACATCAGGTGACTCCTGCGTCCAGCCGGGATACTCGCGGATGAGCGTCTTATCGAGCGACGGGATCTCCGAGCGCGTGTTGTATCGTTTGGCGAGCATCTCCTTGTGAAGGGCAAAGTCGTTGGGATGCTGCATGTACTGATCGAGCATCGTCGCGCGCTCCGACGCCTTCGGATCACGCTGCGATGGCGCATACTCGCCGAAGATGGTGACCGTCTTTCCCTTGGCCTGTGCACTCTCCCAGAGAAAACCGCCCGACGAATACGCCATCGCGTCAACGCCCTCCGACGGATAGCTGCGGCCGAAATACAACGGCCACATCGGATACTCCGTCTCGTTGGCTTGCGTGAGCCAATTGTGCCCATCGGCCGAGTTGCCACCGGAAGCGAAGAAGTGGTCGAGCGTGACGAACTGCTCCGACAGCGCATGCGCATTCGGCGTGACGTCGCGGCCGTAGGTGGTGAGCGAGCTGTCACCCGCGCCGCGACCGAGGTCGCCGAGCACCTGATCGTAGGTGCGATTCTCTCGGACGATGAAGACGACGTGCTCGATGAGCGACGGGTCGCCAGGCTGCAGCGGGACGGCACGCGGGATGTTGCTGCGCGCCATTGCCGCCGGTGCGCCCGCCGACGCGAGATGAAGACGATTGTTCGCCGCCACTGCGGTCGTGAGCGCGACGAGTTCGGACGCCGTCGGAATGGGCAGCACGTTCACGGATCCGCGGTTGGCGTGTACGTAGCGTCCGCGCTTGCCACTCGTCGTTCCTTCGCCGGATCCGACGCCGAGCAGCGCTCCGACGGCGAGCAGCGATCCGTCGGCGCTCACGTCGAGACTGTTCGGATACCACGCCGTCGGAATGAGGCCGAGTAGTCGCGCACGCGGTGTGCTGACGTCGTACATCGCAACGGCATTCGCCCCACCGAGCGCGACGAAGAGCGTGTGGCCATCCGGCGTGAGCGCGAGCGCGGTCGGTGCGAGGCCGATCTTTCGCTCGCGGAATGGCGTGATTCCCATGCGCGTCGCGGCGTTCGTCTTCGTGTCGATGACGGTGACCGAATCGGAATTCCCCTCGGCGACGAACAGCCGATTGCCACGCTGGTCCCATACGATGGACGTGGGATGGCGTCCCGCGACGATATCCCGCTCAACCACACCCTTCACCACATCCACTCGACTCACCGTCCCCGCTTCGGCGATGCCGCGCGCATCGACACGTACCGCTTCGGCGCGCGGATCGCAGCACTGTCGCGCCTGACGCTGGCCCGTGGTGGGCTTCGGTCCGCCGAGAATCGTGACGTAGGCAACACTGCCATCTGCCGAGATAGCCGCGGCAATCGGCTCGACACCCAGCGGTATCGTGCGAATCAACGCGCCGCTCTCGGCGTCGAGCACAGCGAGTGCGTCGTTGGCCGGCAACGGCACCACCGCAATACGTTTTCCATCTGCGCCTGCCTTCGACGCGATCGCGGGACCACCGGCCATGTAGTCGCCGAGTGCGGCGGAGCGCCACAGTGGCGCGACGGAGTCACCGGCCGCTTCGCCGTCCAGTGCGCTCAGGTGCGTGACGGCGGGTGCACGTGTCGGCGTAGTGCCGGGTGTTACCGAGCTAGCCGGGATTCGACCGACCGACGACACCAGCGCCCGTCGAGTGACCGGGTCGATGGCGATGCCGTACACACCCGGCGTGCCGACCACCGTCGCGCGCGCGATGGCTCGATTGCCGCGCCAGTCGAGACGATACGTGACGTTGGGCGCGGCGACCCACACTTCGTCGGAGCTCTTGCCGAAGCGCACGCCGGACACGCGACCGTCGAAGGAGCTTTGCACGCCAGCCGGCGAAACGCGCTGTCCGGTGGCGATCACGCCTGGATCGGGAACGTTGCGATGTGGTGCGGGCTGCTGCGCCTGAAACAGCGCGGCAAAGACCAGATTGAGCACGGAATTTCCCTGTGAGGCGTTGCACCATCCTACCGTCGCTGCCGGGCAGACGCCATCGCCGGCGTGCCGAGATGAGCGTCGAGGGTATCCTGTATGCGCTTGCGAACTTCGGCGCGGAGTTCGTCCTCGTCCTCGCGCGTGGGGCCATTCGCGTATACCGGATCCAGAATCTGCAGCGTGACGTCATGTGGCGTGAGACGACGCGCGCGGAGGTCGGTCTCCGGCTTGAGCGGCGAGATGACCACTGGAATCACCGGCACGCCGGTGCGCGCTGCGAGCCGGAATGCGCCGCGCTTGAACGTGCCGAGTGTGCCGGGCACCTTGCCGCGCGTTCCCTCGGCGAACATCCACACCGACATGCCATCCTCGCGAATGGCTCGTTCCGCTTTCTCGAGGTCTGCCGCCGCGCGCACCGGTACGTCCTTCTCGAGCGTGAGGCTGCCGGAGCTTCGAAACAACATGCCCATGAATGGCCAGTCGCCGATCTGTGATGCCATGATCAGTGCGTCATCCGGAAAGATGTGTCCGACGATGGGATAGTCGATCTGGCTCTGATGATTGGACGCGTAGACGCAGGGACGATGTCGTTTCATCCGTTCGCGCCCGATGATCGTCAGCCTGATGCCCGCCGGTCGCGTGCAGAGCGCCCCCATCACGCGCGCGAATGACTTCCGCCGGAACGCGTTCGACACTGGGACGAAGCGAAGAATCACGTACCACGTGACGGCGAGCCCGAATCCAACGCCGGCAATGCTCGCTCGAATCCAGAACATCACACGCTGTACCAATCGGGTCACGACACCGCAGCGTGCGTCCTGTCCGGCTCGTGTTCCAGCTCGCGCACTGCACGCGCCATGTCGCGCATCTCACTTGCGGACGACGACGGATAGAGTGGCAGATACAACACCTCTTCCATCAATCGCTCCGCATTTGCTGGAGCAGCCCGTCCTGCCGGCGCCTTCACGCTGATGAGGTTCGACGCACCACATGTCGCGTCGAAGCCGCGAGCCCACAGCTGATGCATCAGTTCCAGCGGCTGCGACGTCAGCATCGGGAAGAGCCAATGCGAATGCTGCGCGGCGTCGGCGCCGGGACGATTGAGCTCCGGGAATTCTGACGTCACCGCATCGACTATCGCGACACGCTCTGCCACCGACTCCACTGCTGACTGATGCAACCGGCGCTGCAGCACGCGCAGCAGCGGGACGCTCGGCTGCTGCCGCAGGCGCGCGAACAGGTCGCCCTTGCTGAACGCGCGCAGCGCAGTGCCGAGTGTCTTGTCGTGATCGAGTCCGCGCAGGTGACAGATGCTCACGAACGATCCGAAGACCGCGCGCGCACTGACAGCCTTTAGGACCACCATCGTCATCACGCGCTTCAGGTATGAGCGCCGCGTCTGGCGAGGATACGTCGCCTGCTGCTGCCGTACCTGCTCGGCGAGAGCGGCCTCGTTGAAGCGGAGCAGCCCGCCTCCCAACGCCGTCTGCCGCTTGATCGAGCCGAAACTGAACATGCTGACAGTCGCGCCGGCGTGGCCGCGCCACGCGGAGCCGTCATTAGCTTGCGCACAATCCTCGAACAGAGGCAGTGAGTGCGCACGCGCGACAGCGATGATCTCATCGAGTGGCATGCGGCTGCCGAAGAGATGCGCCACGAGAATCGCTTTCGTGCGCGGCGTGATCGCACTGCGAACATCGTCGGCATCGATGGCCAGCGTCGGTAGATCGATGTCGACCGGAACAGGGATCAGCCCATGCTCCAGCAGAATGTCGACGACGTGCGGAATGGTGATGGCAGAGACGACGATCTCGCTTCCACGCGGGAACGCGAACACTTGAAGCAGCGCGTCGAGCCCGCTGCGCACGGAGAGCGACGCCACTGTGTTCGGCGCCCATAGACTCTCCACCCCGCGCTGTGCGCCTTTCGCGTTGCCGGGCAAACCGCAGTGCACCACCGCGGCGAACAGGTCCGCCCACCCGATGTATGGCGCACCGCGCGGAATCATCGCGCGGACTTCAGTTCAACCAGTACGCCGCTCGACGCCTCGTCTTCGTCCGGCTGCAGACCGTCCGGAGCGACATCCGACGCGAGCATCGCATCGCGCAACCGGTCGATCACTTCGTGGCCGACGGCATGAATCTCCGATGTAGCATCGAGCATCACCGGAGTGCCGCACGCGATGTGGATGTGACCGAGATCGACTCGCCCGCGCCACGCATCGATCGCCCACGACAACAGCGCACCGAGCCGCATCTTCTGCTTCGGCTCACCGGCGAGCTCGCGCGCAAACGTATCGCGCTCGGGCACGCGCTCGTACGTGAGCGCGATGGGCAGCAGCGCGCAGCTCTTTTCCGTCGACTGAAGACAGCGCAGCAGTCCACGCCGCGGCGCGAGGAACTCACCGGTTCTGCTACGTCCACCTTCGATGAAGAATGCGAGCGTATTGCCGCCGGCGATCAGCTCGTGCACGCGCCGCGCGAGGTCGGGATCCCTGCCTTCCCCGCGCCGCAGGTAGAACGCATGCATCGACTCCAGGATGCGGCCGAGCAGCGGGATGCGCGCGAACTCCATCGTTGCGGCGATGTGCGGAATGGGCAGCAGATCCGGCCGGGCAAACGCGAGATACGTCGTGAGCACGAAGTCGAGATAGCTGCGATGACTCGGCGTCACCACGAGCGTCGCGCCAGCCGGTATTGCGGCTCGTGCGCGCTCGAACGACGGTACGTCCACCGTGACGGAATCGACCGAACGCGCGAAGATCTTCGTGGCCAGCAGCGATGCTGCGCGAATCCAGAAGTTGCCGCGCGGCTGGTTCATCACCCAGCGCAGGTCTCCGCCATGCCCCGGATGGTCGCGTCCCGCCAACACCCACTCCGAGTCGTCACCCTTCAGCAGATGACGGAACACGCCGCGGTTGATCGTCGTGACGAACTCACGGCCGTCGAAGGCGTCGTCCAACGGCAGCGACGTCCGGAAATCGAACGTACGCGTGGTGAAGTACGCGAACTCCTCGTTGAGATAGGAGAGTCGCTCACCGAGCTTCTCTGCCTGGCGCTTCTTCGCCGGCGATTGCCGGCCTGCCAACAGGATGGGCAACCGGTGATCGAGCAGATCGGTGATCGTAAAGCGAATGCCACGCGGCCCGACATAGCGCAACCTTGGTCCACCGTTCACTGGGTGGATGCGGAAGAACTTGTGCACCAGGTCCCAGCCCTCAGCGATCGTCGGCGACTTGGCGACGCCGACCACCGCGTGCCGAACGACTACATCATCTACGTCGTTCAGGCAAACGTGTACGATGCGCTGCGCCACTTCATCGACCGGAATGAGGTCGAGATGTGTGTCCGTATTCGCGACGAGAGCACGCAGGTGTCCCGTACCAACGAGCATGACGAAGGCCGCGTAGCCAGCCGTGCTGTCGATCCACCCCGGAAATGGATGCTGACGACTCGCCGTGATGATGCTCGGACGGATGATCGTGAGCGGAACATCACCCCGACATTCGACCAGCATACGCTCGGCGATCGCCTTGGTGAGCGTATAGCTGTTCGGATGTCCCGTGCCCGCGAGCAGCGCTTTTTCGTTCGCGTCGCTCTGCGTGCACGCCGCGTAGAGGTCGGCCGCAGGAGAAGGCAACTCGACCAGCGCCTCCTCGATCGGCGTGCCGTCGATGCGCGGCGTCACGTACGCCGTGGAGACGTAGACGAAACGCGCCAGCATCGGCAGTGTGCGCGCCACCTCGAGCATGTTGAGGCTCGCGGTGATGTTCGCGCGCGCCGCAACCGCCACTGGCAGGTGGAACTTGATTGAAGCCGCGGCGTGCACGACGTGCGTCACGTCGCGAAGGAACTTCGTGTGGCTTGGATCGAGCGCGAGCCCCGGCTGCTCGAGATTCCCTTCGAGCACCGTCACGATGCGTGACCAGCCGTCGGGCAACAGCGAGAAGCACTCCGCCTCTACCACCTCGCGCCGAAACCGCTCCTCGGCCCGACGTCCGCGCAACGGCCGAATCACGACGCCGATGCGTTCGATCCCGAGCTCGTCCTTCCGGCGGACGAGCTCCTCGAGCATCACCTTGCCGAGAAAGCCGGTGACGCCGGTGAGCAGGAAGGTGCGCGATGCGGCAGGCATCACTGATTCGCGATCCCGAAGACGTTCGACGGATCGATGGCGCGCTTCACCTCGGCCGCCCACTGCATGCTCGCCGGCGAGAAGATGCGCGGCAGATACCTGTTCCGGATCTTGCCGATGCCATGATGATGCGAGAGCGATCCGCCCGAGCGGAGAATCTCGTCGCGCGCCGCGTGCTCGAGCTCCGCGTATACCTCGGCCGGACGACTCACGCCCTTGTGGTGAAAGGCGAGATAGAAGTAGACGGCCACTCCCGTCTCATAGAGTTGTGTGATGCGGCACGTGATGAACGGCACGCCCGGAAGCTTGCGCGCCGCATACTCCTCGGCGATCCGCCGCTTGACGTTCGCGCACAGCGAAAGCGCCTGGCTCCATGGCACGGACGTCTCGAAGGACTCCGCGAGGATGTAGTGCTTCATGATGAAATCACGAAGGTACGCGATGCCGAAGGTGAGCTGATAACCCTTCTTGCCGTTCTCCGAACCTGCCCGCATGCCACCATGCCGCCGAGCGAGGCGTGACACTGCGCGCTCCTCTGCCGCGACCTGCTCTCGGCCGCCCTCATAGACCAGTGTGCATGCGACCATCTGCGACGGATCGAATCCCTTGACGCGCGTGACGAAAAGCTTCTCGACGTTGCGCTTGGCGGCCGAAACGCCTGTGGCCTTCGGCTTGAGCGTCTGGCTGAGTTGAAATTGCACGTTGTCCACCAATCGCACACTAGCAGGCGGCGTGGCTTCGCGCGTCAGGTCGTGCAGGAACGCGACGCCTTTTTCGAACGTCGGAAAGAGGATGGCATCGTATCGCTCCACTTCAGGAAGCGGGAAGATCTTGACGACCGCTTGCGTAATGATGCCGAACATGCCTTCGGAGCCGAACATCCAGCGGCGTGGATCGATGCCGACCGATTCGCGCGGTGCGACGCTCGGCCGCGACAGCTCACCGCGCGCCGTCACGACGTGTACGTCGAGGACGATGTCCTCGATGTTGCCGTAGCGGTTCTTCTTCATACCGCTGGCATGCGTGGCGATCCAGCCTCCGAGCGTCGAGAATTCGACGCTGTCCGGCTCGTGGCCCATGGTGAAGCCGTGTGTCGCGAGTTGCGCTTGAATGTGGCGCCCGACTGCGCCCGCCTGAATGCACGCCATCCGGTTCACCGGGTCGATCCACAGGATGCGATTAAGCCGGCGAAGGTCTACAGAGACGATCATGCGCCGCTCCTCAGTGGGACAGCGGAGTGCGTCAGTGACGTTGGTGCCTCCACCGTACGGCACGAGGCAGACATCGTGCTCTACAGCGGCCTCTACTATGCCGACGACGTCTTCCGACGTCGCCGGATAGATGACGAGATCCGGCACCCGATCGATGCAACCGTACTTGATGCTGTACATGGCGTCGAGCGTGTGGCCGTGCCCGTGACGGAGGCGTACGAGTGGATCGGCCGTCATCGCATCGTCGGGCAGGATGTGACGGACGGCGCCCACGAAGTCTTCGTTCTCCCATGCTGGCGGAATCTGGGGAGGATACGCTGCGACGTGCGTGTCACCGGCGGACAGGTCGATGCCGAGCTGGCACTTCACCCATGGTATGAGATCGGGCAGCTCCGCGCCGCTCAATGCATAGCGCGACCCGGTGAGAGTCACGTTGCCGTTGGGCAGGATCGTGAACCCGGTATCACGGAACCCCCAGACGTCCGGACTGATCGTGTGATCGTCGTCCGGAGCGGGCGGGGGCGGAATGATTCGGGAGCTCTCTGCGTCGGTCATCAATGGGACGTCTACTCCGTTCGGCTCTGCGATGCTCTCGAGTCTCCGCTGCGATAGGGAGACCCCCAACTTAGCGCTCTGGTGACAGGTCCGGGATGTGGACGGCGCCTCCGCGGACCAGACCATCCGCGACGTCGATGATCCAATAGCCCTCCCGGCCGCGCTGTGTGGATGAGCCCGCGCAAAACATGTGCGGACGACTCGTCGTCGCCGCATGGTGATAGCGCTCATGGACGTGTCCGTGCAGCACGGCGAACCTCGGCCCGGGCAGCAGTCGCAAGAGCGCGTCCGCGTCGACGAGCCCATGCATGCGCGAGTCGGGCTGGCCACGCGAATCGAGCGGTCCGTGGTGGACCATTACGAGCGTCGCGCGGTGACGCATGCGCGGGTCGTCCAGGAGGTCGCGGAGCCCGGCGAGCTGCGCCTGGCCGACGGTGCCGTAGGCGAATCCGGGCACGGGCATCATGCGCGCGGACATCAGTCCCACCACGGCCGCCTCGTCGCCCTTCAGGTGCACGAAGGGGAAGACGTCTTCGCGCTGATACTCGGGCATGTCGCTCGAGAGCAGGTGGCCGAAGTGTGTCTGGAAGCGGCGGGTCTTTACGGCGTTGGGGGTAAAGAGGTCGTGATT
>JAQBPV010000332.1 GCA_028287345.1 Gemmatimonadota bacterium
TTCGCCGTGCTTCCGCACTACAGTCCTGGCTATCC
The DNA here is from genome assembly GCA_028287345.1 of Gemmatimonadota bacterium. Lineage (GTDB taxonomy): Bacteria > Gemmatimonadota > Gemmatimonadetes > Gemmatimonadales > Gemmatimonadaceae > AG11. Next base: position 36 of record JAQBPV010000332.1, read on the forward strand.
CGATTGGGATATCAGCGATCAGTCGAAGCTGTTCTCGCTGCTGACCCGTGGGAACGAATTGCCGAGCAGCGTCACAGTGCTCGAGTCGGGAATGCTGCGACCGAAGAAGTCACTGCTCGCCGTGTTCGGCCTCACGCGCGAGACCGACCGCGTGCGCAAGCTCACCGATCTCATACCATGCCAGAACTGCACGCTGCCGGGCTGCGAGTACCGTCGCGCGCCGTATTTGCGTCCACGCCGCCGCGGCGAAGTGGAGTCGATGCGTCCCGCAGAAATCATGGACGTCGTCACGCCGCGCACCGAGCAGCCGCTCGACGCGAACGCGCGCTATTCAGTCAACGCAAAGGCGCTCAAGCGATGGTCCGCCGAGCGGTTGTCGATCGTGCGTCGCGATGATGGAACGATCGACGCACGTTTCCGCTATGACGGCACGACGTGCAGCAACATGGGACGCCCGCTGTCGTTCCAGTATGTGGTGAGCATTGGAACTCGCGCTGACCGTTACCGGATTCTTTCGCAGGAGTGCGCTCCCACACCCGGCGACGACGGCTACACGTTCATGTGCAAGTACAGGCTCAATGCACCGCAGCTCATGGCGTCGCTCGACGCTGAAAAGCCGCTGCTCGGCCAGCCGTTGAACGACGTGCTAGCGTGGGCGCGGCCGTCTGTTGGGGCCACCTGCTATTGTGAGGGGGAAAGTCGCGCGCAGAAATGGGGCGCGGTGCTCGAGACGATTCACTACGCGCTCGTCCAACGTGAGAAGCTCGAGGACGAGCCGACACCAATCCGGGAATTGCAGACGCAATGAAGAAATCTCTGCTTGACGCACTCAAGGAGAAACCGCTCCTCGGCGACGGCGCCATGGGTACGCAGCTGATGTTCGCGGGCCTCGAGCAGGGCAACTGCGGCGAGGCGTGGAACCTCACGCAGCCGCAGAAGGTGCTCGAGATCCAGCGTCGCTATGCCGACGCGGGTTCGGATTGCATCATCACGAATACGTTCGGCGGGTCGCGCATCATGCTCAATCGCCACGGTTTCGCGGGCGATGTACGCGCGATCAACGCCGCGGCCGTCGACATCGCGCGCCAGGCGTTCGGCTCGCGCGAGGGCTACGTGCTCGGCGACATCGGACCGTTCGGCGGGTTGATGGAGCCGTACGGCGACTTCACGGAGGATCAGGTGCGCGAGGCGTTCGCGGAGCAGGCGAGTGCGCTCGTCGACGCCGGCGCCGACGCGATCATCATCGAGACGCAGACGGGACTCGAAGAGCTCGGCCTCGCCATCGCGGCGAGCAAGGAAGCGGGAGCGGCGTGCGTCATCGGTTCGCTGGCGTATGACGTCACGCTCGACGGCTCGACCTTCCGCACGATGATGGGTGTCGATCCGGAGCGCGCCGCGGAGTTCATGCAGGAGCGCGGTGCCGACATCGTCGCACTCAACTGCGGCACCGGCATGGACATGGTGTGGGCGAAGGAGGCGGTCGAGCGCTATCGTTCCGCCACCGACCTGCCGGTGATGGCGCAGCCCAATGCCGGTCTGCCGAGGTTGGTGAACTTGAAGGTCGTATACGACGAGACGCCGGAGGAGATGGTGCGCGGCGTCATTCCGCTGCTCGAGGTAGGGACGAGCATCATCGGCGGTTGTTGTGGGAGCACCCCAGAACACATTCGCGCGTTTCGCGCAGCCATGGACCAGTACCTGAGCGAACGCCCGTGAAGCAGAAGCTGTGTGACCTGAGCGCCACGGCGCTGGACAAGCTGCCGGCCAAGATGGCGGACAAGTCGGGAATCGGCGTGCACTACATCGACGCGTACATCAAGCCGATGAACGCCACATTGCCCGATGGCACGAGCGTGAAGTGCAAGCGGCGCGGGCTCAAGATTACGCTCACCGCTGGTGCGAAGAAAGGGGAGGGGCTGATGCGTCGTCTTCAGGTCAGTGCGGATCCGATCGTGATGTTGGATGCGGCACTACAAGAGGCGGCCGCGGCGGCTGGCATCGCGTTGAGTATCGAAGAAGGGGCGGTGTTTCTCGAGATCTAACTACCTCTGCGCCGTTTACCCGGATGAAAACCGATCGACTTCCGTGTAGAAATCAGCCCGAGGCCTGATCCGGCAGTTGTCGGTCAATCCGTTGAATCCGCTCCCTGCGGTTTTCTGTTTTCTGTCGTTGCCTTCCAGCAGTTTCAATTCTCTTCCGCCTTTTTCTTTCGACTCGGTCATCCCGCCTTGCGGCACGGGCATCTTCCAATCCGGATCGACTAGATGCCCCCACAGCCATCCTCTGACGCGATCGTCAACTACCGTCGTCTCGACGACACACAGATCGTTGCGACCATCGCGCGTCTGCGCGACCGCATCGAGGAGCGCTTTCCCGAATCCAGCCTGCGGAAAGTGGCCGGCGAGCTGTTGTCCCTCGCCGAGGAGTCGGCGGAGGTCGTCGACTACCTGCGACGGCCGAACTGGTCACTCCGGATCATCGTCGGCATCGTGATCGTCACGATCTTCGGCGTGCTGGGCGTCATGGCGACCACCATTCACCTGCCGACGCGCGTCGACCGGCTCGCCGATTTCGTCCAGGCGGTGGACTCCACGATCAACGACATCGTCTTCCTCGGCGTCGCCATCTTCTTCCTCATCACGGCAGAAATTCGCCTCAAGCGGCGGCGAGCGCTCGCGAGCCTGCACGAGCTGCGAAGCGTCGTCCATATCGTCGACATGCATCAGTTGACGAAGGACCCCGAGCGCGTCCTGTCAGGACGCCCCGACACCGCCTCCTCCCCGACGCGCACGATCCCGAAGCAGGAGCTCGGCCGGTATCTCGACTACTGCAGCGAGCTCCTGTCGCTGTCGAGCAAGGTCTCCGCGCTCTTCGCCCAACATTTCGCCGACCCGGTGGTGCTCGCTGGCGTGAACGAGATCGAGGCACTGGCGAACGGATTTTCCAACAAGATCTGGCAGAAGATCACACTGCTCGACCGCG
>JAQBPV010000335.1 GCA_028287345.1 Gemmatimonadota bacterium
CGCTGCCGCTACTGCATGCCGCTCGAAGGGCTGCCGTGGCTGCCGAAGTCGGACATCCTGAGCTACGAGGAGATCCGCGAGGTCGTCGCGCAGCTCGCGCCGATGGGCCTGAAGCGAATTCGCATCACTGGTGGAGAACCCACGATTCGCCCTCAGCTCTCGACGCTCATTCGCTTCCTTCGCGAGGTGTCGTCGGTCGAGGACATCGCCCTCTCGACCAACGGCGTGAAGCTTCCCGCGCTGGCGACGGAATTCGCGGCCGCCGGACTCGACCGCGTGAACATCTCGGCCGACAGCCTCCGCGCCGACCGCATCGTCGCCATCGCACGGCGTGACCTCGGCTTCGAGCCGGTGGCCGCCGCGCTCGCGGCGGAGAAAGCGGGGCTCCAGCCAATCAAGTTGAACGTCGTCGTCATGCGCGGCGTGAACGACGACGAGGTCGTCGACTTCGCTAGGCTCACGCTCGACCATCCATGGCACGTGCGGTTCATCGAGCTCATGCCCGTGGGGTCGCTCGAGCCGATGACCGAGGAGATGGTAGTGCCGAGCGACGAGCTGCTCGCCCGCATCCAGGATGTGCTGGGGCCGCTCACCAGCTCTTCCGGTCCAGCGCGTGGCAACGGACCGGCCGCGTACTACAAGCTCGAAGGCGCGGCGGGAAGCATCGGTGTCATCACGCCGATGACGCACACCTATTGTGGCAGCTGCAATCGCGTGCGTCTCACCGCGGACGGCCGCCTTCGCACGTGCCTGTTTGGCGATCACGAAGTGGATTTGCGCGGACCGCTGCGCGCTGGCCTGCCACTCGCGCCCTTCGTGCGACAGGCGCTCGCGGAGAAGCCGCAGGAGCACGCATTGCTCACGCATCGTGTCGGTGGATTGCGCGCACTCTCGCAGGTCGGAGGGTAGCGTCAGCACGCGAGCGCGATAGTTTTGTCTGAGCAGCAACTCACCTTCAGACATACGCACTCATGGTCAATAAGATCACCGTCGTAGGCGCCGGCAACGTCGGCGCGACGACCGCCCAGCGCGTCGCCGAAAAGGAGCTCGCGCGCGTCGTCGTCATGGTGGACGTCGCCGAGGGCATCCCGCAGGGCAAGGCGCTCGATCAGTGGCAGAGCGCTCCCATCGAAGGCTACGACAGCCGCATCATCGGCACGAATGGCTACGATGAGACGAAGGATTCCGACATCGTCATCATCACCGCCGGCATCGCCCGCAAGCCGGGCATGTCGCGTGACGACCTGTTGAATACGAACGCCGGCATCGTCAAGTCGGTCTCCGAGCAGATCAAGAACACGTCGCCCAACGCAATCGTCATCGTCGTGAGCAACCCACTCGACGTGATGTGCTACGTGGCCAAGGAAGCCACCGGCTTCCCGCGTGAGCGCGTCATCGGAATGGCGGGTGTGCTCGACACGGCGCGCTATCGCGCCTTCCTCGCCGAGGCGCTCGACTGCTCGGTGAGGGACATCCAGGCGATGGTGCTCGGTGGCCACGGCGATACGATGGTGCCGCTGATCACGTATACCAGCGTGAGCGGCATTCCCATTACGCAGCTGATGGACAAGGCGACGCTCGACGCCATTGTCCTTCGCACGCGAGGGGGTGGCGCGGAGATCGTGAAGCATCTCAAGACCGGCTCGGCGTACTATGCGCCGTCCGCGGGCGCCGTGCAGATGGCGGAAGCAATCGTGAACGACCAGCGCCGCATCCTTCCGTGCGCGGCGTGGCTCGAAGGAGAGTACGGCATGTCCGGGCTGTACCTCGGCGTCCCGTGCAAGCTCGGACGTCAGGGCCTCATCAAGATCGTCGAGGTGGAGCTCACGGCCGACGAGAAGGCAGCACTGGCGAGCAGTGCGGACGCCGTCCGAGAGCCCATGTCCGCAATCAAGATGTAATGCTGAGGTTCTACCGTTCCACGATTGGCAAGAAGGTGATCATGGCGGTGACGGGCCTCATGCTCGTCATCTTCGTGATCGGACACATGGCCGGCAATCTTCAGATCTTCATCGGTCCGGCGAAGATGAACACCTATGCCGCCTTCCTGCAGAGCCTGGGCGAGCTGCTCTGGTTGGCGCGTCTCGGGCTCCTTGCCGCGGTGCTGCTGCACATCCTCATGGCGTGGCAGCTGACGCAGATCAGCCGCAAGGCGCGGCCGGTGTCGTATACCGTTCGCCAACCGCAGGTAAGCACGCTGGCCTCGCGCACGATGCGGTGGGGTGGTGTGCTGCTGCTTGTCTTCATCGTCTTCCACATTCTGCACTTCACCACGGGAACCGTGTTCCCGATGGCGAGCCGACCGGATGCCATGTATCCGGCCTTCACGCACGTGAACGTGTACGGCAACGTGATCAGCGCGTTCCGTGTGTGGTGGGTGACGCTGTTCTACGTCGTCGCGATGCTGTTCCTGATGTTGCACCTCTTTCACGGCGCGTGGAGCTCGCTCCGCACGCTCGGCCTCGCGAAGCCGTCGCCGCGTCCGCTGCATCGGCGGCTGTCGACTGCCATTGCGCTCATCGTCTGGCTCGGCTTCACGGCCGTTCCTGTCGCCGTGTTTTTCGGAGTGATCCGCTAGATGACACTCGAGCTGAATTCCCGTATTCCGGCCGGCCCGCTCGGTGACAAGTGGGACAAGCACAAGTTCGACATGAAGCTCGTGAATCCGGCGAACAAGCGGAAATACACGGTGCTCGTAGTCGGGTCGGGCCTCGCTGGCGCGTCGGCGGCTGCGACGTTCAGCGAGCTGGGATACAACGTTCGCTGCTACTGCTACCAGGATTCACCGCGTCGCGCGCATTCGATCGCGGCACAGGGTGGCATCAACGCGGCGAAGAACTACCAGAACGACGGCGACAGCATCCAGCGCCTGTTCTACGATACGATCAAGGGTGGTGACTTTCGCTCGCGCGAAGGCAATGTCTTCCGGCTCGCGCAGATCAGCGTCAACATCATCGACCAGTGCGTCGCGCAGGGTGTGCCGTTCGCGCGTGAGTACGGCGGTCTGCTGGCCAATCGGTCGTTCGGTGGAGCGCAGGTGTCGCGCACGTTCTACGCGCGCGGACAGACGGGCCAGCAGCTATTGCTCGGCGCATATCAAGCGCTCGAGAAGGAGATCGCCAAGGGCGGCGTGAAGATGTATCCGCGCGCCGAGATGCTGGATCTCATCGTCGTGAATGGCCGGGCGCGTGGCATCGTTGTCCGCGACGAGCTCACGGGAACGATCGAGCCGCATCTCGCGGACGCTGTCGTGCTGGCGACCGGTGGCTACGGCAACGTGTTCTATCTCTCGACGAACGCGAAGGGCTGCAACACGACGGCCATCTGGCGCTCGTACAAGCGCGGCGCGGCGTTCGCCAATCCGTGCTACACGCAGATCCATCCCACGTGTATTCCGGTGCACGGCGACTATCAGTCGAAGCTGACGCTGATGTCCGAGTCGCTGCGCAACGACGGTCGCGTGTGGGCGCCGAAGAGGAAGGAGGACATCGGCAAGCGGCCCGACCAGATCCCCGAGACCGATCGCGACTACTTCCTCGAGCGGAAGTATCCAGCGTTCGGCAACCTCTGTCCGCGCGACATCGCGTCGCGCGCGGCAAAGGAAGTCTGCGATGAGGGTCGCGGAGTTGGTCCCGGTGGTCGCGGCGTGTATCTCGACTTCGCCGACGCCATCAAGCGACTGGGCGAAGACAAGATTCGCGAGCGGTACGGCAACCTGTTCGAGATGTACGAGCGCATCACGAACGAGAATCCGTACAAGCTGCCGATGCGCATCTACCCGGCGGTCCACTATACGATGGGCGGGCTGTGGGTGGACTACAACCTCATGAGCAGCATACCCGGCCTGCACGTGGCCGGCGAAGCGAACTTTTCCGACCACGGTGCAAACCGTCTTGGTGCCAGTGCGCTCATGCAGGGTCTCGCCGATGGGTACTTCGTGCTGCCGTACACTATCGGCGACTATCTGGCATCCGTGAAGCTCGAGCCAGTGACTGCCGACGCGCCCGAAGTGAAGGCCGCGGTCGCCGATGTCGCGCAGCGCACGACAAGGCTGCTCGGCGTAAAGGGCAAGCGCACCGTGGCGTCGTTCCATCGTGAGCTCGGCCGCATCATGTGGGAGTACTGCGGCATGGCGCGAGATGCGGCTGGTCTCACGAAGGCGCTCGAGCTCATCCCGAAGCTGCGCGACGAGTTCTGGAAGGACGTCATGATTCCCGGTAGCGGCGCGGAGCTCAACCAGACGCTCGAGCATGCGGGGCGTGTCGCTGACTTCCTCGAGCTCGGTGAGTTGATGTGCCGCGATGCGCTTGATCGCGAGGAGTCGTGCGGTGGTCATTTCCGCACTGAGTACCAGACGCCCGATGGCGAGGCCCTCAGGAACGACGAGAAGTTCGCCTATGTGGCCGCGTGGGAGTACGCGGGAGAAGGGAAGCCCCCCGTGCTGAACAAGGAGCCGCTGATCTTCGAGAACATCAAGCTGTCGCAGCGGAGCTACAAGTGACCGGAATAGACGGAACGATGAACGTCACGCTGAAGGTCTGGCGTCAGGCCGGCGCCAAGGCTGCGGGCGCGCTCGTCGAGTACAAGGCGACGGACGTGAGTCCGGACATGTCGTTCCTCGAGATGCTCGACGTGGTGAACGAGGGACTGATTGCCCGCGGCGAAGTGCCGATCGCGTTCGATCACGATTGCCGAGAGGGGATCTGCGGCATGTGTGGCGTGATGATCAATGGTGTGGCTCACGGACCGATGAAGGGCACGGCGACGTGCCAGCTCCACATGCGCAGCTTCAAGGACGGCGACACCATCGTCATCGAGCCGTGGAGAGCGAACGCGTTCCCGGTGATCAAGGATCTCGTGGTGGACCGGGGCGCCTTCGACCGGATCATCCAGGCCGGCGGTTACGTCAGCGTCGCGACGGGCGGTGCGAAGGACGCCAACAATATTCCGGTGCCCAAGACCGACGCCGACTCCGCGATGGATGCAGCCGCGTGCATCGGCTGCGGCGCGTGCGTCGCCGCATGTCCGAATGCATCGGCATCGCTGTTCACGAGCGCGAAGATCTCGCACCTCGGCCTGTTGCCGCAGGGCCAGCCCGAGCGTTATCGCCGAGCGTTGAAGATGGTCGAGCAGATGGATCTCGAGAGCTTCGGCAGCTGCAGCCTGTTCGGCGAGTGTCAGGAGGCGTGTCCGAAGAGCATCAGCATCGACTTCATCGGCCGTATGAACCGCGACTACATGTACGCGTCGGCGACGACGGTCGAGGAGCGTTCGGGCGGCGGCGAAGGCTGATGTTGCATTTGTTGGCAACCCGACCAAATAGCTGATCGACTCTCGCGGGACGGAAACCCTCGCGCCATGTTGCGAAGTAGCTCGTAATCCCTCAACGAGGATTGCATGCGATTCCCTCCGACGTGGGCGCCCGCGTTGCGCGCGCTCCTGCTGGCGTTTCTCTCACTCGCTGCTTCGCTCCACGCCCAGGGCCCGCCGGGCGCTGCCGAGGTGCGCGAGCGCTACGTAAAGAGGGAAGTCTCGATCCGTATGCGCGATGGCACACCGCTGTTCACCGCCATCTACACGCCGCGGGATACCACCAGGCGATATCCGATCATGCTCATGCGTACGCCGTACGGAGTTGCCCCGTACGGCGCCGACGCGTATCCCGCCGCACTCGGCCCATGGAAGGCGTTCCAGGACGACGGCTACATCTTCGTGAACCAGGATGTGCGGGGGCGCTACATGAGCGAGGGCTACTACCAGTTCATGACGCCATACATCGTCGACAAGCATGGCGCGAAGGACGTCGACGAATCGACGGACACCTACGACACGATCGACTGGGTGGTGAAGAACGTCGTCGGCAACAACGGCCGCGTCGGTACGTGGGGGAATTCCGCCCCAGGGTTCTTCGTCGCGGCTGGTTTGCCCGACGCGCATCCCGCACACAAGGCCGCGTATCCCTCGGCGCCGATGATCGACTGGTACCTTGGCGACGACCGTCACCACAACGGTGCGCTGACGTTGGCGCAGACGTTCAACTTCCTCAGCAGCTTCGACCAGCCGCGGACCGGGCTGGTGAACAGCTATCCGGCGCGTCCCACGTTCGCGACGAGCGATGGGTACAACTTCTTCCTTCGCGCCGGGCCGACGAAGAACCTTTCGCAGGGGCAATTGTCCGGCAAAGTCGCGTTCTGGGATTCGATCATGGCGCATCCGAACTACGATGCGTACTGGCAGAAGCGCGGCATCTGGAAGCACGTCAAGAACATCAAGCCTGCGGTGCTCACCGTCGGCGGATGGTACGACAGCGAAGATCCGTACGGGCCGCTGCGTCTCAATCAGTCGCTCGAGGAGATGAGTGCGTCGACGAAGCGGACCTTCGTCATGGGCCCATGGACTCATGGCGCGTGGAATCGCGGCGAGAACGACACGCTCGGCGTGTTGAAATTCGGGAGCAGGACGGGCACGTTCTTCCGCGACAGCATTGGCTTCCCGTTCTTCTCCTGCGAGCTGAAAGACCGCTGTTCGAAGGCGCTGCCGAAGGTGGCAGCGTTCCAGACGGGCGCGAACCAGTGGCGTACGTTCGATGCGTGGCCGCCGAAAGCCGCCGTGAAGACGCCGATCTACCTGCGTGAGAACGGCTCGCTCGCCTATGCGAAGCCCACGACGCCGAGCGCGCAGGACACGTACGTGAGCGATCCGGCAAGGCCGGTGCCATACACCTCGCAGGTGTCGTTCGGCTACTACCAGCTCTATCCGATCGAGGATCAGCGGTTCGCGAGCCGGCGGCCAGACGTCCTCGTGTATCAAACGCCCGTGCTCGATCAGGATCTCACATTGGCGGGACCGATCGGTGTGAACCTGCAGATCGCGAGCACGGGCAGCGACGCCGACTTCATCGTGAAGGTCATCGACGTCTGGCCCGACATGCCGATGGCGGGTCGCGGCGGTAGCGGCGGCATGGACGGCTTCGAGCAACTCGTAAAGGGCGACGTCTATCGCGCGCGGTGGCGGCGCTCGCTCGAGAAGCCGATTCCACTTTCGCCGGGCAAGCCCGACTCAGTGACCTACGAGCTGCACGACGTCCTTCATACGTTCAAGAAGGGGCACCGCCTCATGGTGCACGTGCAGAGCACGTGGTTCCCGCTCATCGATCGCAATCCTCAGACGTTCGTGCCGAACATCAATACGGCCGACACGAGCGCGTTTCGCGCGGCGACGATGACGGTGTTTCGTTCGAGCACCAAGCCGTCCCACCTCGTGCTTCCTGTGTTGCCATGAGCCTTCGTCACTGGAAAGAGAACTACGACATTACTGAAGCGTCCGAAACCCTAGCCTGGAGCAATACCCCGTGAAGCGATCCCGCTGGTGGGCCTGTGCGCTGCTCTTCTCGATAGCGGCGCCCGTCCATGCACAGAGCCGCACGATTACCGGCACGGTAGTGCAGGAAGGCACACGCGCACCGTTGTCGTCCGCGCAGATCCTGGTGAAGGGCACGACGACCGGCACCACGTCGCGCGAGAACGGCACGTTCACGCTGCAAGCACCGAGTGGACCTATCGTACTCACGGTGCGGCGCATCGGGCACCCGCAAACAGAAGTGAGCGTCGGCGCCGACGCGAGCACCGTCGTGATCGTGCTGCGTCCCGACGTCCTCAAGCTCGACCAGATCGTGATCACCGGGCAAGCGACGGGCATCTCGCGACGCAACCTCGCCACGTCGGTCGCGAGCGTCAGTGCCGAGGAGATGACGAAGGTCACGGCGCAATCGATCGAAAATGCGTTTCAGGGTAAGGTGGCCGGAGCGCAGATCTCGCAGTCGACCGGTGCGCCCGGTGGCGGCAACCGCATTCGCATTCGCGGCATCTCGTCGATCCTCGGCTCGGCACAGCCGTTGTATGTCGTGGACGGTGTGATCGTGAGCGACGTGGCGATCGGCTCGGGCACGAACAAGGTCACGCGTGCGGCCGGCACGACGATCTCAGTGTCGAACCAGGAGGCGCCGGACAATCGCATCGCGGACCTCAACCCGAACGACATCGAGAACATCGAGATCCTCAAGGGCTCGGCGGCGTCGGCGATCTATGGTTCCAAGGCGTCGGGTGGCGTGATCATCATCACCACCAAGCGCGGCGACATCGGTGCGCCGAAATTCTCGCTGCGGCAGAACGTGGGCACGTCTCGACTCGCGTACAAGAACGGCTCGCGCAGGTTCACCAGTGCTGCCGATGCCGTGGCTGCACTCGGCGCGAGCGCCGCCCAGTACTACGACCCCAACGTCTTCATCGACTATGAGGACGAGACGTACGGCGAGCATCCGGTGAACTCCGAGACGTCGATCGGCGTGAGCGGCGGCAACGAAAACACCAGGTACTTCGCGTCGGCGCTGATGCGCGACGAAGCGGGAATCGTGCGCAACACGTTCGCCAACAAGTCGGGCCTGCGCGTGAACCTCGACCAACGCCTCGGCGCGAAACTCATGTTGGCCGTCGGAACGGAGGTGCTGCGATCTGTGAACGATCGCGGGCTGTTCGGCAACGACAACGCGGGCAACTCGGTGGCCTACACGATCACGAAGGTGCCGAGCTTCCTCGACATCCGTCGTCGGCCCGACGGCACGTTCCCGGTGAATCCGCTGTATAACTCGAATCCACTGCAAACCGTCGATCTCTTCAAGAACAGCGAGTCGGTGTGGCGGAACATCACCACCGCACGGCTGACACTCGACGCGTGGAGCGCCGGGCAGCAGAAGCTGCAGCTCGTGGTCTACGGTGGCGCTGACGTCCTGAACCAGAAGAACCTCATCTTCTCACCTCCTGAGCTGCAGTACGAGCCGTTGGATGGACTGCCTGGCACCGCGGCCTCGTCGTACGCGGACAACGTCCAGAGCAACTTGAACCTCAACGCCGTGCACACGTGGACGCCAAGCGCGAGCATCGGCATCACGTCGCAGCTGGGGACGCAATACGAACGGCGCACGCTCGGACAGACGCGCACGTCGGGACAGAATCTTCTCGGCGGTCTCGAGGTCGTGACGGCGGGAACGCTGCGCGACGTCGACGAAAGCCGCCTCGAGGTAAACGACTTCGGCGTGTTCGGACAGACGGAGCTCCTGTGGCGTGAGAAGCTGTTGCTCACGGTGGGAGCGCGCGCCGACCGAAGCAGCAACAACGGCGACACCAAGAAGTTCTTCATCTTTCCGAAGTTCTCGGCGTCCTATCGCCTGCCGGGAATCAAGCCTGGCCTCGTCGACGAGGTGAAGCTGCGCGCCGCGTACGGAGAGACGGGCAATCAACCACTCTACGGCCAGAAGTTCACTGGTCTCGATCTGTCGAACATCGGCGGCCTCGGCGCCTTTCGCGTCGGCACCGTACGCGCGGCGGACGACATTCGTCCCGAGCGGCAGCGTGAGTTCGAAGGCGGTATGGACGCCACGATCTTCGGAAGCAAAGCCACGCTCGAGGTGACGGGATTCCAGCGCAACATCTCCGATCTCCTGATCACGCGGACGCTGGCACCGTCCACCGGATACAGCGCCGAAGTGTCGAATGGCGCCGCAATGCGAGTGCGTGGATTGGAGGTCAGTGCGAGCGCGTTTCCGTTTCAGCGCGCGCGATTCGACTGGAACACGCGCATCAACTACGGCATGAACCGCAGCCTGATCACGAGTCTTCCGGTTCCTGCGTTCCTGCTCGGCACGCCGCAGACGGGCGCGACGAAGATCGAGGAGGGGAAGTCGGCGACTCAGCTCATCGGCAACGACACGCTGCCGCAGGCCGGAGGACGCGTTGTGGTGCCGGTGGTGATGGGCGACGGCAATCCGTCGTGGACCGCCGGTTGGTCGAACGAGGTGCGTTACGGTGCGATCTCGGTATACGCGCTGCTCGACCATCAGGAGGGCGGCATGCTCGCCAACGGCACGTGGCGTCACTACGACCTCGGGCAGAACTCCATCGACTACGACCAGGTGACGGCGACCGGCCAGAAACTCGGCGAGTTCCGCCGCACGACGTACCTGCAGGTGACGAGGATCTACTATCAGGACGCGACCTACACGAAGCTCCGCGAAGTCACGTTGGGCTGGAACGTGCCACCGCGCTATCTGCAGCGGCTGACGACACGCGTGAACAGTGCGAAGCTCACGCTTACCGGACGCAATCTCAAATGGTGGACGGACTTCCGCGGCGGTGATCCGGAGGCTGCCAACTTCGGTGCCACGGGCGTGCCCGACGCCGTCCAGCGCAATCGTGAGCTCGCCGCATATCCCGCCAGCAAGTCCTATTGGCTCAACCTCTCGGTGGACTTCTGACCATGCGCACTCCATTCAATGTCACTCGACGCGCGATCTGCCTCGCAAGTGTCGCCGCGGTGTTCGCGGCGTTCGGGGCGTGCAAGGAATCAACGGTCCCGAACTTCAACACGCCGAACATCAACGGCCTGCTCGAGAATCCCGATGCCGCCACGGTGAACACGACCGTCGCCGGATTGCTCGTGGGTCTGCGCGCCAATGTCGGCACCTGGGCGACGGGACTTGGCATCCTCGGACGTGAAGTCTACAACCTCGACCCGGCGGAGCCGCGCAACGTGCTCGGCTATCTCGTCGGGCCACTGGAGCCGGGCGGCTTCGTCGCGGACGTCGGCTGGTCGTCGTCGTATCGCGACCTGCGCACTGCCGCGACGATTCTCGAGGCGCTCGACAAGGTGCCGGACTACAGCGCGGCGCAGAAGGCAGCAACGCGCGGCTTCGTGAAGACGATCATGGCGCAGGAATACGTGAATCAACTGCGCGTCCGCGATACACTCGGCATCGTCGTGGATGTTCCGGCCGATCCCACCGTGCTCGGCGCCTTCGTCACGAAGGACAGCGGGTTCAAGCGCGCGGCCGCCCTCTTCGATGAGGCGAAGGCGGATCTCGCCGCCGGCGGTACGGCGTTTCCCTTCGCGCTCACGACCGGGTTCACCGGATTCAACACGCCGGCCAGCTTCATCAAGCTGAATCGTGCGCTCAAGGCACGGGTCGACATCTATCGCGCCGACTGGGCGGTGGCGCTCGTCACGCTCGGCGAGTCGTTCCTCAGCACCGCGAGTACGACTCCCGCCGCGCTGGCGAATGGCGCTTACCACGTGTACTCCACGACGTCTGGTGATGCACTCAATCCACTGTTCGATGCGGCACCACGCGCACTCGTCGCGGTGCCGAGCTTCCTCACCGACGCCCAGCGCCGGCCGGATGGTTCGCCGGATCTGCGTGCGTCGAGCAAGGCGGTGGTGGGCACCGTGACCGTGACGACCCAGAGCGTGAGCTCGAACGTCCGCATCACGGCGTATGCGAGCAATGTGGCTTCCGTGCCGATCATCAAGAACGAAGAGCTGATCCTGATGCGCGCCGAGGCGTACAATGGATTGGGGAATCGCACGGCGGCACTCGCTGATCTCGACTTCATTCGCGTCAACTCGGGCGGCCTCGCGCCACTCGGTCCGACGTACGCGGGCGACATCGTCAGCGAGATTCTCTACAACCGCCGCTACTCGCTGTTCTTCGAGTACGGGCATCGCTGGGTCGACCTGCGACGCTATGGCCGCCTGGCGACGCTCGAGAAGGCGCTGCCGACGCACAAGATTTTCCCGGTAGTGCCGATTCCAATCGACGAGTGCAACCAGCGCAACCCGCAACCGAAGGGGTGCATCAACGTTCAAGGCTTCTGACGTCGCTGAAGGAGCGGATCCCTCGGTAACGCTCCGCGCTCCTCTCGGGACGACAAATGAACTTTGTCGTCCCGAGGGAAGTCGAGGGACCTGCTCTTACTGCAGCAGGTTGGTGCCGAGCGTGTAGCGCGAGATCCATTCGTACTCACGCTTCATGCGATCGACCTGGTGGTAGTACTCCGAGAGTCCGTGCCCTTCGCGCGGATAGAAGACCAGCTCGGTGATCTTGCCGCGATCCTTCAGCGCGCGATAGAACTCCATCGGCTGTCCGATCGGCACACGTTCGTCGCTGCCGCCGTGCAGGATGAGCAGTGGCGTGGTCACCTTGTCGGAGTAGCTGATTGCCGAGCGCTCCAGGTAGTACTTCACCGACGGGTTGATGATCGAGCCGTCGTACTGGGGCAGGCCGTTGAAGAACGTGTTGATGTAACCGGGGATGTCGGTGGTACCGGCCATCGACAGCAGCGACGGAAGGCCGGCGCCCATCATGGCCGCCTTGAAGCGTGACGTCTGCGACACGACCCACGACGTCATGTATCCGCCGTAGCTCCACCCTTCGAAGGCCATGCGCGTCGAATCCGCGATGCCGCGACGGACCAACTCGTCGACGCCCGTCATGATGTCCTGATAGTCGCCACCACCCCAATCGGGGATGTTGCCGCGCATCCACTTCTCGCCGTAGCCCGTGGAGCCGCGAGGATTGGGATAGAGCACTGCCCATCCGCGCGACGCCCATGATTGACCGGGGCTCGTGCCACCCTTGAAGCCGTTGGTGTGTGCGCCGGTGGGACCACCGTGTGCCGAAACGAGGAGCGGCACCTTCATGCCCGGCGTGTAACCGACAGGGGTGAGCAACACGCCTTCGACGTCCGCGCCGTCCTTGCTCTTCCAGGTGATCACCTTCGACTCGCCAAGGGCAAAATCGGCGAGCCACGGATTGGTGTTGGTCAGTCGCTTCGGCGCCGCCGTGCCGTCCTGCACGTACACCTCGGCCGGCCAGTTCGGCGTGTCGAGGGTGAATGCGATCCTCGAGCCATCGCGGTTGGGTGACGGGGCGCTCGCCAACGCGTCGTGCGTCAGCTGCTTGTAGGTGCGCGTGCCGATGTCATAGTCGAAGAGACTCTGCCAAACGCGATCACTGGCGCCGAACCAGAGATGCCTGCCGTCCGGCGACCAGCGCACGGAGCCGGGGCTGACGTCGAACTTCGGCGACGCGAGGTCCGTCACCTTTCTCGACGCGACATCCCACGTGATCAGGTGCGCGTTGCGGATCGTCCGCGCCATGATACCATCCTTATTCGCCGTCCACTCGTGCGGATTGATCGTATAGGCGAGCGTCTTGCCATCGGGCGAGTACTGCGGCGTGCTTTCCACGTCGTGCGTGGACGTCAGCCGGTCGAGCTGCTTCGTGTTGACGTCGACGACGTAGGCATCTCTGCGCTCATCACGGATCATCGTCGTGGGTGATGCATCGAACGCGAGTGAATTGCCGTCGCGCGACCAGGTCATGCCGCGCACGGTGTATTCGCCGCTCGTGACCTTCGTCGCACGCTTGGATGCGACGTCGATCACCCAGAGGTGATTGAGGCGGAAGTCGCTCTCATAGACCTTCGGATCGTCCTTCCGGCGGACGCGCGCCTCTGCGTCGCGCGACAGCGTATCGGGCGTCGTGTACGCGATCCTTTTTCCATCGGGCGACCAGCTGTACGCGACGATGCCGTCTCGCGCCGCCGTGAGCGCCCAACCTTCGCCGCCGTCAGCGTTGAGCAGCCAGATCTGCGGTTTGGGTGCGTCATCGCCCGTACCGGTGCCTCGCGCACTGACGAAGGAGATCATCGCGCCGTCGGGAGACCACTGTGGCTGTGACTCGCCACGCTCGCCGGTGGTGAGTTGTCGTGTCGCACCACCCGCAGCGGGCACGATCCACACGTGCGAGCGACGATCGTGCTTGTCGCCGAGTGCGGTGTCGGTCTTCGCGTTGGCGTGTTCCCATGCAGAGACGGTGTAGAGCACGCGATCGCCGGCGGGCGACAGCGCCACGCCGCCGACGGCGCGAAGACGCATGAGATCATCGTCGGTCAGCGGCCGCTTCGCCTGTGCGTGCAGAAGCGACGGCAGCGCCATGAGCGCGACGACGGAAGCACGTGCAAACAGTGGTCGGAATACAGAAGGGCGAGTCATGGCGAGCTCCTTGAGGCGTGCTCCGCGGGGTCGCGTGCGGCGGGCAAAGGCGGAGTGCCAATATGCGCCACGACGAGACATGCGACCAGTCGGCCGCTCATCCTCGTCATGCGCACGTTTGTCCAGACAAAAAACTATTGTCGACTCGTTGTGACTGCGTCCAGTCCGGTACATGTTGTCCACACCCCACTGCACGGAGAGCACTGTGACGAACGCTCGCACGATCGCATATGTCGCTGTGGCACTCATGGCGTCGGCGTGCGCGTCGCACGGCTCGCAAGCGTCGAGTGATCCGTTGCCTGCCGGCGTTGCGACCACGCCACGCACGCCCGACGTCATCTCTCATGCTGAGCTCTCCGATCCATCGATCGGCGATCTCGACGCGCTCTCGATCATCAAGCGATTGCGACCGTCGTTTCTCGCGACGCGCGGTGGCGCGGGCATCAGCGTCAACTCGTCCGCAACGGGAATCCATGTGATTGTCGACGGCGGTCCCCTCCTACCCCTCGCAACGCTCACGACCATCCGTGCGAACGAGATGTTCGAGATTCGATACCTCAACGCTCCTGCCGCGGCGCAGGCATATGGAAGCGCGGCTGCAGCAGCGGCCGTGATCCTCATCAAGCGCAAGTAGCGAAGGACGACGAGCGACAGCGAGCACGAAGTGGTACCCGATGCGCGAGTCGGGTCTGGGAGTGCGACGTGGCACACCCGTTCTCGCGTGAATGGCTTGTGTGCAGTTACCCGTGCCGAGGATCGAACAATGAGGATAGCTGGCGTCGGAGCCCGCACAGTGTGGTTCCTTCCCTTGCTCGTGCTTGCGAGCGTCACACCCGGTTCCGCATCGGCGGCCCCAGCACGCGAAGTTCGCGTGTCACGCAGCGTCTCGCGACTAGCGGCCGTCGTGCGCGGGAGAGTCACCGATCGTGAGACCGGACAACCGGTGCCGTCGGCGCAGGTCGTGGTCGTCGGGTCCACCAACATCGGCGCGATCACCAACGCCAACGGAGACTATCTGCTCCGCGGCGTGCCCGCCGGTACGAGCGTGTTGCGGGTGTCGCGCATCGGATATGAACCAGCACGCGTGTCCGTGACAGTCGCGGACAACGCCGAGGGCGTCGCCAACGCAACGCTCAGTCGCGCCGCAGCGCGGCTCGAGGACGTCGTCACCACCGCGACCGGTGACCAATCTCGGCGATCACTCGGCAACGTCGTCGCCACGGTGAACGCGGACTCACTCGCCAGGACGGCGCCGGTCCAGAGCATTCAGGATGTCCTTCAGGCGCGCACAGCTGGCGTACAGGTCATTCAGGGGCAGGGCGTCGTGGGTGGATCGCCGAAGATTCGCATTCGCGGCAACAGCTCGCTGTCGCTGACGAATGAACCGCTCATCGTCGTCGATGGCATTCGCTTCGACGGTGGAGGCGAGCAGGGAAACACCTCCGGCATCACGATCAATCGCTTGAGTACGATAGATCCAGAGACGATCGAGAGCCTCGACATCATCAAGGGACCGTCCGCGGCGGCGCTGTACGGAACCGCGGCCGCGAACGGCGTCATCGTCGTGAAGACGAAACGAGGTATCACCGGCGCTCCGCGCTGGTCGACCTTTGCCGAGGGCGGCATCTCGCAGATTCCCGCGACGTATCCCGCCAACTTCCGCAGCTTCGGTCGCAATCTCGTCGGGGGCGTTCCGACGGCGGCACCCGTGCAATGCACCATCACGAACGCAAGTCTCAAGACGTGCGTCATCGACAGTCTCAGCGTCTACAACCCGTGGACTGCCGCCGAGACGAACCCGTTCGCGAACGGTGTGTCCGGAAATGTCGGGCTGCAGGTATCCGGCGGCACGGATGCAGTGAAGTACTTCGTCAGCGTCGATCGCCAGGGCGATTCGGGTCCGTACAAGATGCCCGATTTCGAGATCGCGCGGATCACGACGCTTCGCGGCACGGCACCGCGTGAAGAACAGATCACGCCGAATCATCTGCGCCAGACGTCCGTACGCGGCTCGTTCACCTTTCCACTCGGATCTGCCGCGACACTCGACGTGTCGTCGAGCTATCAGGATCGCGACCTGTTCGCGCCCTTCGACGGAACCTTCTTCGCGGGCCTCTCGAACCAGCTCTTCACGGCGCCGGGCATCAAGAATGCCACCAACGGCACGGCCCGCGAATTCGTCGGCGACATCTTCAGCGTGACGAACCGGCTCACCAACGAGCGCTTTACGGGCAATGGTTCGATCAACTGGACGCCGATGGCGTGGCTGCGGCTTACCGGTGAAGGTGGCCTCGACAATTCGAATGCCAACAACTCCACCTATCAGTATCCGGGCGAAGGCACCAACCAGGCCGCCGCGTGGGGACCGAACGCCGCGCAGAACTACTCGGGCATCGACATCTACAGGACGAACACGCTGCAGTACACCGCTACGCTGCGCGCTGCCGCGACGCATGCGCTCACGTCGTCGATCGGTACCCAGACCACAGTCGGCGCGCAGTGGTTCCGCACTGCGAGCGACCAACTCTTCGGCGAGGGTTACGGACTAGGCGTCGGCGCCACGACGCCGACCGCAGCGGCGCAGCGCCTGGCGTCCACCACCACCACGCAGAACGCGACGTACGGCTACTACATCCAGGAGCAGTTGAGCTTCAAGGACAGGTTGTTCGTCTCGGGAAGCGCGCGCACCGACTTGAACAGCGCGTTCGGTCGCTCCGTCGGCAACACCGTGTATCCGAGCGCGAACGTGTCCTACGTCATCAGCGAGGAGTCGTGGTTCCCGAAGCCCCGTGTCCTCGATCAGCTGCGAGTCCGCGCGACCATGGGACAGGCGGGGCTGCAGCCAAGCAGCACGGCGGCGTTGGCGTACCTCTCGCCGCTGACCTATCCCGTTACCGGCGGCGCCGAGATCGCCGGCCTCACCATCGCGTCGGTCGGTAACTCGACCCTCCGTCCGGAAGTCACGACGGAAGTGGAGTCCGGCTTCGACGCCGCGCTCTTCAAGGGACGACTGAACATCGAATTCACGTACTTCAACAAGAGCAGCCGCGACCAGATCTTCGCGCGGCCGCTCCCGCCGTCGTTCGGTGTCGGCGCCACGCAGACGGTGAACATCGCGCGCGTCACCAATAAGGGCGTCGAGCTCACCTTCGACGCGCAGCTGCTGCAGACGCGCATGCTCACGTGGGGCCTGCGCATGAACGGCTCACACCTGGCGAACAAGCTCGTCGACGTGGGTGACGTCATCCTCGCTGCGCCGCAGGGCACGCGCAATGTCGTCGGCTATCCGCTGTTTGGTCTCTGGGACCGGCCGTACACGTTCGCCGATGCGAATGCGGACGGTGTGATCACGCCCAACGAAATCACGATTGCGACCGCCGATGCGTACAAGGGCTCGACGCTGCCGGAGTACGAAGCCGGGGTCTCCAACTCGTTTCAGCTGTTCAACAACGCGATCAGCATCAACACGCTGTTGGACTATCGTGGCAAGTTCTGGAACTCGTACACCATCGGCCAGAATCGCTGCGTGTCGTCGAAGAATTGCGAGACCGTGAACAAGCCCGGCTCGTCGCTGGAGGATCAGGCAGCGGCCGTCGCGGCCGGATCCGCGGCGCTGAACAACACACGCTGGGGCCTGTTCCAGAAGAACGACTTCATCAAGCTCCGCGAGGTTTCCGTCGCGGGCAACGTCCCCGATCGCTTCGTGGGACGCTACCTGCGCGGCCGGTCGGCGCAGCTCGTGTTGTCGGGCCGCAACCTCGCGACGCTCTGGACGAAGTATCCAGGCATCGACCCCGAAGCCAATCGCCTTGCGAATGGCAACGACGACCTCGGGACGCCGCCCGCACTGCGCACGTACAACGTCCGTCTCAACCTCGCGTTCTAACTGACCTCACGATACTGACGCATACAGAGAGCTATCAATGACCATTCGATGGATGCTGAGGAGCGCGGCAGGCGCTCTTCCCGTTGCGGTCGTGCTCGCGCTCGTCGCGTGCAATGCCGCCAAAGACGCACTGCTCGACGTATCGGTACCCGACATCGTCACCACGGAAACGGCGCAGAGCGCCGCCGGTGCGCAGTCGTTCTATACGGCAGGTGTCGGCGAATTCTCCCGCTTCATCGGTGGCGACCGCGCCGGCAGCTCACCGCTTGGCCTCAACCTCACGGGCGGCCTGCTCGCCGACGAGCTGATCTCCGCTCGCACGGGTACGGAGCCGCTCGACAGCCGCAGTATCAACCCGAATTCGTTTCCGGTCGACACCTGGATTCAGGTTGGCAACACGCAGACGCGCCTGATTCGGGCCGCGCGGCTCCTCGCACAGTTCCCGCCCGCGACTGGCGGAGCGGCACAACTGGCGCTGCTGCACGCGATGCTCGGGTACACGTATGCAATCACGGCGGAAGACTATTGCAATGGAATTCCCATGTGGGACGCCAAGAGCGAGGAGCACCCGCAGACGGCGACGTACTCCACCGATCAGCTCAACGCGCTGGCGCTCGCGCAGTTCGACAGTGCGATTGCGCTGAACGGTGGAGCCGCGACGAACAATCTGGCGCTCGTTGGGAAGGCCCGCGTGATCGTCAACCAAGCCAAGCCCGCCACGCTTGCAGCGGCGCTTGCGGCTGCGGCGACGCTCGTCGCTGCCGTGCCGACGAACTATGTATTCACCACGACCTTCGCCACGAGCAGCAGTGGCCTCAACAACGGCATTTATGACTGGGCGAACGCGACGAGAAACTTCGGCGCGGTGAACAAGGAGGGTGGCAACGGTCTCGACTACGTCGTCGCCAAGGATCCTCGCGTCCTGATCGATGGCACCAAGATCCAGGCGGGGCAGGACGGCACGCCCGTTCCAACGCTAAACCAGTACACGAAGCCGGATGCGAACGTCACCGTCGCGTCGGGAATCGAGGCGTTGTTGATCAAGGCCGAGTCACAGTTGGCGGCGGGGAACGCAGCGGACTTCATCATCACGCTCAACGCGGCGCGTGCCACGAACGCGGTGCTCGCGGCAACGCCTCTCACCGATCCCGGCTCGCCGGCAGGTCGCGTGGACCTGCTGTTCCGCGAGCGCGGCTTCTGGATGTATCTCACCGCCCATCGCCTCGGCGATCTGCGTCGGCTCGTGCGGCAGTACAGCCGCGGCGCTGAGACGGTCTTTCCCAGTGGCGCGTATTTCAAGGGTGGCGCGTACGGTACGGACGTCGCGCTCGTGCCGTCGCAGACGGAGACGAATAATCCGGATTGGAAGGCGTGCACGGACAAGAACCCGTAGGTAACGGGCTCTAGGCACGAAGGCCCCGCGGGCAGAGCTCGCGGGGCCTTCGTGCACCTATCTCCGCCCGCGGCTCCGCGATTGCCGACAGCAGCACCATTTCACGGCACACAGGCGCAGCCCACCTACAGGCGCGGCAGCGTCACTCCGTGTTGCCCCTGATACTTCCCACGCTTGTCGCGATACGAAATCTCCGGCTCCTCCTCACCCTTGAAGAACAGCACCTGCGCGATGCCTTCGTTCGCGTAGATCTTCGCCGGCAATGGTGTCGTGTTCGAGATCTCCAGCGTCACGAAGCCTTCCCACTCCGGCTCGAAGGGCGTGACATTCGTGATGATCCCGCACCGCGCATAGGTCGACTTGCCGACGGTGACCGTCAGGATGTTGCGCGGTATACGGAAGTACTCCACCGAGCGCGCCAGCGCGAAGCTGTTCGGCGGCACGATGCAGACGTCGCCCTCCCATTCCACGAAGCAGCTGCTCTGAAAGTCCTTCGGATCGACGATCGAATTCAGGACGTTGGTGAAGATCCGGAACTCGCGCGCAACGCGCATGTCGTAGCCGTAGGAGCTCACTCCATACGAGATGACTCCTTCGCGGACCTGGCGACCTTCGAACGGCTCGATCATGCCATGCTCGTTGGCCATCTTCGTGATCCAGCGGTCGGACATGATGCTCATGCGCGCTCGAAACGTGAAAGGGGAATATTTCAGTCGGGATTGACGCCAGCGTTCGGCGCGAAAGGTATTCGTCGAGTTGTGCCATCGCCAACAATCGGAGCGCGCGCGCGATGATTGCGTTGAGATCGGCACGCGACGCGCGAGAATGATTTTCTCTTCACGCGCGCCGTTGACACTGATTCGCAGCACCGGGTAACTTCATGCGCTGCGACTTAGTGAAAGATTTCACGAGGGTGCGGAGACTCGATGGAACGCACGTACCTGCCGGTCCTATTGCTCATGGGATTTGTCGCCATGAATGCGGCGCTTATCCTCCTGATTTCCCACCTGACCCTTCGTCCTCGGCCCACCGAGGTGAAGCAGACACCGTACGAGTCCGGCATTCCGGTGCTCGGTGATGCGCGCGAGCGCTTCTCGGTGAAGTTCTATATGGTCGCGGTGTTGTTCATCATCTTCGACATCGAGACGGTGTTCATGATCCCGTGGGCTGCGCACTTCCGGCAGCTTTCGTGTGTCGTGGACCTCGTGGAGGGCGCATGCCCGTCCGGACAGCTTTCGCTGTTCGGCCTCTGGGAGATGCTTGTGTTCATCGCGATTCTCCTCGTCGGATTCGCATACGTGTGGAAGAAGGGAGCGCTGCAATGGGATTGAGCCCGCGTCCAGAGGCAAATACAGTCACGGTCGATCCCCAGTCGCAGGAGAGTTGGGTCACGACGCGTCTCGACTTCCTGGTGAACTGGGGCCGCGCCAACTCGCTGTGGCCAATGCCGTTCGGCACTGCATGCTGCGCCATCGAGTTCATGGCCACCGCGGCGAGCAAGTTCGACCTCGCGCGCTTCGGCATGGAGCGCATGAGCTTCTCGCCACGGCAGGCCGATGTGCTCATCTGCGCCGGCCGCGTGCCGTTCAAGCTCGCGCCGGTGATCCGCCGCATCTGGCAGCAGATGCCGCAGCCCAAGTGGTGCATCTCGATGGGCGCATGTGCGTCGACTGGCGGCATGTTCGACAACTACGCCGTGGTGCAGGGGATCGACACGATCATCCCTGTGGACGTCTACGTGCCTGGCTGTCCGCCGCGCCCCGAAGGCTTGATGTACGGCATCATGATGCTGCAGAAGAAGGTGATGGCCGAGCGCATGGCGGATAAGTCGCTGCGCAATGAGATGGAGCCTGATCCCACGAGCCAGCTCTACATCCCACCTCGCCTCATCGACGAGCTCTCCGAGCCGTTCGGCAACTCGATTCACCAGACGCGGTCGGGTCTGTGAGCGCACCGTTCCTTCCCGTCGTCGCCGGGCACGCCGAGGGCGCCGACGCGCCAGCGCCGGTCACGCCGAAAAACGTTCCGTATCGCGGTGGCGTCGCCAACCCGACCGCCGACGCATTGCGCACGAAGTTCGGCGCAGCGGTGCAGCGAGTCGACGTCGTGTGGAACGAGACGACCGTCATCGTCGATCGCGCGCGTGTGAACGAGATCGTGCGCTGGCTGCACGATGATCCGTCGCAGCGCTACGACTACTGCTCAGATATCACGGCGGTCGAGTTTCGCGATCTCGAGCGCGCCATCGAAGTCGTGTGGCACCTGCGGTCGCTGCCCTTCCGCCGCTTCCTTCGCCTCAAGGCGCTGATCGAGAAAGGTGAGTCGCTCGAGGTGCCGAGCGTGTGGGATATCCACAAGGGCGCCGATTGGATGGAGCGCGAGTGCTACGATATGTTCGGCATCCGCTTCAATGGCCATCCCGACCTGCGCCGCATCCTCATGTGGGAGCAGTACAAGGAAGGCTTCCCACTTCGGAAGGACTTTCCGTTGCGCGGCCGCTTCAGCCGGTCGGAGCAGCTTCGTCAGGCACTCGCGCAGAACCCCGAAGCCAAGTACAGCATGGAAGAGCTTTCGATCGCCGAGGCGTTCGAGGATTTGCCGGCCGAGATGCAGAAGCGTCTTGGCGCGGGCGAACGGGTGGGAGAGTAATGATGGCGACCACCAAGCGTACGGTCGAAGTCGAGCTTTCCACGACGGGCATGGACTCGCGCGGTCGTCCGCAGCGCGTCCCGCTCGTCACGGACGAATCGGGCACCATCGTTCCAATGACCGCGTCACCCGCGCTCGAGCCCGAGCTCGAGGGCGATCACATGTTGATCAACCTCGGCCCGCAGCATCCTGCGACGCACGGCGTGCTGCGCCTCGTGTTGGAGCTGGACGGTGAGACGGTGGTGCGCTGCATCCCGCACATCGGCTACCTGCACTGCGGCTTCGAGAAGATCGGCGAGTACCGCCAGTACAACCAGATCATTCCCTGGACCGACCGCGAGGACTACCTCAACAGTCCGGGCAACAACGTCGCCTTCGCGCTGGGGGCGGAGCGGCTGTTCGGCGTGGAGATCACGGAGCGGTGCAAGGTGCTGCGCGTGATCGCCATGGAGCTGTCGCGCATCATCTCGCACTGCGTGTGGCTCGGCACCTTCTGCATCGACATCGGCGCCTTCACCCCCTTCCTCTGGATCTTCCAGCAGCGCGAGCGCGTCTACACGATGCTCGAGGCGTGGGTGGGCGCACGGCTCACGACGAGCCTCACGCGTGTCGGCGGCATGGCGGCGGACATTCCCGACGGGTGGACGGACGACCTCGCGAACTTCGTCCGCACCTTTCCGCGCGTGCTCGCCGAGTGCGACGCGATGCTGACGAAGAACGCGATCTGGGTGGGCCGGACGGTGGGACTCGGCGCGATGTCGGCGGATGAGGCGATCAACTATGGATTGTCCGGGCCCATGCTGCGCGCCTCGGGCGTGGCGTACGACGTCCGCAAGGACTTCCCGTATCTCGACTACGAGACCTACGACTTCGACGTCGCCATCGGCCAGGCGGGCGACGTGTACGACCGCTTCCTCGTGCGCATGGAAGAGCTGCGCCAGTCGGTGCGCATTCTGGATCAGGCGCTGAAGCGGCTGCCGGACGGACCGGTGAACGTCGCCGATCATCGGCTCATCCTGCCGCCCAAGTCGAAGGCGACGAGCGACATGGAGAGCATGATCCATCACTTCAAGCAGGTGATGGAAGGTCCGCGGCCGCCGATCGGCGAAGCGTACGTCGCCGTCGAAAGCCCGAAAGGGGAGAAGGGCTATTACATGGTATCGGATGGGACGTCGAAGCCGGTGCGCTGGCGCATCCGTCCCCCGTCGTTCGTGAACCTTTCGGCCATTCCGAAGATGGTCGAAGGGCACCTGTTGTCCGACGTGATCGCGATCAACGCGTCGATCGACATCGTCATGGGAGAGATCGACCGATGATGTTGCACCACCTTGTCATCCCGCACGAGCGAAGCGAGTGTCGGGATCTACTGTACCCACCGCATGGCCGGGCCACAGCGCAGCGAGAGCAGATCCCGACACTCGTTCGCTGCGCTCACTCGTGCGGGATGACAAGTGCGGGGGGCCAATGACGCAAGCTGAGATGGGCGAGATGCACGCCCCCGCGCACGCGGCGCACGACAGCCCGCACGGTCACGCCGATGCGCACGTCCCCGTGTTCACCGGCGCGCGCCGCAAGGAGCTCGACGAGCTGTTCACCCGCTATCCGACGAAGATGGCCACGCTGCTGCCCGCATTGTGGATCGTGCAGGAGGAGCGCGGCTGGGTGAGCAGCGAGGCGATGGCCGAGGTGGCCGAGCTGCTCGAGCTCACGCCCGCGTACGTGAAGGGGGTGGTCTCCTTCTACACGATGTACCATCAGCACCCGGTGGCGAAGCACTTCATCCAGGTCTGCACGACGTCGCCCTGCAACGTGTGCGGTGCCGAGGACGTGGTGAACGCCCTGCTCAGGCACACGGGCTGTGAGGAGCTGGGAGTCACGTCGCCGGACGGGAAGTACGCTGTGTTCGAAGTCGACTGCCTCGGCGCGTGCGGGTGCAACACGCCGCTGATGGTCAACGAGAAGTTCATCGAGTCGGTCACGCCGGACACGGTGCCCGCACTCCTCGCTTCGCTGAGCTGACATGGGCTTTCCGCATACGCCGCACGAGCGCGAGACGCTCGTCCTCTCCAAGTACTTCGGCGACCAGGA
>JAQBPV010000342.1 GCA_028287345.1 Gemmatimonadota bacterium
CGCCCCGCTTGTATGCGACCAATCGGATGCCGTCGAACTTCCGCTCGAAGGTCCACTCGTCGCTGACGAAGCGCTCCTGCGTGAGGGTCGCCGCCATTGGTGTAATCCATTCTGGAAATGCCGTGGACGTCGTCACGGCGCGAATGGCTCCCAACCGGCGACTTCCATGACTTGAATCATGTGAATTTTTTGGAATTGCTCCATCATCAGGAGAGTGGCGCTGCGGCGGCCGGCGGCCGCAACAAGCAAGAAAAGGCATTGGCGCACCACCGCTTCCACTACCGTGATGTACTTCTCAAGGATTCACATGATTCAAGTCAGTCAGTTGCTGTTTTTGGTGTGGCCGCAGATCTCATTGAGTCCAGTTCGGCAACGAGGTCCTCCCCGAAATAGTACGCCAGCTCCGCGCGCGCCATCTCGTACGCGGTCGGACCTTCTCCCGCGCACACGAGCGAGCCGTCGGTGAGCTCGTCGGAGCAGAACAGCGCGCCGTCGCCGAACGTCACCGGAAACAGCGCGCTCACCATCGGCTTGAGCAGGTGGTAGTCATCGTTCGTCTCGAGCGAGAGCGCGTGGAGCGCGCACCCGCGCGTGTCACGTTGGAGAAACACGCAGCGACCATCCACGACCGTCGTACGTGTCGCCGCGCCGCCAGGAAAGTCCGCGTCGTCGGTCATCGCAGGCACGAACCACGTGGACGCGTCGCGCCCGATGCGCTCGGCGATCTCGGGAGCGCGCGCGATAATCCGGTCCAGCTCGACGATCGAGACGTCGACGCCGTGCTGGCAACACGCGTCGGCGCAAAAGCCGCAGCTCATGCAACGACCGAAGTAGCGACGCTCGAAAATCGCGTCGTCCACTGCGTGCACAACCGGCGCGCCATCCCGCGCAACGTAGGCGCGCGAGAGTGGGCGCTGGCTCAGGCGGCGCTCGTGTCTTCGGCGTCGACCACGACAGGCGCTTCCGTCGACACACGCGGCCGCGCGCCCGAGCTTCGGCGCCGACTACGGCCACGCTTCTTCGGTGAGGCGCCGCCATTTGAGCCGCCGACCGGTGCCTCGCCGCGCTTGATCACCGATTGCCGGCATGCCTCGAGCACTGCGTCGAGGGCTTCGATGCCGTCGTCCGTGGCCTCGAGGAAGAGATCCTTCACGACCGACTCGGCCTTCTCGAGCTGCTTCACGAGTGCGAGCGCCATCCCGCGGCTCGACATGGTGCCGCACAGCTTGGCGTCGATGCGATTTCCCGCAGGACGCCGGAGGACCGTGACGGTTCCGCCTTTTGCGGGCTGCAGGAAGTACGGCGACTTGTGTGGTGGTGGCCCGCCGCGCTTCTTCGCGGGGCGACGCTTTTTCTCGCTCATGACACAATCATCCGTGTTTGCAGGCCTGTAACGTATGCAGCCTTCGCCAGTGGCGGGAGGTCCGTGGCGGGCCCGACGCGCCCTCCGCCTGCCCTCGCGTGCCGTGGCTCTCGCCGCGTAGCTTGAGTGAAGGCGCGCACCCCAAGTCCCGAACCATAGCTTCGACCATGTCCACTACCTCTCCCGCCGAGCCAGACCTCCGCTATCCGATCGGCAAGCTGGAACGCAAGAGTGCATTCAGCCCGGCCGAACGGACCGCCGCCATCGACGCCATCGCCGCGGCTCCGAGCCTGTTGCGCGCGGCCATTGCCGGCCTGTCCGACGCGCAACTCGATACGCCGTACAGACCCGGAGGGTGGACGGTGCGTCAACTCGTCCATCATGTCGCGGACAGCCACATGAATGCGTACACGCGCTTTCGCCTCGCCTTCACCGAAGAAAATCCGACCATCAAGCCATACGAGGAGTCGAAGTGGGCAGAGCTCGCCGATGCGCGAACGATGCCGACCGACGTCTCGCTCACCATTCTCGACGCAATGCACTCGCGCTTGGTCACACTTCTACGTGCCATGCCCGCTGAGGACTTCGCGCGGAAGTTGAGCCACCCCGAAAATGGCCCGATGACGGTGGACGCCCTGCTCTCCGTCTACTCCTGGCACGGACGGCATCACGTCGCTCACGTGACGAACCTCAAGGAGCGAGAGAAGTGGACGTGATCCGCCAGGCGGCGGTACTCGTGGCCGCCACGCTGCTGGGCGCCTGCGGCCGAGCGAAGGTGCCCGCTGCCGATTCGTCGAGCGCGTCGAGTGCGGCAAGTGCGAGCGCACCGCAGGCGACGTCCGGCACCTGCTCGCGCACCGGCCACTGGGGCGACTGCCAGCTGCGTGCGCGACTCGGGGAGTCAGGGCTGGCACCGCGGAGCACATCCGAAAAGGTGGGTGATCTGCCGTCGCTGCCGGTCAAACCGACGACGCTGATGCTCGGCAACGCTGGCGTCGCGTTCTATCTCTTTCCGGATACGCTGTCGCGCCGGCACGCCGCGGCGACGCTCGATACGGCGAAGTTCATCGCGCAGACACGGCCGGTGAGCATGAAGGCCGAGACGACGCTGATCGAGAACGACAACGTGCTGGTGTTGCTGTTCAGCAAGAACGAGCATCAGCGGGAGAGAGTCGCGGATGCAGTGACGGCAGGTCCGCCGCAGCCGTAGGTCTGCTCGATGCTGGAGGCTTCACGCTCACGCTCCTTCTCCAGCGCGTAGCTGCGTTTCGTGAACGGCTTAGAGCGTTGCCGCCTTCACCTGTGGTGCGGCAATAGCCTGTAGTCTCGATTCTGTGGCAGTCGCCACACTACGTGCTCGGCGAGGATGTCGCGGCGCCCCTGACAGTAGTCGGAGAGCGCGCTGCCGTCGAAGTGATCGCCCCAGCAGGCCAGCTCGAGGCCGTCGAAGCCGAATCCCTTTGCCTTCTGCGCCACTGTCTCGAGAGGGAGCTCGGCCCACTGGCCCGTGAACAGCGTGACTGGTCTCGTCATGTGTGGACTGGGATTGTTCGGAGGACGCCTGGAGATCGCCGGAGTTCAAGAACAAAAACAACAACCGCTCGACTTGAATCATGAGAATTTGTTCGAATTGCATCGCTTCAAGGCGAGAATGTCGCGCGGGAGCCTATTGATGTACTCGGCGCGTCACCAAGGTGACTTCGCCGCGATCAAATTCCAAAAAATTCGCATGATTCAAGTCAGGTTGTTCAGAGAGTGACGAAGAAGTCAAAACGAGCAGGTCCCTCGGCCGCTGCCCTCCTGTCGGGACGACCGCATTAGCGGCCGGGTGCTTCGTACGTTGCGTCGACCCAATTCAGTGGTGATTCGCCACTCGGCCGCCGCAGAAGCAAAAGAGAATCTGGCGCGCTGAGTCTCCCTCCTCAGCGATGCAATTCTCACAAATTCGCATGATCCAAGTCAGTCAGTTGCTGTTGTTCTGTTGATTCGAGCCGTCAGTTGCTGTTTTTTGGTCGCGACTCGTCGCCTACATCAACTGGCGGTTTGGTGAGCGACCCCGGTGGAGTCGTGACGCCACCAGAGACGATGAACGCCAACACCTCGGCGCTGTCCGCATTCACCGCCGTGATCGCGTTTGTGGGAACGATGACCACCATTCCTGCGATGCTGTACGAGAATGGGAGATAAACCGTCACATGCCCCGGCAACCCGAGTCCGAGTAGCGACTCCTGCGTCACGAACCCGATCTGCCGAAGGACACCACCGGGGTATGGCGTGACGAGCACCGGCTGATCGAAGCGGCGCTTCTCGCCAACGAATGCGTCGAGCAGGTCGCGCGTGGACGAATAGACCAACCGCACGAACGGCAGCCTGTTGAGCACACTCTCCACCCCACTCAGCACACCACGCGTGAGGAAACTCTGCGCGAGGAATCCGAACAGGGTGATCAACACCACCGTCACCAGGAAGCCGACACCCGGAATCGAGATGCGCAGCCAGCCGTCGATTGTGGTGAAGACCTGGACGCAGACGTAGATCGTTATGGCAAGGGGAGCGAGAAAGACGATCCCCTTGAGGAAGTAATTCAGAAATCGTGTCACGGGAGTGCCTTCATGTGCCACGCGGCAGGCGCACGACGAAGGTGGAGCCCTTCCCCACCTTGCTGTCGACGCGAAGATCACCACCCATACCGCGCACGAGATCGCGGCTGATGGCGAGTCCGAGTCCTACGCCCTGCTGGCTGATGTGAGTGAGATGCCGATCGACCTGCACGAACGGTTCGAATACTCGCTCGAGCTGATCGGCGGCGATGCCACGGCCCGTATCCCGGACCATGAGATCCACCCAGTCGTCGTCGGCTGAACAGATCAATTCGATGCTGCCACCGGCGTCGGTGAACTTCACGGCATTGGTGAGAAGATTGAGCATTACCTGCTGCAGCTTTTCCATGTCGGCGCGCAAGGTGACGCTTGCTGCGCACCCCTGTTGACGGTACAGCACACCCTTCGCGTTCACCTGCGGAGAGATCATCGCCTCGATGGCCGAGAGTACGTCGACGAGGTCGACGTCAGCAAAATGATACTCGATCTGCCCCGCTTCGAGCCGCGCGAAGTTCAGGATATCGTTGACGAGCGACAGCAGCAGCCGCTGGCTGCGCTTGATTCGCGCGAGATCCTCGAGCTGCGCAGTGGTGACCGGACCGCGCACGCCCATGGCCAACAGCTCCGAGTATCCCAGCGCTGCATTGATCGGCGTCCGCAGCTCGTGGCTCATGTTCGCGAGGAATTCCGCCTTCGCGCTGTTTGCCGACTCGGCGTCGGCGCGCGCCTGCAATGCTTCCTCCAGCGCCGTTTCCGCCTCCTGCGTGCGCTGCATCAACTCCTCTGTCGTGGCGTGCAGTTCTTCGTTCGCGGCCTCCGACTCCGCGGCGAGCGCCTCGAGCTGCAGCGCCTGCAATTCCATCTCGAGCGCCTGCTGCTCGAGGAGTTCTCGCGCTTCGAGAACGGAGCGATGCAGCCGCGCGTTGTCGATGGCGACGCCGGCGCGACGTCCGATCTCCATAGCCACATGAAAGTCCGCCTCCACCAGTCGAGGACGGGACGTGTCGTTCACCAACGTAATCGTGCCAATGACGCCATCACGTCCGACCAGAGGCGCGACGACATAGCTGCGCAGCC
Source organism: Gemmatimonadota bacterium (assembly GCA_028287345.1). Classification (GTDB taxonomy): domain Bacteria; phylum Gemmatimonadota; class Gemmatimonadetes; order Gemmatimonadales; family Gemmatimonadaceae; genus AG11. The sequence goes on from JAQBPV010000342.1 coordinate 5,041, forward strand.
CCAATGCGCGGATGAGGCGCGCGTGTTCGGCGTCTACGGCCGCCGACTCCACCAACTCGTCGGACACCTCGCCATGCTGCGGCAGTCCCGTGCGAAGGACCTCGTACGCGCCGTACGGCGACGTCCGGTCCTCCGGATACCTGTCAGCGAGCTGCTGCACTAGGCGGATTTTTTCGTGATCGACATGGTTGACTGAGACGCGCCGAAGCGATCCGTCGGGCTCGACCAGATCGACGGCGCACCAATCCGCGACACGAGGTACGGCGAGCGACGCGACCTCCTTCAACGTTCGCTCGAAGTCGAGGGAGTTCCGCGCCAATGCATCGCCGACCTCGGCGAGAAACTCCGCGCGATCGCGCGCGCTTTCGGCGGCCAGACGCGCGGCGGTCTCGCGCTCCAGCGCGACACGCTCCGTGATGTCCTGCGTCGTGCCGACCATCCGCGCGGGTTTCCCGGACTCATCCAACACCACTTCACCGCGGCCGAGGACGATGTGGACGGCGCCGTCGTCGTGTACCACGCGGTGCGTGTGCATGAACGACACACCGCTCTCGAGCGCATGTCGCACATTCGCCGCGACGCGATCGCGATCGTCCGGATGCAGGCGGGAGACGTACCCCTCATAGGTCGGCTCAAAAGTGTTCACCGCGAGTCCGAAGATGCGGAACAACTCGGCGGACCACGTGACGCGATTGGTGGCGATGTCCCATTCCCAACTTCCCACCTGCGCGATGCGCTCGACCTCGGCGCGCAGGCGCTCGCTCAGCGCCAGCGCCTCTGCCGCCGAGGACGCTCGACCGAACTCTCCAGTGCTCGTCATCGCCAGCGCCGCGGTAGTACGCTCACTTCGTCGCGAGTGGAGGAGCCGACATTGGGGGGTTGTGGGAGAACGGGGATACAACGTCGGCCGAAAGTTACGCCTGACCGCATCGGATTGCAGGTCGGATTGGCCCGCCGATTGCGCGACCCACGACGAATGAGCGCCGCCGAGTATTTGCCCCCTCGACAGACAATTACCGCGCTGCGCAAGGCCGCGGCGGGTTGTCGCGGCTGTCATCTGTGGAAGGTCGGAACGCAGACGGTGTTCGGCGAAGGCCCACGCTCCGTTGCGCTGATGATCGTCGGCGAACAGCCGGGCGACCAGGAGGATCGCGCCGGGCATCCGTTCGTCGGACCGGCCGGCAAGCTGCTCGACCGAGCGCTCGAAGCGGCAGGCATCGACCGCGATAGCGCTTACCTCACCAACGCGGTAAAGCACTTCAAGTGGGCTCCCGATCAGCGCGGCAAGCGGCGCATTCACAAGACGCCCAACTCGTCGGAGATCGGCGCGTGTCATCCGGGGCTCGACGCGGAGATCAACACCATCAAGCCAAGGGTGATCCTCGCACTCGGAGCCATCGCCGCGAAGGCGTTGTTCGGCCCGAAGACGCTGGTGACGAAGCAGCGGGGCCGCGTCATCACCACACCACTCGCCGACGCCGGTTTCGTCACCGTGCATCCGAGCGCAGTGCTACGCGCGCCCGACGGCGAGCGCGCGGCGGCGGAGAAGGCGCTCGTCACGGACCTGAAGAAGGTGGCGCGATATCTGGCGAAGCTGAGCACATAGCTGGTCCGATGCGCTACTGACTTGTGATCACTGCAACCGCCACTGCCTGATCCGGCGGTGTCCGTGTCATATGCGTTCCATCAGTTGAACTTCGGCGTATCTTGCAGCAAATGCCTACCTCTTTCCGCCCCGCCCTCACGCACCTCAAGCGCGTCGATCCAGTGCTCGCCGAGATCATCGCGCGAGTCGGGCCTTGCCGCATGGAGCAGCGGCGCACGGGAACGCACTACGATGCCCTCGTGCGGTCGATCGTATTTCAGCAGCTCTCGGGGAAAGCGGCGGGCACGATCCACCGTCGCTTCACCGAGCTCTATCCCGCCAAGCGCATCCGCGCCGAGCGTGTGCTCGGGTCGACGGACGAGCAATTGCGGTCGGCGGGATTGTCCCGGCAGAAGATCGGCTACCTGCGCGACCTCTCGGCACGGGTGATGGACAAGTCACTCCCGCTCGCGCATCTGGGGCGTCTTTCCGACGATTCGATCATCGAGCACCTGGTGCAGGTGAAGGGAATCGGCCGGTGGACGGTGCAGATGTTCCTGATGTTCCGGCTGGGTCGGCCGGACGTGCTGCCCGAGCTCGACCTCGGCGTCCAGAACGCGATTCAGCGCGCCTATGGCCTGAAGAAGCGCCCGTCGCCCAAGGACGTGCTCGCGATTGGCGAGAAATGGCGGCCCTACGCGTCGGTGGCCAGCTGGTATCTCTGGCGTTCGCTCGAAAACGGGGACGGCCAGATGTGATACCGCGCCGCATCGCACTGCCATCCCGTTTGTTCGCTGCAGGATGGCAGGACGTGCGACGTACGGATTTTCCTTGTTCGCTTCGCTCCAGGGGCGCCCGCTCCGCTCGACTCCTTGGTCAAGAACCCCTGGCGACAATGGTACGAGCGAGCGTCATCCGGCCGTCATTTCAGTCGCTGGGCGCGCGCCGGAGCGTCAAAGTGAAGGTCGAGCCGAGGTCCTCGGCGCTCCAGACGGTCAGATCGCCACCCATGCCTCGCGCCAGGTCGCGCGAGATGGCGAGGCCGAGCCCCACCCCCTGATTCGACGGGACGCCGGCCGGCGCGAGCTGTACGAACGGGTCGAAGATGGTCTCCAGCTTGTCGGCCGGAATGCCCATCCCGGTGTCCGAGACACGCAGTTCCACGAGGGTGGGGTCCGTCTCGTGCGGTGCCACTCCGAATGAGACGCGTCCGCCCATCTCCGTGAACTTGGTCGCGTTCCCGAACAGGTTGATGAGGATTTGCCGCAGCTTCTCCGCGTCCGCCATCACGACGTACCGCTCCGTGCCCAACGCGCTGTTGAACGAGAGCCCGGCCGCGACCATCAGCGGCTCGACCATCGCGGAGACGTCCTTGATCGCGAGGCCCACGTCGACTGGAGTGAGCGTGTACGGCACACGCCCCGCCTCGAGCTTGGTGAAGTTGAGGATGTCGTTGATGAGGACGAGCAGGTGCCGTTGCGCGCGCGCAATGCGATCGAGCGCGTCGCGCTGCTCGGAAGTCACCGGCCCATGTAGCCCCATCTCGATCAGCTGGACGTGGCCAGCAATGGCATTCAGCGGCGTGCGCAGCTCGTGCGACATGTTGGCGAGGAACCTTCCCTTCGCCTCATTGGCCTGCCTCAATTTCTCCGAGGTCAGGGCCAGCTCGTCGCCGTGCTCACGCATCTGGTCGGTGCTCATTTCCAACTCGAGCTGCTGTTCTCGCAACTGCTCGTTGGCGCTTTCCAGCTCGAGCTGCTGATCCTGCAGTTGCTGGTTGGCGGCCTCGATCTCGAGCGCCTGCTCCTGGAGCGTGTGGTTTCGCTTGGAAAGCTCCTCTGAGATCTGCGCCTGACGCGCCGACTGTCGCGAGAATCTCCGTATCACGAGGTAGGAGATCGCGGCCGAGGCCACGACGCCGAGCAGCAGCGCGAACTTGAGGATCTCCTGATCGGCCAGCTCCTGCGCTGTCCGCTCGTCGAGCAGGCGGCGCTCCTCTTTCCGCAGTTCGCCGAAGAGTGCCCGGGCGCTGTCCATCAGTGCCTTGCCTCTCCCTTCGCGCACCAGCATCGCGGCGCCGATCGCGTCTCCCTTTCGCCGAACGGCGATGGCGGAGTCGAGCCGCGTGACGCGGCGCGTCGCGATGGGGACGAGTTGCGTGAGCAAGGCTTGCTGTCGCTCATTGTCGCTCGTGAGTGTCTTGAGCCGCGACAGCTCGATGTTGACCGAATCGCGGCCACTCACGTACGGCTGGAGGTAGATCTCATCACCCGTGATCAGGAAGCCGCGCTGGCCGGTCTCGGCGTCCTGGAGGTGCGAAAAAGCCGACGATGCGTTGTCGAGAACGGCTTCCGAGTGCCGCACCCAGGCCCGTCCTTCGTCCGCGCGGCCAAAGAGCTCTGCGTTCCAGACCGCGAGGGCGGCGATGAGGACTACGGGAGCAATGGCCAGCGCGCGATCGCGGGTGGACGAGGACTGTCGGCGTGGCGTCATGGGCGCGAAATGTCTGAGTACGCACCGCTAGCCGCAACCACGCGCGGTTTACTTCACCCGAACGCCGTCAGGCACCGTGTCGTTCCCGTCGATATTTTGCGTGAATGCTCGTGGTCAAGGACGATTCGGAAAAAGTACGGCTGTATGCCATCATGCGCCGCCGGGCCACAGCGCTGCTCGCCGTGTTCGCGGCGATCTTCGTGGTCACGGCCATCGTGGGGCACCAGCGACCCGACCTCGCGCCTTTCTGGGTTGGGCTCGTGCGAGCGACCGCCGAAGCTGCAATGGTTGGCGGCATCGCCGACTGGTTCGCCGTGACTGCGCTCTTTCGACATCCACTCGGCATTCCAATTCCGCACACCGCCATCGTGGCGCAGCGGAAGGATCGCATCGGGCGAAGCCTGGGCAACTTCGTCGGCAACAACTTCCTGGCGCGTGAGGTCATTGCCCGGCAGCTCTCGGGCATGCGGCTCGGCGAGCGCACGGCGCAGTGGCTGTCGGAACCGGATCACCAGTCGCGAGTAGCCCGTGCCATCGCGGGTGGTGTGGCGCGGGCCGCAGAATCGATTCCGAGTGCCGAACTGCGCGTGACGGTGCACGAGACGCTCGTGGAACAGCTGCGAAAGGCGCAGATCGCGCCATTGCTTGGCGACCTTCTGGCGTTGGCGACCACCGACGACCGGCATCAGGAGATGCTGGACCGGCTGGTACGGCTCGTGAGCCGCATCGTGCGCGACAACAAGGAGTTGATTCGCGTCCGCATCTCCGAGGAGAGTCCGTGGTGGGTTCCCGGGGCGGTGGACGACAAGCTCTTTCAGAAGATCGTGGCCGGCATCGAGCGCACGCTGGAGCAGGTCGCGTCGGACGAGCAGCATCCCCTGCGCGAGCAGTTCGACCATGCGCTGCGCGGCTTCGTCGAGAAGCTGCACAACTCACCGGAGACGATCGCGCGCGCCGAGTCGATGAAGGAGAAGCTGCTCGAACATCCGGCAGTGGCCGAGCTGTCCGATGCGCTGCTCGGCGCGGCGCAGACGTCGCTGGCGAAGTACTCGGGCCCGGAGGCGCCATCTTCCGAGCCGCTGGAGCGGGCCATCGGTGCAATTGCCGATCGAGCGCTGGGGAACCCCGCCTTCCTCCAGGATGTAGACCAGGCGGTGGAGCGCCTTGTCCTCGGGGTGGTCGATCAATATCGGCCCGAGGTGGCCGAATTGATCGCGAAGACTGTCGAAGGATGGGATGCCACCGACGCTTCGAGAAAGATCGAGGTGCAGATCGGCCGCGACCTGCAATTCATCCGCATCAACGGAACATTGGTCGGCGGGCTCGTCGGCCTGATACTCTACGTCATCAGTACGCTCGTTCGATGAGTGTGCAGCTCAGCCCCGAGGAGGGTTCGTGATCCGCCGTCTTGCATTCGCTTTATTGTTCGCGCCGTCGCTGCTCAGTGCGCAGGCCCAGCTCGAGTATGCGGGGCGTCGCTCGGACGTCGCCGGCAAGCTGCCCAACGATGCGGTGTTCGTGGCGCTCGGTGGGCACGAGCCGGCGCAGGACTATCTGTCGTTCTATCAGGCGCCGTCATTCTACTATCTCACCGGCTTCAAGGAGCCGGATGCTGCGCTGCTGATGGTGAAGCAGGGTGGCGCCGTGCGGTGGGCGAACATGTTCGTGCGTCCGAAGCAGCCGAGCCGCGAGGTGTGGACTGGTACGCGTGTGGGCATTGAGGGCGTTGGCACCCTGACCGGCATTCGTGGCCGAACATCGGTGGACCTGTACAGGGTGCTCGACTCGCTCGCGGCAACTGGTATTCCGTTCTTCGTCGTCGGCGAGGTGTCGACGCGCGCCGAGGACGACGATGGTCCGGTGTTTCGCACGCCTGACGAGCAGCTCTTCGACCGGCTGAAGAAGAAGACACCAGCACTGAAGTTGACCGTCGCCAACGACATCGTCGAGCAGCTGCGCGGGACGAAGAGTGCGGCGGAGATCGTCAATATTCGCAATGCCGTCGACATCACGATGCGTGCGCACAAGGAGGTCATTCCCGCCGTGAAGCCGGGCATGAACGAGTTCGAGCTCCAGGCGCTGATCGAGTACACGTTTCGTCGCAACGGCGCGGACCGTCCGTCGTTTGCGTCGATCGTGGGATCGGGGCCGAACTCGACGACGCTGCACTACAACCTGGACGACCGGTTCATCGGAGCCACCGATCTCATCGTGATGGACATCGGCGCGTCGTTCAAGGGCTATGCGGCCGATGTGACGCGGACGGTGCCGGCGGGGGGCATCTTCACGAACGAACAGCGCGCGGTCTACCAGCTCGTGCGCGACGCACAGAAGGCAGCGGAGCGCCAGGCGACCCTCGGCAACGCTGCGCGCCTCATGACTGATTCGTCGAATGCCGTGATCGCGGCGGGACTCACGCGTCTCGGACTCATCGAATCGCCCAACGCGACGTATGACTGCACCACGGGTGCGCAGCCCCGGCAGTGCCAGCAGTTCCAGCTGTTCTACATGCACGGCCTGAGTCACGGCATCGGGCTCGAGGTGCACGATCCCGAGCAGTACTACTACATGGGGAAGATCCAGCCGGGCAGCGCGTTCACGATCGAGCCAGGCGTCTACGTGCGCGAGCACATCCTCGAGGAGATTCCGGACACGCCGCGCAACCGCGAGTTGGCGAACAAGATGCGAAAGGCGGTGGAGACCTATAAGAACATCGGCGTGCGCATCGAGGACAACTACATCGCGACGACGCAGGGCGTGGAGTGGGTGTCGCAGGTGCCACGTGAGATCGCCGAGATCGAAGCGATGATGAAGCAGGGATCGGCGGGCGTCGCGGCTCGCGATGAGTTTCGTGTCGAGAAATACCGCTTGATCCCGTAGCGCGTGACAGCACCGCAAGGCACCAAGTCGAGCGCGGCAGCCATTCCGGTGGTTGCCGCGCTCGTGCTGTGCGTCTTCGGCCTGTATCCGCTCGCCAACACATTGACGGACGGCGACGCCGTGCAGTGGTACGACCACGCGCGGAAGTTCTGGCTCGTGATCGGTGGATCGATTCTGTTGGTGTTGTCCCTTCTCGCTCGCTTTCAGGGCGAGCGCATTGACCGGCTGTGGACCGCGGCGAGCGACTTCGTGCTGCGCATTCCCAAGCCTGCATTTCTCGCGGGCACTGCGTTGTTCGCTCTCATCGCGTCGGCAACGCTGGCAATCATCTGCTTCGGACGTCAGCCGCACAACGCGGACGAAGTGGCGCAGCTGTTCCATGCGAAGATCCTGTTGAGTGGACGACTCGCGCTTCCGGCCGATCCCAATCCCGAGTTCTTCGGGATGGACAACATGATTGACCAGGGGCGCTGGTATTCGCAGTTCCCGGTTGCTGGTCCGGCATTCCTCGCGATCGGACTGCTGTTTCACGCGGCGTGGCTGGTGAACCCGGTGCTGCTCGCGCTCACGGTGCTGTCGGTGTACGGCTTCGCGCGCCGCGCCTACGGCGAGCCCATCGCGCGCGCGTCGGCACTGTTGTTCGCGGTGTGCCCCTTCGCGCTGTTCGTCAGCGCGAGCTTCATGAATCACCTGCCGGTACTCTGGCTCACGAGCCTGGCGCTGTGGCAGCTCACCATCTGGATGAGCGCCGAGACGAGCGGTGAGGCGAATAAGGCCGCCGGGATCATTGGTGTCGCCCTTGGCATTGCGTTCGCCGTCAGACCTCTCGACGCCCTCGTCGCGGCGGGCGTGATCGGCGTCATGCAGGTCACGCAGCTGAAGCACGGCGTTCGACTGCGGTCGCTCGCCGCCCAGATCGTGGCCGGCCTCATTCCGGTCGCGATCCTGTTCTACGTGAACTTGCGCACCAACGGCGCGCCGATGCGACTCGGCTACGACGTGCTCTATGGCGACGCGCATTCGCTCGGCTTCCACGTCGATCCGTACGGACGGACGCACACGCCACTGCGCGCGCTGCTGTATGCGTCGAAGTACCTGCTGCAGCTGAACGTGCTGTTGTTCGAGTGGCCATTGCCCGCCGTGGGCATTCTCGCCGCGGGGTTGCTCGCGATGCGACGCCCGACGCGCTGGGACTACTTCCTCATCGGGCTGCTGTTCGCGCAGACGATCGCCTACGCGCTCTACTGGCACGACGGCAGCTTCCGCGGTCCGCGCTTTCTCTTCAATGCACTGCCGGCGATCGTCATTCTCATCGCACGCGCGCCCTTCCTCATCGCTGAGGTAACGCGCGGCACCGCACGACGCGTGGCGACGCTCGCGTTACCCGTCTGTGTTCTCGTCTCGTGGTTTGTCGGCGGCATGAGCGACAGCATGCCGGGACGAGTGCGCATGTATCAGCGCGCGAATCCGATTCTGCGCGTCGATCCGGCGGACGTCGCGCGCGAGAGCAACCTGCACAACGCGCTTGTCTTCATCAACGAGGGACGACAGGCGCGCAACCTCCACTATCTCTGGGAGCTGGGCCTCTCGCGCGGCGACGCCGCTCGGCTGATGGTGACGGGGTCGTCGTGCGCAGTGCGGATGTCCATCGATGCGGAGGCAGCCTTGCGGCCACAACGCACGGAGGGACGTCTCGATCGTCTCGTGCGGGGTACGCTGCGGTTCGATGCGCAGGAGCCGCCAACGCTGCCGCTGGTATGCGTGCTCGATGTCAGGCGCGACGAGGAAGGCTCGGCATCGTTCGGCCCGTTCTTCCCGGCCAATGAGATTGGGCCGGATGGCCACCTGGGTGGGAATGTCGTGTACGCGCTGGACCTGGGTGGTCACAACGAGGTGTTGCGCGCGCGGTTCGGTGACCGAAAGTGGTATCGCTTTGGTCCAAAGAAGACGCCGAAGGATTTGCTGCCGTCGATCGTTCCGTACGAGGCACCCGTGACTCGATGAGACAAGTGCGGAAGAGCAGCTCCGTTGGTCGGGCTGCGTGCGCGCTCGGGACGACAGTGCTTCTGGCTTTGCCAGCCGCCGCGCAGACAGGTGTCCCCGAAGT
>JAQBPV010000037.1 GCA_028287345.1 Gemmatimonadota bacterium
ACCTGACAACCCGTTTTTCCGGTTACGGGAAGCCAGGGCCCTGCGACTGCTGATCCTGCTGGACCTGCCGCACCCGCGGCGTCTGGCCGTAGAGGTACTGATACGTGATGAACACGCCGCGGACGCCTGCGGTGCGCTCGGTGAGCTGCACGACGTTGTCGTCACCCACCTTGATGCGGAACCGGTTCGTGCTGAACGGATCGAGCACGCGCAGGGTGACCGACGAGTTGTCGCCGTCGATCTTCTTGCGCAGCGAGAAGTTCATGTTCTGCACCGGCGCAAACTCGCCGCGCTCGATCTTGAGGCCAGCGCGATACTGATACGCCGCCTGGAAAATCAACGTCGGAGTGATGGACGTGCTGCCATTGACGCGTGCCGCCCACGTCACCGCATTCGAGCTCAGCGTGGACAGCGAGCCGCCGTCGGTGACTACCTTGAACAGGTTGAAGCCGGCGAAGCCATTCAGCTTTGGGCCGAGGCGCAATGAGCCGTTCACGTCCGTCCCGAAGGAGTTGCTCGTGGCGAGGTTGCTGAAGCTCACCGACGTGACTTCGCGTCCGTCGATGTGATCCGCGGTGTTGACGATGACGCGGATGACGTTCGACGTGTGCCGATAGAATGGCGACAGCTGCAGCGAGCCCTTCGAACCGCTGCGCGTGACGCCAAGCTCCAGCGCATCGGTGTACTCGGGATTCAACTGCGGATTGCCGACGAACGCATTCTGGTTGTCCATGAACGACGGGAACGGATTCAACTCCTGCGAGCCGGGTCGGCGGATGCGACGCGAGTAGCTCACCTTCGCCTGCGTCGCGTCGTTGAAGCTGTACGACACCACGCCGCTCGGGAAAATGCTCGCATACTTGTACGGGTACTTCTGCGCGGTGGTGGCGAGCTGGAAGTCGCGACTGGCCTGCTCGCCGCGCAGACCTGCCTGCAGGTCGAACTTGCCGAGGCCCTGGCTCAGCACCCCGTACACGGCGTGCACGGTTTCGTCGAATGACAGGCCGTTGCTCAGGCTACTCGGCACCCACGTCCCCGCACCCAGCAGATCCTTCGTGACGTTGTAGTCGCGGTCGAGCCAGCGGACGTTCGCCTTGTAGCCCGTCTCGAGCTTGGTGCGGGCGCCGAGCGTGCGCGTGTAGTCCGTCTGTGCGGTGAACTGCTTCGTGTACGCATCGGTCGCCTGCCGTTCGCCCTCGAGGCGCGAAGGACTGATCGACAGGACCGCCGGACTCTGGCGCCACAACATCGTGTTGTCCTCGTCGTGCGCACGGTTGAACCGCACTTCGGCCGACAGCTCGTGCTTGCGCGGCTCTAGCGTGCGCTTGAGTGCGACGTCATAGTCGAAAAACAGGCCCGTCGCGCCGGTGCTCTTCGTGCGGTCGTACTGGTCGAGCAACGAGTGTCCGCCCGTCAGTTCTTCGTATGCGCTGATCGTCTCGTCCGTCGATCGGCGATGACTGAGCGTCAGTGCGTTGGAGAGCACGTCGCGCGGCGTGAGCTTGTAGTCCACGGTAGCGTTGAGGTTCTGTCCACCGTTGCCGGCCGTCGTCGCAATGTCCTGGTTGGTAAACGACATCGGTGCGCGCAGCGCATCGAGCCGCTCGCGATCGTTGATGCCGGTGACGTCGCGGTCGTCGTTGTTGAAGCCGAGGTTGAGGAAGCTGGTGAGCGGTCCGGCCTGATAGCCGATGTTGCCGGACGCGTTGTAGCGCTGCGCGTTCGCGATGCCCGCATTCGCGCCGCCGCTGTAGCCCAGATCGACGGTGGACTTGAGCACGATGTTGATGATGCCCGCCATGCCTTCCGGATCGTATTTGGCCGACGGATTCGGGACGACCTCCACGCGATCGATGATGTTGGCGGGAAGACTCTTGAGGTACGCGCCGAGCTGGATGCCGGTGATCGGCGACGGACGTCCGTTGATCTGCACCGCAACGTTCTCATTGCCGCGGAGGCTGACCTTGCCGTCCTGGTCGACGGCCACCGACGGTGTGGCGTCGAGCACTTCGCTCGCATTGGCAGCGGCGGGCGCGACGTCCTTGGCGCGATAGCTGTTGCGATCGGGTTCGATGGCGACGGTCGCGCGATCTTCGACGACTTCCACGCCCTTGAGCGCAACGGCGAACCGCGCCAGGCGCAGCGTTCCCATGTTCACGTTCGGTGCGGCGTCGGTGATGATGACGTCCTGCACCTTCGGCGAATAGCCGATCGCCGTAATGCGGAGCGAGTACGTGCCGGGGCGCAGACCCACGACGCGGAACGCACCGTTCGGCGTCGCCATTGCACCGGCGACTATCACGTTGGCCTTGTTGCGCAGGGCAACGGAAGCACGGCCGAGTGGAATGGTGTCCTTCGCATCCTGCACAATGCCGCGCACTTCACCGTTGCCCGACGGAGGCGGGCCGGCTGGACGAGCGGGCGCTTGTGCACTGAGTGTGTTGGCGACGCTGGTGACGACGAGAAGGCCGAGCAGCGCGACGAGCGAGCGTTTCATGGCGGGACTCTCCGAAAAGAGCGTAGAGCGACGTAGCAGCGCGACATTGCGCGGCTTCGCTCCGGTGTGCCATACGAGTCCCAGTTTTGTGAGTTTCAGCTATGAAGAACTGCGTCGTTCCAACACGCTGCGTCATTCCAACACGCTGCGTCGTTATAACACGCAGCGATGAACGTTCACGCGTCGAACGCCGCACAGCGTGATTTCGCCAGCTGCATCAACGCCGTGTAACGCGGATGCGAGCGCAGCGCGCCGTAGTTGCGATGGATGCCGAGATACACATAGTTGTAAAAGCCGCCGCGCACAGCTCGCTCCAACCAGTCGAGTGCCTCGGTAATTCGTCCCGCGAGCGCATGGTATCCGGCGATGTCGCGGGCGAGATAGCCCTGCCCCGACGCCATCGCGAGAAACTCCGGTGTCATGAGCGCGAGCACGGCGTCGTGTCGTCCGCAGAGGGCGTGATTCAACGCCAGCGCCATGCGCGCGTGTGGGTCTGATTCCGCTCCCGGAGGTAATGCGTTAACCAACGCACTCACTTCCTCGACGCGCCCAAGTCCACTCAACGCCATCGCGCGGCCCCACACGCTCAGCGGAATGGGAGGCTGCTCGAGATCGAACGCCCGTTGATAGTGGATCAGCGCGGCTTCATACTGCCCCCGCATGATCTCGAGGTAGGCGAGCATGACGTGCGTGACCGGCAGCAGCGGATCCAGCTCTGCACAGCGGCGCAGCAGCGGCTCTGCCTTTTCCGCATGGCCTGCACAGAGATAGACGTTGCTCAGCACGAGCGCGACGTCCATGTTCGCCGGCTCACGCGCGAGCACGCGAGTGAAGCTCGTCGCCGATGCGATCAGATCGCCGCCGGATAGTGCGACGAAACCCATGACGGTGTGTCCCTGCGGCGACTCCGGATCGATCGCGACTGCCGCCTGCGCCCAGCGCATCGCCTGCGCGCCATTCTCGGCGACGTCCACGCCGAGTGTCGCCAGCAGCGAATGCGCGACGGCGAGCGTGCCGAGAATGCGCGCGTTGTCTCCCGCGACCTCCAACCCGTGCTCGAGGAGCGCGATCGCCCGCTCGGCGCCGTCGCGGGTGAAGCGCCAGATCTCATGGCGTGCGCGCAGGTAGCAGTCGTACGCGCGGAGATCGGCGATGGGCCGCTCACGGATGTCGCGCTCTTCTTCCGGCGAGAGGCGCAGGCGCAGCGCGTTGACGATGGAGCTCGCGATGCGCTCCTGGATGGCGAAGACGTCGTCGAGCGATCCGTCGAACCGTTCGGACCAGAGATTGGCGTCGGCGGTGGTGTCCACGAGTTGCGCGCTCACACGCAGGGTGTTGCCAGCGCGGCGGACACTGCCCTCGAGCAGGTACCGCACGTCGAGCTCACGAGCCACGGTGCGCAGGTCGCGCGAAGAGGACTTGAAGCGCATCGCCGAGCTGCGCGAGATCACGGTGAGTGCACTCAGCGCCGAGAGATCGGCGATGATCTCTTCGGTGACGCCGTCGGCGAAATATTCGACGTCAGGGTCGGGACTGAGATTCCTGAAGGGAAGGACAGCGATCGAGCGGCGTTCCGACTGTCCGGACGTGGTGACGAGGAGATTCGCCGTCACGTGTGCGAGCGCGTGCGAAATGGCGGCAGCGCTCTCCGGCCGCAAGGATGGATCTTTCTCGAGACATTGCATGACGAGAGCCGCCAGTGACCGCGGCAGAGCTTCGCGCGCGGAGTCGATGGGCGCCGGCGCCTCCATGAGATGCGCGGCGACGAGCTTCATCAGTGACCGTCCCGCAAAGGGCGACTGCCCAGTGAGCAGCTCGTAGGCAACGCAGCCGAACGCATAGAGATCGGCGCGGTGATCGACATTGGGATCCCCGAGCGCCTGTTCGGGCGCCATGTACTCCGGAGTGCCGACCGACATGCCGCTCTGCGTCAGCGTTGCGTCGTCGGGCAGGCCGATCGACTGCTGAAGGGCCTTCGCAATGCCGAAGTCGGTGACGACGGCGGCCGTGCCGGTGAGGAGAATGTTCCCCGGCTTGATGTCTCGGTGGATGACACCCTTTCCGTGCGCGTAGGCGAGGGCGTCAGCGACGTCGCGCAGAATCGACAGCGAGACGTCAACTGCAGGCGGTCCAGTGCGTTCGAGTCGCGCATGGAGGCTCTCGCCCTCCACATACGGCATGGTGTAGTAGGGGGTGTCCGTCGCCTGACCAGCGGCGAGCACGGGAACGATGTGCGGGTGCTGCAGCACGGCGACGAGGCGGATCTCCCGCCTGAACCGCTCGACGCTGATGGCGCTCGCTGCCTCGCTGGCGACGAACTTCACCACGACCTTTCGGCCGAGCTGCACTTCTTCGGCAACGAACACGCGCGACATGCCGCCACCCGCGAGCTCTCGCTCGAGTGTGTAGGCGTTGCCGATCGCGCGTTGGAGGTCGTCCTGCGAAGCCATCGCCTATAGTACGGCAACAGGGAGGTCCCTCGCTACGACGCATGCCGCTGCCCGCCCTAAGTCAGAGTCGGCTGGGCAGCGTCAAGGAATCTTTTCTTCTTTGCATCGAGGCGTTCGCGCGCCACGAGCGAATCCGGCCGTTGTCCGTCAATCCGTCTAATCCGCTCCCGTCGGTTCGGTTTTGAACAAGATACTGGCCGCCTCCATTCGGAGGAAAGCGAGTTAGGGAAACGGCAGAAACCAACAGAAAGGGCACGATCAAGCATTGGCCTGATCGTGCCCCTCCGGTTCTTATTCTTTCCAGCGCTTCAATGCCAATCGGAAACCGTCCAGGCGCCATCCGCTGGATCTACCAATCCAGTCGCATCCCCACCTGTGCCTGACGCGCTGCGAAGGCACCCGTGGGCTGACCGAAGGAAGTGACCGGCACGCCGGCACTGTTGAACTGGGTACCACCGAACGACAGCGTGTTGTTCCAGTTGAAGAGGTTGAACACCTCACCCGACACGCTGACCTTCGTGGCGCCGCGCGTGTACAGCGACTTCGCGATGCGCATGTCCACCGTGCGATACCAGTTCTCCCAGGTGTTCGACGGACGCGTCGTGCGAATGCCCGACGTCGTCAGCGTACCGCCCGGATAGTCGTCTCCCGTGATGTTGTCGAGGTTGATGTCGCGGCCATCGATGGTGCCGAAGGGACGCGGGCTCGCGAACGTGCCGATCGACGACAGCGTGAAGCCGAAGGGCAGCGGAGCGATCTGCGACAGCACGAGACGATGCCGTTCGTCGCCCGACGAGGCCTGACGGTTGAACAGGAACGGGTAGGCAAAGTTCGGCAACCCAGCGAGATCGAAGTCGCCCTGATACCAACCGAGCGTGTAGGCGAGGTTCACGCGCATGCGATTGCGCTGCCACGTGCCCTGCATCAGGAACGCCGAATAGTCCGACTTGCCGATGTCGTCCCAGAGGATGATGTCGCCATAGTTCGCCGTGAGCCGACGGCGATTCGGAGTGACCGTCTTGTCGAGATAGTTCGGGTTGCGCTGCACATAGAGATTGTCCATGTGCTGGCGCACGTAGTCGATGTTCAACCCAAGCTCGCTCGTGAGCTGATGTCCGATGCCGAGCGACATCTGGCGGCTGTGAGGCGTCTTCATGTCGTGCTTGATGAGGATCGGCGCCGGCGAGCCTGACTGCCCAGCGATCACACGTGCGCGGAGCACAGCGGGATCGGTCGTCCCCGGGTTGGTGAAGTTGTACGTACGCCACGTGGAGTTCCTGCGCTCCTGGAAGCCGATGAAGCTCGTGACGCGATCGTAGATGATGCCGAATCCGCCGCGCACGAACGTCTTGTTCTGCTTCGTGGGATCCCACGAGAACGACACGCGGGGCGAGATGTTGCCGAGTTGGTTCTTCCGGTCGCCGTTGTTCAGGTAGTCCTTCAGCTCGGGAATGCCCTGCAGCACGGGATCCTTCGCCCACGGCACCGCGTAATCGTTGTTCATCGTGTTGAACTCGGCGTCATGCCGCACGCCGAGCGACAGCGTGAAGTTCGGCTGCATGCGCCATTCGTCGTTGATGTAGATGCCGGTGGTGCGCCCGGTGGCGCTGGCATCTGCATCGCTCAAACCGTTCGGATCGGTGAAGCCGACGGCGATGGAAGCAGTCGTCGGCAGCGTCGAGGTGTCGGTGAGGAAAGTGAAGGAGCCGTCCTTGTTGGTCGGGAACGTCTGGCTCGCGGCGATGTTCGCCAGCTCGATGCCGGCCTTCAGCACGTGCGAGCCGCCCATGTTGTCGATGTTCCACGTCGCACGGTCGACGACGCGCAGGTGCGTCTCCTTCAGGATGAGCGGAAAGCCCGACGTGCCGAAGACGATGCCGGGATAGGTCTTCTGCGGTCCAGGGACGAGCGGCGCCTCGTTGTGATTCCAGTTCACGAGCTGCAGGCTGGCCTCGTTCACGAAGTTTCCGCTCGGTGCGAGATAGCGCTGGCGCAGCTGGCCGGTGTAGATCTTGTAGTCCTGCGTGATGCCGCCGTCCTTCGACACGCGCGCGCCGAAGTTGCCTTCACCCTTGAGGAAGCGCGCCGAGCCCATGAAGTCGTACGTCACCGTGGGGCTCTGCACCAGCGTGAGTCGCGAGAACAGCGTGTGGTTCTTGTTCGGCGCGAGGAAGGCACCCTTGAACTGCGTCCACGGACCGCTCGTGGGAATGACGTCGAGGTAGAAGTCAGTCGATGCGAGCTCGTAGCTCACGGCGTAGAACAGCTTGTCCTTCTGGATCGGGCCGCGAAGGTTGAAGCCGTACTGCTGCCGTCCGAAGTTGGGCTTCACGGCCTGGAAGGCATTCCGGGCAATGAGATTCTTGTTCTGCAGGAAGCCGAACGCCGAGCCCTGCGTCTCGTTCGTGCCGCGGCGGCTCTCGGCGCTGATGACGTACGAGCCGGCGCGCGTGAACTCGGCGTCGTAGGGATTCACGTAGACGCGGAACTGTTCGAGTGCCTCCTGCGGCAACGGCGACCCCGTCTGGCCAAGGCCGACGATGTTGCCGTTGTAGAGGCTCTTCATCTCGACGCCGTCCATGTAGACGTTGAAGAAGCGAAGGTCGGGCGCCGCGCCGCCCGAGGGAAGCGTGCGTCCCGACTGTGGCGCATACGTCTTGATGCCCGGCGCGATGCCGGCAAGGTTCATCACGCCGCGCGAGTTGAGCGGGAGGTTTTCGATTTCCTCCTTCATCACCGGCGCCGAGACGGACAATCGCTGCACCTCCACCTGCTTCACACGCTCGGCCGTCACCATCGTTTCGGCGAGCTCGGAGACGCCCTTGGGCAGGTCGTATTCGAGTCGAGCGCGCTGGCCGATGACGAGTTGCACCGTGTCGCTCGCCGGCCGGAAGCCGATGGCGCGCACCGTCACCAGGTATTGGCCGGAAAAGAGGCCGATGACGCGGAAGTCGCCGTTGCGCTTCGTGAGCGCGCGTGCCGTCTCCTGCGTGGCGACGTTGACGACCGTGACGCGCGCGTCGGCGATTGGCGCGCCTTCACCCTTGACCGAGCCTTCGAGCGTGATCGTGTTCTGAGCGAGCGCAGGTTTGCCGGCGAGCGCGGCGAGACCCAAGGCAACGAACAGGCGCTGAACGATGTGTCGCATTGCGACCGCCTCCATGGAAGGGTGTGGAGGAAAGCGTCATTATATGAGCCGGCACAACGAATGGCCACCTACATACAGCCCGATGCTCAACTCACGTCTATGCGCTTTGGCGGTGCTCCTCACATGCCCCTTTGTCCTTCCTGCACAGAAGGGAGACACACTCGTATCTCGGCGGTTGGCTCCCGGTGTGGACTACCGGCAGTTCACGGACAGGAGCGGCCCGTTCCTGATGCACCTCGTACGCGTCGACCTGCGTCGGAAGGACATCGAGCTCCGACATGCACGCGCCCACGACCAGCTCAAGGGGCGTGAGAAGACCACCGACATGGTGCGTCGCGCGACCGAGGCAGGAGTGAATGTGCTGGCCGCCGTGAACGCTGATTTCTTCTGGCTCACGACGGGTGAGAACGAGAACAACCAAGTGATCGGCGGCGAGTGGTGGAAGGGGCTCAAGGTGACCGACTCACCATACGACACCTACGACAACGCGCACGTGCAGTTCGCCATCGATGCGCGCGGCAAGCCGTCGATCGAGCGGTACATGCTGGACGGAAAGGCGTGGGCACACGGCGTGGCGACGCCGGTCATCACAGTGAACTTCAATCCGTCGGGGAATCCGGAAGGATCGGCGTTGTATACGCCCCGGTACGGCGCTTCGACGCCACGCGATACGGTGCGCATCACGGCTGAGGCGCCGATGGTGTCCGTCGGGAGACGTGGCGACACTTTGCGCTTCGTCCGGCGTGGCGCGGTCTCGGTTACCTCGGGGTCGTCCATTCCTGCGGATGGAGCGGTTCTCTCGGCGTATGGCAACGGCCTGCGCATGAAGGAAGTTCAGGCGATGGCCGACGGCGATACGGTGAAGATTCTGCTCACCACCCTGCCCCGCGCTCCGACAGCCGCTGCGCCGAGAATGATCATCGGCGGGTGGCCGCGCATTCTGCGCGATGGCGTGAGTATCGCCGCCGACGCGGCGACACTCGAGGGCACAATCTCGCGCAACGCGGAGATGCGGCATCCGCGTACGGCGGTCGGATTCTCGCGCGACAGTGCGACGCTCTATGTGCTCACTGTCGACGGCCGCTCGCAGGCGAGTGTCGGCGTCACGCTCGTTGAGCTTGCGCGCATCATGCGCCGCGTTGGCGCATGGCAGGCGATGAACTTCGACGGCGGCGGCTCGACGACGATGGTCGTGGAGGGGAAGCTGATGAACGTCGTCTCCGACACGACTGGCGAGCGCGCGGTGGGCGATGCGCTGATGGTCGTGCGAAAGGCCGCTACCCCCGCGCGACGACCGTGATCGCCATGGCGATGGCGGCCGGAAGCGCCTGCACGAAGAGAATCTTCTTTCCCACGGTCGCGGCCCCGTAGACGCCAGCCACGACGACGCATGCGAGGAAGAACATGCGCACCGCGAAGCCGTTGGGGCCGAGGTAGATGCTCCAGATCAGGCCGGCGGCGAGGAATCCGTTGTAGAGGCCCTGGTTCGCCGCGAGCACCTTCGACGCTTCGGCAAATTCGGGCGTGGTGCGGAAGACTCGGCGACCCGCTGGCTTCGTCCAGAGGAACATCTCGAGAACGAGAAAATAGATGTGGAGCAACGCGACGAGCGCGGTGAGGGCGGTTCCCATCATTTGCGCTAGAGCGGACGCACCCAGATGTTGCGGAAGCTGATCGGCTCACTCTTGTCGCCGTGGGACTGCAGCTTGATCGGCGCCGTGTCGTACTTCTTGTACTCCGGCGTGCCGATGTACCGCGTCTCACCCGTGAGAGCGTAGTGGCTCTGCACCAGAACGCCGTTGTGGAACGCCGTCACGAACGCAGGCGTCTTCACCGAGCCGTCGGCGGCAAACGTCGGCGCGGTCCACACGATGTCGTACGATTGCCACTCGCCCGGCTTCCGGCTCGCATTCGCGAGCGGAATCGACTGCTTGTAGATCGCACCCGCCTGCCCGTTCACATAAGTCTTGTTGACGTACGAGTCGAGAATCTGGAGCTCATAGCCGTCGTCGCCGTCACCAGTGGAGGCGAGGAAGACGCCGCTGTTGCCACGCGCCTGATCGGTGCCCGTGATGTTCGACGGAACCCTCCACTCGAGGTGCAGTTGATAGTTCGTGAAGCGGCGCTTGGTCTCGATGTTTCCGACCGACTTGTCCACCGTGATGACGCCATCGCCGACCTTCCATCGCGCGGGCGACTTGTCTTTCGTCATCACCCACTCGTCGAGGTTCTTGCCGTCGAAGAGACGAATGGCATCGGATGGGGCCTCACGATCGGTGGCGCCAGGCGTGACGACGCGCGGCACTGGTGCCCACACCTCGGTGTCGGCGGGCTTGGCCGCCTGCTGCGCGTGAGCGGGAAGGGCGACGATGGTGGCCGAAACGGCCATCAGCAGAAAGTGCGATCGAGTTCTCATCTAGGCGGCTCGCGGAAGGTGTGCGGTGAATTCCATTGTATCACTCGTGGCCGAGTGATGTCGAGCACTACGAGATCGGGCGGACGACGCTGATCGTGTACGTGCGGGCGGTGATGGTGTCCGGCGCCACAACCCTGACGAAGATCTGTGTCGTCGTTCCTGCTGTCAGGGGAATGCTGGGCGAGGTGCCGCCACTGGCGACGACCGTTCCGTTCACCGTGACGACGGAACTGCTCGCCGTCGGGGTCGCGGCCACGGTGATCGACGGGGTCCCAAAGGTGACGCTGTTCGAGTACGCCGTCGTCGCAGAGTCGAACGCGGGAGTCAGCGTCCCGGCGGACACCGTCAGCGACCGAAGCGAGGCGGTCGCGGTGGCGGTACCGCCCGTACCGATGAGCCCCGATCCCTTGCCGTCACAGGCCACGATCGCGACGACAGCGAATGCCCAGAGGGCCACGACGGCCACGCGCCGCTGTAGCCGCGTCGCGAGTAGTCTGTTCGAGTTGGACATCATGCGCTCTCCTTCACCAGGTGTGATTCGACTACGCCGCAAGCCGCGAGCCACCGTCGGCTAGCTGGGAAGCGGCATTCCTCCTACCCAACCTGCATCCGTCAGTTGCTTCAGCCATGCCAGCACGCCCTTCTTTTCGATGTGCACGGGACAGACGAGCAAGTCGCCATCCCTCGCCCACGCGAACGCACGACGCACCGCATCGAGCTCACTCGGCGCCACCTCCACGCGATCGGAAGGAACACCCAACCGCGATAATTCGTCAGTGAGGATCGCGGGAATCTCGCCCGGCTGACGGCCGCGCAACATGGTCAACATCTCCTTGATGATGACGTGATCGAACGGAATGACTCCCCACGCGGCGCGCGCCAGTGCACGGAGCTGCTCGTCGTCGCGGTTGCCTGCCTGCCCCAGTATCACGAGCCGCCGCTTCGCCGGCATTCCCATCGCCGTCTCGCACAGCGCGGCAAGCCCGTCGGGGTTGTGCGCATAATCCACGAGCACCGTCACTTCGCCGAAGCGATAGACCTGCAGCCGGCCCGGATTGTCATTCGGCGACGCACCGAAGTGAGCGAGGGTACCGCGAATGCAGTCGACGGGAACGCCTGCCTCCGACGCCAGCAACGCAGCGCCGAGCACGTTCTCGATGTTGTGGGTAGCGGTACCGTTCAGGGTCAGTGGCATCGCCGAGATGTCGCCCAGGTCGTGCCACACATCCTCGCGATGGAGCATGACGCGGCCAGCATGCAACGTGGCCGCATCACCACCAGCGAGCACGTGGACATCCAACGCGGGATGCTCGGCAGACGTCGAGAACCACGCGAGGCGCACGTTCAGGTTCGACGCCACTTCGACGAGCAGAGGATCGTCCGCATTGAGCACCAGCGTGCCGCGGTGAACGAGCGCGCGCGCAACGACGCCCTTCGCGGCCGCGAGATCGCGCAAGGTGCCGATGCCGTACTCACCGAAGTGATCCGCCGCGATGTTCGTGATGATCCCCACATCCGCTCGGCTCACGGCAAGCCCGCGTCGAAGGATGCCACCGCGTGCCGTCTCGAGCACCGCCGCAGTCACGCGCGTGTCGCGCAACACGACGCGCGCGCCGGCCGGACCAGAGTAGTCGCCCTGCTCGAGTTGGTCGTCGTCCACCCAGACGCCATCGCTGCAGCTCCATCCCGTCGCTCGACCGGCCGCGCGCCACATCGCGGCGACGAGTCGCGTGGTGGTGGTCTTTCCGTTCGAACCCGTCACGAGTGTGATCGGCACATCGTGGAGCGCCGTCCAGTCGATGTCGCTGACGTCGGGCACGTTCGGGAGTGGCCACGTGCGTGCGCCGCTTCCGCTGCCGATCGTCAACGATTCGTCGTCGAAGGTGACGCCGAGCCCGCGCTCGATGGCCGCGTGATAGGCCGCGGCAAGGTGCGGCTTCGTCGTACGCTCGTTCTCGATGGCCACGCGCAGGCGCGCGACGAGCGACGCGTCCGGTTCCGCGGTGGGTCTATTCTCCGCCAACACCCACGCCTGCTCGTTCACTTCGGTAGACGCCATCAGCGCATCGACCGGTGCGACGAAGAACAGGCTCGCGCCGCCGTGCTCCGGCCGAACGCGCAGCTCCGGTATGCCCCAACCAAGGAACGCGATGAGCCGCGACGCCTCCGACGCCCACGCGGCCAGGAGCGACTCGGCACAATCGTCATCGAATCTCACTTCGAGGACGACGCCCATCCGGTCGCTGTACAGGTTGGGCCCCATCAGTCGCCGCGAGTCGACGATCGATGGCGATGGGAATTCCGGAAGCTCTGCGGTCAACTTCTCAATCGTTCGCTTCGCGCGCCGGGATCACGCCGCGCGTCTCCCGCAACAGCACCAGCTCGTCGACCTTGGAGGACCACGTGATCGGCATCGGCTGATGTGCCGCCGGAGTTCGCGCCGGTGACACGTCCTCAGCCGGCGCCTCTTCCATTGGCGCCTCACGCGGCACCGCGCGTGCCGCACGCGGCGCCGGCACCAGCGACTCGTGCTCCGTCGCGTTGAAGTTGACGATCTGCTTCCAGCCGCGCGCGAGCGCATCGGCGAAGATCAGCAGGAGATCGCCCGTGCGTCCCATCTTCAGCGCCGCGTCGATCGCCTGCTCCTCGTCGACGATCATCGTGATGCGATCGTCCTCGATGCCCGCATTGCGCAGAGCGTCCACGAGCATCCGCGGCACTTCGTCGTCGCCGCGGCCACGCACGCCGTCGTCGCGGCGGCAGATGTAGTGATCGAAGTTGCCCGCGGCAGCCACGGCGCCGATGGCGTAGATGTCCTCGTCGCGGCGATCGCCCGGCGCAGCGACGACGCAGATGCGACGACCCTTGGTGCTCAGTCGATTGGCGAGCTGGCAGAGCGCGCCGACGGCATGTGCATTGTGCCCGTAGTCGAAGAGCACCTTGAATGGATGCTCGTCGTACACGTTCAGACGGCCCGGCGCCTGAAAGAACGTCGTATCGAAGGTGCGGAGCCCATGACGGATGTCTTCCAACTTTACACCCATGGCAAACGCCATCGCGGCTGCGAACATCGCGTTCTGCACGTTGAACGTCGCGCGTCCTTCGAGCGTCGCGGGAATCAGGTGCGTCCACAGCAGCGGAATGTGCGCGCCGTGATCATAGATCGTGATCATGTGGCCGTTCACGCCGGCCTCGATGGCGCAGGCACGCCCGCCCGCACGAATGTGCTCGCGCACGAGGTCGTGCGCCGGATCCATCGTCACGTAGCAGATGTGCTTCGCATCCGTGTACGCGGCCATGCGCAGCGTGAGCGGATCGTCGGCGTTGAGCACCGCAGTATCCGTCGCCATTTCCACGATCGTGCGCTTCACCTCGGCCAACTGCTCGAGCGTGTCGATGCCCTTCTGGCCGAGGTGGTCGGGCTGGATGTTGAGCACAGCGCCGACGTCGACGTGCCGCATCGCCATGCCGGCACGCAGCAGTCCACCGCGCGCCGTCTCGAGCACTGCGACTTCCACCGCCGGATCGCTCAACACGATGCGCGCCGACGTCGGACCCGTCATGTCGCCTTCGACCGTGCGCTGTCCGTCGATGTAGACACCGTCGGTGGTCGTGAGACCGACGCGCTTGCCGGCGAGCTTGTGGATGTGCGCGAGCAGGCGAGCAGTCGTCGTCTTCCCGTTCGTCCCTGTGATGGCCGCAATGGGAATCGTGCTCGGCGCGTTCTTCGGGAAGAGCATGTCGATGACCTTGCCCGCCGCATCGCGCGGACGTCCCTCACTCGGCGCCGCATGCATGCGGAAGCCGGGCGCCGCGTTCACCTCGCATACCGCTCCGCCGACATCCTTGTACGACTGCGTGATGTCGGGCGACAGAAAGTCCACCCCGCCGATGTCGAGCCCGATCGCCTGGATGGCCCGGATCGCCATCTCGGCGTTGTCGGGATGCACGACGTCCGTCATGTCCGCCGCCGTTCCACCAGTCGACAGGTTGGCCGTGAGCCGGAGGTAGACCGTCTCGCCGGCGGGGACGACCGTCTGCGGCGTGTAGTTCAACTTCGCGAGCAGCCCCATCGCCTGTTCGTCGAGCTCGATCTGCGTCAGCACCTTCTCGTGACCGATCCCTCGGCGGGGGTCGCTGTTCACTTCCGCGACGAGTTGCTCGATGGTGCTCACACCGTCGCCGACGACCTTGCCCGGTTCGCGCTTCGACACTGCGACGAGCTCGCCGTTCACCACGAGCATCCGATGATCGTGGCCGAGGATGTAGCTCTCGACGATGACGCTGCGCGAATGCTCCTGCGCGCGCGCGAAGCCGACTTTTACTTCCTCCGGACTGGACAACCCAATCGACACGCCACGACCATGATTACCATTGTACGGCTTCGTGACGACGGGATATCCAATGCGCGTTGCCGCCGCGACGGCGCGGTCAGCCGTCTGCACGAGACGCTGCTTCGGCACGGGAAGACCAAGTCGCGACAGGATGCGATTGGTCTCCTCCTTGTCCGACGCGAGCTCCACTGAAATGTGCGACGTGCGGCCGGTAATCGTCGCCTGGATGCGCTGCTGGTTGCAGCCGTAGCCGAGCTGAATGAGACTCTGCTCGTTCAGCCGCAGCCACGGAATGTCGCGCGCTTCGGCCGCATGGACGATGCTCGCCGTGCTCGGCCCGAGTGCGCGACGCTGTGCGTAGCGAATGAACTCATCACGGCGGGCGACCAGGTCGAATGTGTCATCGAGGTGTCCCGGCGGACGAAGGTCGCGCGGCAGCAGATAGTGTAGCAGCTCGAGCGCGACGTCCGCCGCCTCGATGCCCACGTCCTCCTGCTCGTATTCGAACACGACGTCGTACACGCCGGGCCGCGTGGTCTCGCGCGTCTTGCCGAAGGTGACCTTCACGCCGGCCACGTTCTGCAGCTCGATCGCCATGTGCTCGAGCACGTGGCCGAGCCATGTGCCTTCGTCTTCGGTCATGCGACGCACGAATCCGCCGGGCTCACCGTAGGAGCAGCCATGCTCCCTGAGGCCAGGCAGCGCCTCGAGCAGCGAATTCACGAACCCTTCGCCCAGTTTTCCCGTTGGCCATTGCTCGAGGACACCCAGGTCGAGCTCGAGCCGAATCACCGGAAAGTGCGCGTAGTGGCTCGGCCCCACGTAGGTGGACCGCTCGAGAATCTCCATGGCGTGCTAGTCGCTGATGACGAAGGCGGAAGCGCCGTCGGCCTTTCGAGTCGTGAGATCGAACGTTGCGCCCTGCCCCAGCACGTGCACCTTGGCGCCGAGCAACGTGATGGCCTCGCCGGGTTTTGCGTCGGCTATGGATGAATACTGCACGTCGGAGGTGTCGACGATCGTCACCGCGCCCGAGCCCTGCGTTTCGACGACGTCCTCGGGCGAGATGAACGCTGCCGTATCCTCGTCGACGCCGAGGCCCACGGCGAACGGATTGTAGGCGAGTGCCGTGAGCAGACGGCCGAGCCGGTCGCGCTGACGAAAGTGCTGGTCGACGATCACGCGGTTGGTGAGGCCGAGCCCTGCGCACATCGTGACCATGCCGGCGCGGGGAGTCGGGCCCTCGTCGCCGTAGGCGATCATGTGCTCGCTCAGGAATGCTGCTCCCGCGCTCGTGCCGGCGACGTGCACACCCGCCGCGTTGCGCTGGCGCATGAGACGCGCGGCGAGCGTTCCGCCCAGCGTCGCCGTGAGCTTGAGCTGATTGCCGCCAGCGATGAAGATGCCCGTGGCGCTGCCCAACCAGGTCAGCCAATCGCGGTCGTCGCAATCGCTGCGGCGCTCGAAGTGGAGCGACTTCGCCTGCGCGACGCCGTGCCTCCGGAAGTCCCGCTCATAGAACGTGCCGATGTCCGGCTCGCTCGATGCCGTGGGAATGATGGCGATACGAGCAGCAGGGCCACCGCACAGCACGACGAAACGCTCGAGGATCTCCTCATCGACGAGCTTACCGCCGATGGGGATGATCCAGCCGCGCGGAATATCGGATTCAGGACGTGAAGGAGGCATACCCGCGAAAGCTAACGTCGCTGTCGTGGGTTGGGGAACGCTCATGGTGGGGGCAGGCCGAAGTCGCCAGAGCCTTCACACCGGCTGCTCGATCGACTTCGACTGTGCATTGAAGAACTTCGGCCCAGCCTCCGTCATGTGCAGACAGTCCTCGTGGCGCACACCGAATTCCCCATAGATGGCGATCGTCGGCTCATCGCTGAAGCACATGCCCGGAGCGAGACGCGTGGTATTCCCGCGCACGAAGTTGGTCCACTCGTGTCCATCGAGCCCGATGCCGTGTCCAGTGCGATGTGGCAGTCCCGGCACCTTGTAGTCCGGGCCGAATCCAGCGTCGGTGATCACCTTTCGCGCGGCGGCGTCGACGGACTCACATGTCGCACCGACCTGCGCGGCCGCGAAGGCGGCATTCTGCGCGCGCTGCTCGATGTCCCACACGTCGCGCATGCGCTGCGTCGGCTTGCCGAACACCGACGTCCGCGTGATGTCGGAGACATAGCCTTCGACAGTGCATCCGGCATCGATGAGCACGACGTCGCCTTCGCGCAGCTTCTGCGGCTGCACGCTGCCATGCGGAAACGCGGTGTACTTGCCGAAGATGACCAGCGCACCGTCGGCACGTCCGCCGAGCGTCTTTGTCGTCGCGGCAACGGACTCGGATACCTGCTGGTTGGTCATCCCGTCCTTCAGTGACTTGAACGTCGCTCCGATGGCCTGCAGCGTGATTTCGTTCGCGCGCGTCATGAGCGCGATCTCCGCCGACGACTTGATCATGCGGCAGCCGGCCGTCACCGGCGTGGCGCTCACGAACTGCAGCGACGGCATCTCCTGTCGGACGCCGTCGGAGACGAAGAAGCGGAGCCGCTCCTCGATGCCGACCTTGCCAGTGACGCCGCGGTCGCGAAGGATGCCGGCGATGACCTTGTACGGACTCTCGTCCTCCTGCCAGACGCGGACGTCCTTCGAGAACTTGATCAGCTCACGTGCGCGCGCTTCCTCGAAGCCAGGCGTGACCCACGCCAGCTCACCGCGCGCCGGTATGACGACCGCGAAGGTGCGCTCGCTGTTTCCCCAGCGAACGCCGGTGTAGTAGAACATGCTCGTGCCGCCCTCGAGGAGGATGGCGTCGATGCCATTCTCGATCATCAGCCGTCGTGCCTTCTCGATTCGCGCGAGTCGCTCGGCGTCGGTGATCGGCACGGCGGCTACCTTCGTCTCCTCGGCAGCAGCCAGCTCGGGCACGTCGAAGAGGCTCGCGTGTCGGCCAATGGCTGCTGCGCCGACTACGGCTGCGGACTTCGACAGGAAGCTGCGTCTTTCCATTGTGCTACTCTCCCTATGGTTGCGTCCCGAGCAGCGCTGTGACGATCAGCATGAGCGATCTCATGGCGACAAAGCTACGCGCGCCCCGTTTGCGCGATAGCTTCTCGTGATGCGATACACTTTCATTCTGTTCGCCGTGATGCTGGCGCCTCCCGTCGGCGCGCAGCAAACCACCAAGGCGATCCCCATCGTCATCGAGACCCAGCTCGGCACCATCGACGCCGAGCTCGACTCGGCCGCCGCACCGGTGACGGTCACGAACTTCCTGCGCTACATCGACGGAAAGCTGTTCGACGGAGGGAGTTTCTTTCGAACCGTGACGCTCGCGAACCAACCGAACGACTCGGTGAAGATCGAGGTCATTCAAGGCGGCATCGCGCGCGAGAAACGTGCGGAGGGCTTCCCGGCCATTCCGCTCGAGCGCACGAGCGTCACGAAACTGCATCATGGCGACGGCGTGCTATCGATGGCCCGCAGCGGGCCGGACACGGGCACCAACCAGTTCTTCATCACGATCGGCGAGCAGCCCGCGCTGGACTTCGCCGGGCATCGCAATCCCGATGGTCAGGGCTTCGCGGCCTTCGGGCGTGTCACGCGCGGAATGGACGTGGTCCGGCAGATTCAGTCGCAGCCGGCCAACGGGCAGACGCTCACGTCACCCGTCGCGATCCTGCGCATCGTTCGGCGTTGAATCGCGGCGCTGTCGCAGCACCTCGTACAGTGCGATCCCCACCGACGTCGACAGGTTGAGGGATCGCACGCGCTCGGAGTGAATCGGCATCGCGACCATGCGCTCGCCATACCGCTCATGAATCGACGCACTGAAACCGCCCGTCTCTCGGCCGAATACGAGGACGACGTCTTCGGTCGCGCCGAGTGGGGCGTCCCACAGCAGTCGCTTCGCCCTGGTGGAGAAGAAGTACGCGGCGCCAAGTGTTGGAAGCTCGCGCTCGAACGCGTCCCAACTTTCCCAGACGCGGATGTCGACATGCTCCCAGTAGTCGAGTCCCGCGCGCTTCACCTCGCGCTCGTCGAGCGAGAAGCCCAACGGCTTGATGAGATGCAGCGTTGCTCC
>JAQBPV010000359.1 GCA_028287345.1 Gemmatimonadota bacterium
GAGCTCATGCACATGCTGCAACCTCTCGACGTGCGCGGCATCGAGCGCGATCTTCTCGCGCAGATCGAGGCGGCGACGCAGAACAAGCGCCACAACTCGATGCTCGATGGGACCGCGAGCCCGATCATCGAGCCGCGAAATTCGTCTCGGCGAACGGTAGGATGACGCGACGCCTGGGGTTCCTGTACATCGAATGAGCGGCGCTCGATGTCGCCGCGTGGCGCGCTCGGGCCGTCTACAAGAAGTAGCCTCGTAGACGGCGTTCGCGGCCCTACTTCTTCGCCAACGACCGCAGCACGTAAGGCAGGATGCCGCCGTGCTTGTAGTAGTTGAGCTCCTCTGGCGTATCGATCCGGCAGAGCACCTTGAACGTCTTCACGGCGCCGTGGCGCGACGTGGCCTTGATGGTAAGCGTGCTGCGCGGCGTGAGGTCGTCGCCCAGACCTTCGATGTCATACGTCTCGAAGCCCGTGAGCTCGAGCGACTGCCGGGTCTCCGCATTCGTGAACTCGAGAGGCAGCACGCCCATGCCCACGAGGTTCGAGCGATGAATCCGCTCGAAGCTTTCGGCGATCACGGCGCGAACGCCGAGCAGCACCGTGCCCTTCGCGGCCCAGTCGCGTGACGAGCCCGTGCCGTACTCCTTCCCCGCAACGATCACGAGCGGCGTACCGGCCTTTGCATACTCCATCGCTGCGTCGTAGATGAACTGAGGCGTGCCTCCCGGGTCCGTCGCTGTCCAACCACCCTCGGTGCCGGGCGCCATCTCGTTGCGCAGACGAATGTTCGCGAAGGTGCCGCGCATCATCACCTCGTGATTGCCGCGACGCGCGCCATACGAATTGAAGTCGCGCTTCTCGACGCCGTGCTCCACCAGCCACTTCCCTGCGGGGCTCGCTGCCGGAATGTTGCCGGCCGGCGAGATGTGATCCGTCGTGATCGAGTCGCCGAGCAGCGCGAGTGCCTTCGCGCCGGCAATGGCGCGGATGCCCGGCGGCGTCATCGTCATGCCCTCGAAGTACGGCGGGTTCTTCACGTACGTGGAGTCATGCTGCCAGGCGTACGTCTCACCCTGCGGCACGTCGAGTCCCTGCCAGTGCTCGTCACCCTTGAAGACGTCGGCGTATTGCTTCAGGAAGTGCTCCCGCTTCACCGAACGGAGGATTTCGTCCTGCACGTCCTTCGCGCTCGGCCAGATGTCGCGGAGGAACACAGGCCCGTCGTTGCCGATGCCGAGCGGTTCACGGGTGAGGTCGAGGTCCATGCGGCCGGCAAGCGCGTATGCCACCACCAGTGGTGGTGAGGCCAGGTAATTGTAGCGCGTGAGCGGATTGACTCGGCCCTCGAAGTTGCGATTGCCCGAGAGCACGCTCGCGACGAACAGCTTGCCGCTTTCGATCGCACTGGCGATGACGTCGGGCACAGGTCCCGAGTTACCGATGCACGTGGTGCAGCCGTAACCGACGAGGTTGAAGCCGAGCTTGTCGAGGTACTGAGTGACACCGGCCGCATTGAAGTAGTCGGTGACGACCTTCGATCCAGGCGCGAGCGACGTCTTGACCCACGGCTTCACTGCGAGGCCCTTCTCGACAGCGTTCTTCGCGAGCAGGCCGGCCGCGAGCATCACGCCCGGGTTCGACGTGTTGGTGCAGCTCGTGATCGCGGCGATCACCACGGCGCCGTCACGGAGATCGAAGTTCGCGCCCTTGTACGTGCACGCAACGCCTTCGTGATCGTGCTCGGGGTGCTGCTGCTGCGCGCCACCTTCGTCGTCCTGCCGGATCACCGCGCCCTTCACGTCGGGCGCGACCTTCGTGGCTTCCGGCTTCTTCTGCGTTTCAGCGGTGGCGGCAACAGGATGGAGGAGCTTCGCCTTGTCTACCGCGAGCGCTTCCTTGTACATCGCCGCCGCCTTGCTGAGTGGCACGCGATCCTGCGGCCGGCGCGGCCCTGCGAGACTCGGCTCGACGGTGGAGAGATCGAGCTCGATGGTGTCGGTGAACGACGGATCGGCCGTCTCGTCGGTGCGAAAGAGACCCTGCGCCTTGGTATACGCTTCGACGAGCGCGACATGCGCGTCGCTGCGGCCGGAGAGGCGCAGGTAGTTGAGCGTCTCGACGTCGACGGGGAAGAAGCCCATGGTCGCGCCATACTCGGGCGCCATGTTCGCGATCGTCGCGCGATCAGCGAGACTGAGCGAGCTCAGACCACTACCATAGAACTCGACGAACTTGCCGACGACCTTCTTCTTGCGGAGCATCTCGGTAACGGTGAGCACGAGGTCCGTGGCCGTGGTGCCGGCGGGCAGCTTGCCGTGCAGCTTGAAACCGACGACTTCCGGAATGAGCATGCTCACGGGCTGGCCGAGCATTGCGGCTTCGGCCTCGATGCCGCCGACGCCCCAACCCAATACGCCGAGGCCGTTGATCATCGTCGTATGCGAGTCGGTGCCCACGAGCGAGTCGCAGTATGCCTCGCCAGTTTCCTCGTTGACGAACACCGTCTTGCCGAGGTACTCGAGATTCACCTGATGGCAGATGCCGGTGCCGGGCGGAACGACGCGGAAGTTCTTGAAGGCGTCCTGTCCCCAACGCAGGAAGACATACCGCTCGACGTTGCGCTCGAACTCGAGGTCCGTGTTGATGAGGAATGCGGCGTCGGTGCCGTACTCGTCGACCTGCACCGAGTGATCGATGACGAGGTCGACGGGCTGGAGCGGGTTGATGCGCTGTGCGTTGCCGCCGAGCGCTGACAGGGCGTCGCGCATGGCGGCGAGGTCGACGACGGCCGGCACCCCGGTAAAGTCCTGCAGCAGCACGCGGGCCGTGCGGAAGGCGATCTCCTTCTCGATCTTGGCGCAGACGTCCCAGCTCGCCATGGTCTCGATGTCGGCCTTTTTGACGAAGGCGCCGTCTTCGTTGCGCAGGAGATTCTCGAGGAGAATCTTGAGGCTGAAGGGGAGGGTGTCGCTCTTGCCGCCCGAGAGGGCCCTGAGTGCGTCGAGACGGTAGATCGTGTACGGTTTGCCCGCGACGTCGAGCGTCGCGCGGCTGGCGAACGAATTGAGAGAGGTCATTGCTGGGTCTCGCGGTGTCGCCGCGGTTCTCGGCCCGGCGACGGTGGAGAACGGAGCCACTGCCGGAAGCGTACGGCTCTGACGGCAGGCTGCGGGGAATCTACAACGATTACCAGCGCGATGCGGAGATGTGCCCGGTTGACCCGGCGGGGCACACCGGTCACCCTTCGCCAGTGCCGACGAACCCCTTTCCTGCTGACCTCTCCGATGTCGCCGCCACGACGGAGTGGTTGATGTCCTTCGACTCCACGAGCGGCTCCGAGATCGCGCTGATCGACGCGTTCGGCGCTGAGCTGACCGCTCGTGGCTGGCGCGTGACGCACATCCCCGCTCCGCTCGGCAGGTTCGACCTGCTGGCGACGACCGGTGAAGGACCGTACGTCACGCTGTCCACGCATCTCGATACGGTTCCACCGTATCTGCCGCCGAGGCGCGACGGAACGAGAATCCTCGGTCGCGGGGCGTGCGACGCCAAGGGCATCGCGGCGTCGATGCTCTGCGCCGCGGAGCGGATCCGTCGCGACGGTATGTCGGTCGCGATGCTGTTCGTCGTCGGTGAAGAGACGACTCATGACGGAGCGCATGCTGCCGACGAATGGCTCAAGCGCACCGGGTTCGTGAGCAAGGCGCTCGTGAATGGCGAGCCGACGGAGAGCACGTTGGCGCTGGGTACCAAGGGCGCGATGCGATTCATCATCAGAACTGTGGGTGAGGCCGCACACTCGGCCTATCCGCAGCTGGGCCGGTCGGCAACACACGCGCTCGTGCATCTGCTGGCGGAGCTCGACGCACTCGACCTTCCCACCGACGAGCTGCTCGGCGAAACGACGATCAACATTGGCAAGCTGTCGGGCGGCGTGGCGGACAATGTTCTGGCGCCACATGCGGAAGCGCGGTTGATGGCCCGTCTGGTCACGCACGGCGACGTCGTGTGGAAGCTGTTGACTGAGTGGGCGGGGAAGCGCGCCGCGTTGGAGCGCACGATCGAAGTGCCACTGGTGCGCCTCTCGGCTCTGCCCGGCTATCCGACGTCGGTCGTCGCATTCGCGACGGACATTCCGGCGATGCCGTCGTGGGGCACGCCATACCTCTACGGTCCCGGCTCGATTCACGTGGCGCATCGCGATGACGAGTTCGTGGAGATCGCGGAGCTTCAGACGGCCGTCGATGTGTACGAACGCATCGTGAGACAGCTCTCCGCCAGCTGAGGCAAATCGCGGTCAGCCGGCGCCAGCACCACTCGGCGTCGGATCGCGCTGCGCTTCCTCGTTCATGCTCGACGCTCGGCGGTCGACGTTCTTCGCCGTGATCGCCAGCGTGGGGCATTCGTGCACGAAGCCGCCGTCCGCGGGCGACCATTCGACGATGTGCGTGCGGGCATACGCCTTGCCGCGGCTGTCGAGCCCCATGACGGCCGGCGCGAGCGTAACGCAGATGCCGCAGCTGATGCACTTCTCCTCGTCGACGCTGATCGCGACTCGGCGCCGCGGAAACACGCAGCCCGGGTTGTCCCAGTACGAATCGAACCGCTCGAGGGCGCGCTTGGCGGAGCGATAGCCCTCCTCGATGTTCTCTTCGGTATTGGTGAAGCTCAACCAATTGGAGTCGTCGAGCTTCGGGCGGATGAGCACCATGGGTGGCCCGTGCCACCGTTCGAGCGGTGACTGCTGCAGCGCGTGGAACATCATGGTGGCGGCGCGCATGTAGAGCGTCGCGAAGCCCTGGGTGTCGGCGCGCGTCTCCTGCGTCGCGTCCGAGCTGCCGACATCCACCGCGATGATGATGTCGGCGAAGCGTGAGGTAATGGAGACGGGGAGGTTGTCCACCACTCCGCCGTCGATGCACGTGCGGTCCAGCACGTGGCCTGGCGGGAAGAAGCCCGGCAGGGCGCACGACGCGTAGACTGCATCGCGAACGCTGGCGTCCTCGAGGCCAGGCAACCCCCAGACGACGCGTGAGCCGCGATCGACGTCGACCGTGTTGACCAGCAGTCGCTTGGGAAGGCTCTTGAACGGCCCCTCGGGGATACCGTTGTTGACCAGCTCGCGCAGCGGCTCCTCGAGGTAGATCGACGGTGACCGCATGCGATCGAGCAGCATGCCGAAGTGATTGACGCGAAAGAGATCGCGTCGGCGCATGGCCATGGCGGACGCCGCGAGCTTCTCGGAGGTCATGCCACAGAGGTACGACCCTGCGACCATGGCGCCGATGCTCGTTCCCGCAAACAGGTCGGGGACGATCTTCAACTCTTCGAGCGCCCGAAGGACGCCGATATGTGCAAATCCCTTCAATCCCCCGCCGCCAAGGACGAGGGCGATGCGTCTGCTCACGAGGTGCTCCGGGTAGCGAACTGTCCTTGGCAGGCCGACCTATACAAGCGCCGTGCCCAAGGTAACGCGGCGTCATCCGGTACGGAGCGCCTTTCACGCGGTTTCAGACAGCTCACCGACTCGATCGGACGGTCCGCCGAAGAGTTGCAACCGAGCCAAGAGGATGCGGGTGGGGTCGCGCATGAGCATCGCATCTCGGACTCCATGCATTCTCGCCGCGTTGACGCTGCTGCCGATGTGCGCGAGCGCACAGTCGGAAGCGCAGGCGGTTGGTTGGGCCGCGCATCGAGAAATCGAGTCGGCGTCGCTGAGTGGCGGCATGACGCACCTCGCCAATCTGAGGACGCTCTTAGATCGATCACTTGTGGTCTTCCCGGATGATGCGCTGCTGCTGCACTATCAACGCTACGCGATCCAAGGTATGATCGTCTCGCCTCTACCGGTGCATCAGCACCGGACGTGGCGCGCTTCATCAAGCTGCCGCGCGACCTCTTCGAGCGGACCATCGTACAAGGGATGACGCGCTGTTCACGCCATCGGAGTGGGCAGGCAGGTCAAGGAGTGTACAGGCCGTAAAGCAGAAGCGATGGCAGCGTACAAGAAGGCGCTCGACGCGGAGCCAAACTACCTGTGGGTGAGCCAAGTGCTCATTCCCGCCCTCCAGAAGACGGAGTGACGACTTGAACCGCAGATGGCGTGGGTGGGCGCTCTACGCGTTGGCGTGGGTGCCCGTGCTCATCGGATACACGAACCTGCTGATGCGGATGCGCGGTCTGCCATTCGGCGGCGCGCTCGAGGGTTCGCTGGTGTACGTGGCGTCCGCCGCGTTGCTCGGCGCAGTGATTTGGCATGCGACCGCGCGCATTCGGTGGCCCGATCGAAAGTATTCGTCGTTCGTCGTCACACAGGTGCTGTTGGCATCCATGTACTCGCTCGCGTGGTTGGCGACGATCGTACTCCATCTCCTGCTGCGCATCGGCGTGGACGCCATCATGCGCTCGGACGAAGTGTTCGATGGCTGGCAGTTTCTCACCGGGCTGTGGGTGTACGGTGTGATTGCCGGCGTCTCGTACGCTCTGCGCGTGACGGGCAGGTTGCGCGAGCGTGAAGCCGCGGCCGCGCGCGCAGAGGCGCTGCGCATGCATGCGGAGCTCGAGGTATTGCGCGGACAGCTCAATCCGCACTTTCTCTTCAACACGCTGCACACGGTCTCGGCGCTGCTGCAGCGCGATCCCGTCACGGCGCAGCAGGCACTCGAGCGATTCGCCGACCTCCTTCGCTACGTGCTCGACGCCAGGCGTCTCGAGCAGGACGAGGTCACGCTCGCCGAGGAGCTGGGTTTCGTGCGCGACTATCTCGCACTCGAGCAGTTGCGGCTCGGCGACCGGCTAAACGTCGTCGAGCAGATCGATCTCGAGTCGCTCGACTGCATGATCCCCTCGCTCACACTGCAGCCGATCGTCGAGAACGCGATCAAGCACGCCATCTCGCCGCGCGCGGGCGGCGGTACCATCACCATCGGTGCGGCGCTGGAGGACGATCAGCTCATCCTCGTCATTGCGGACGACGGGCCTGGCGCCGTGGAGGAAGGTGTGCGTGCTGCACAGGGGCTCGGGCTCCGCGTGGGACGACAGCGGCTCGAGACGCGATATCCGAAAGTTGGGCACTTCACCGTGACGACCGCGCCGGGCGCCGGCTTCACCGTGACGCTGACGCTTCCGGCCAACTTCATGATCATCTCGAACACGTATACCGCGTTGCCGGTCGGATGACGACGCGCGTACTACTCGTCGAGGACGAGCGGATTGCGCGCCGACATCTTCGCGAGTTGTTGGCCGAGTTCGAGTGAATGAGCCGGGGGACTACTCCAGGTACTTGTACAACCCGTACAAACCAACGACCGCACCGACGATCGAGATCGCATGGCCCGCGTCTCCACCGACGACGATACCGGTGAGAATGGCCGCACCGCCGACGATCATCAGCTTGGTGCCCTGGTCGTAATACTTGCCTGCCGCGGGAGCAGGAGCCTTCAGCTCCGACGAGACATTCTTCACCGCAATCGTGGCGGCGTCCATCGTGGGACCAGTCCGAGTCTGCACCGCTGGCTGTGACTCTGGCGCGACTACCGGCGCCGAAACCGGCGCAGCGAGCGACGCATCCTGCGCGTGAAGCGGAGCGACGAAGAGAACGGTCGCGCCGAGTGCGAAGACAAGCGAGCGAGTGCTGCGAAAGCGTGCGGTCATGTGAGTTCTGGTACGGGTGTGTCGATGCATGAACGGTGGAGCAGCAGCATCGTGCATGGTGGCGCCGTGGGGGCGCGCGATCTAATCTTTCAGCCAACCTCTCTGCGAACTTCGGGCCGCACCTTCACGCAACTTTCGAGAGCACATGACGCCGACGTATCGCGCCATCCTCGCCGCCGCGCTGCTGGCTGGTCCCGCCATCGCATCCGCACAAGCTAGTCCTCGAATCACGACAGCGGAAATCGACGGACATCTTCGCTTTCTCAGCTCGGATCTTCTCGAGGGACGCGCACCCGCCACACGCGGCGGACGCATCGCTGCCGAATACATCGCGAGCCAACTCCGTGCCGCTGGCGTCGAGCCCGGCGTCAACGGCTCCTACTTCCAGGATGTTCCCATCGATGTCGTCGGCGCCGATGTGTCCTCGATCACAATGTCGGCATCGGGCAAGGCGACGTCGACGCTGCGCTATCCCGAGGACGTCGTGGTATGGGCGGGGAGTGCCGCCGCTGAGAGCGCAGCGCGCGGTGAGTTGGTGTTCGTCGGCTATGGTGCAACCGCTCCCGAGTACCAGTGGAATGATTTCAGGGATGCCGACGTCAAGGGAAAAATCCTCCTCGTCCTGGTGAACGATCCGCCGGAGACGGCCGCCGAGCCGAACCGCTTCGGCGCACGGGCGATGACGTACTACGGCCGGTGGACCTACAAGTTCGAGGAGGCGGAGCGTCGTGGTGCAGCAGGTATGCTCATCGTGCATACCACGGAACGCGCCGGCTATCCATGCACACCGTCGTCGGATCGTGGGCCAAGGAACAGCGCATGCTCCCGCGCGACCCCAAGCTTCCGCCACCACTCGGCGTTCGCGGCTGGATCACCGACAGCCTGGCCTCGTCACTGCTCGCGCAGGCGGGACTCGATCTCCGTGCGCTTCGACGCCAGGCGGCCACACGCGAGTTCCGTCCAGTTTCCACGGGCATCACCATCGACCTGCGTTTCAGGAACACGGTGCAGCATCTCCGCTCGGAGAATGTCGTCGGCGTGGTGCGAGGCAAGGACAGGCTGCTCGACAAGGAGTACATCGCCTACTCCGCACACTGGGATCACCTCGGCATCGGTCCCGCCGTGAACGGCGACTCGATCTATAACGGCGCGCTCGACAACGCCTCCGGTGTCGCGGACATGCTCGCCGTCGCGCGCGCCGCTGCGGCAGGCCCGCGCCCGAAGCGATCGCAACTCTTCATCTTCGTCACCGCCGAGGAATCCGGACTGCTCGGCTCCGCGTATTTCGCCGAGAATCCGACGGTGCCCGTGACGCAGATCGTGGCGAATCTCAATATGGATGGCGGCAACCTGCTCGGCCGCACGCGCGATCTCCGCGTGCTCGGCGAGGCCAAGAGCTCCCTCGGCCCACAGCTCGCGGCCATGGTGAAGACTGAGGGCATTCGCCTCGGCCCGGAGCAGCATCCCGAGGCAGGCTCGTTCTATCGCTCCGATCATTTCTCGTTCGCGAAGGCTGGAGTTCCTTCCGTGTCCATCGGCGCGGGCACCGACATCGTCGGTCGTCCCAAGGATTGGGGAATCGCACAGGCGGACGACTACACGGCACACCGCTATCATCAGCCGTCCGACGCATACCGTCCCGACTTCGACCTTGCCGGTGCTGTTCAACTCGCGACGATCGTGCATCGCTTCGGGACGCTGCTCGCCAACTCACCCAGTGTGCCGACCTGGAACAAGGACGCGGAGTTCCGTTTGCCTCGCGTCGCGACGCAGCCGTGAGCGAGCCTTCGCAATCTTCACGGGGCGTTGACGCAAGTCTCGTCCGCGCCATCGGCACTCTGGGTCTCGCAGCGAGCATCGTCAACGTCACCGTTGGCGGCGGGATCTTTCGCCTGCCTGCGAGCCCTGACGTCACCGGCCGTCTTGGCGCCGCGGCGCCACTCGCGTATCTCGTATGCGCCGTCGTCATGGGACTCATCGTCCTTTGTATCGCGGAAGCGGGCAGCCGCATCTCGCTCACCGGCGGACCGTACGCGTACGTCGAGATGACGTTCGGGCGCTACGTCGGCTTTCTCGTCGGCGTGATGCTGTGGCTCATCGGTGCGACAGCGATTCCCGGCGTGGCCGGCCTCTTTGCTGATGCGGCGGCGCGGCTCGTTCCAGCTCTCGGCTCTACGGCAGGACGCGCGCTCTTTCTCGCCGTGATGTTCGCGGCCGTGACATTGATCAATGTTCTCGGAGTGAAGCAGGGCACGCGGTTGAACACGATGCTCACCGTCGCCAAGCTCGCGCCCCTTCTATTGTTGCTCGGTGTCGGGCTGTTCGCGATCGACACGCAGAACCTGCGGTGGACGCATACGCCCGCGGTCGGCGACCTCTCGCGCGCTTCAGTGATCCTCATCTTCGCCTTCGCCGGCGTGGAGTCCGCGCTGGTGCCGAGTGGCGAAGTCCGCGACACGGCGCGCACGGTACCTCGCGCTGTATTCCTGGCGATGGCGCTGATCACGCTGCTCTACATCGGCCTGCAGGTCGTGGCGCAGGGAGTGCTCGGCAGCGCGTTGGTGGGCGATGCGACGCCACTCGCGACGGCGGCCGGCAAGGTGTTCGGTCCGTGGGGCGTGGTGATGCTTTCGACGGGCTTCCTGATTTCGGCGTTCGGCTACTTGAGCGGAATGATGCTCGCGGTTCCACGGGCGCTGTTCGCCTTTGGCCGCGACGGAATTCTTCCCCATCAGCTGGCGCGCGTGCATCCGCGATACCACACGCCGTGGGTGGCGATCATTGCGCAGTCGGCGCTTGCGTGGGTGCTCGCCGTGACGAACAAGTTCGAGGCACTCGCCATCATCGCGAACGTCTCGGCCGCGCTCGTGTACCTCGGCTGTGCGGCGGCAGCGTGGAAGCTGCGACGAACACCAGCGATGCCTGGCGCGTTTCGCGTTCCCGGCGGAGCAATCGTACCGGCTCTCGCGGCTGCAGCGGTGCTTTTTCTCCTCGCAAGCGTGACGGTCAAGGAGTGGAGTGTGCTCGCGGCGGTGGTGGTGGTGGCGTCGGCGCTTTATTTCATTGCAGGGACACGCGCACCTCTGATAGAACGGGAGTAGTGGCATGACCGACGATTCCCTGCTTCGCTTCCGCGATCAGTTTCCGATCCTTCACAGCACGACGTATCTCGTCTCCAACTCCCTGGGGGCGATGCCGCGTGCCGTTCCCGATCGGTTGAAGGAGTATGCGGATCAGTGGGCCACGCGCGGTGTGCGCGCGTGGGCGCAGGGCTGGTGGGAGATGCCGATCAAGGTCGGCGACGAGATTGCGCCGCTCATTGGCGCGGGTGCTGGCGAGGTGGCAATGGTTCCGAACGTCACCATCGCGCAGGCGCAGATCCTCTCGTCGCTCGACTACAGGAAGGACGGCCGAGATACCATCGTCATGACGGAGATGGATTTCCCGTCGGTGCGCTACGTGTACGACGCGCTCGCGACCAAGCTCGGCGCGCGCATCGTCGTGGTTCCGAGTGATGACGGCATCAGCATCGACGAGGATCGGCTGCTCGCGGCGATCGACGAACGCACGCGTCTCGTATCGATCTCACACGTGCTCTTCCGCTCTGCCTATATCCTCGATGCTGCCCGCATCTGCGCGCATGCACATCGGATGGGCGCGCTCGTGGCGCTCGATGCGTACCACTCGGTGGGCGTCGTGCCCGTCGACGTAAAGGCGATGGATGCCGATTTCCTCACCGGCGGAGTGCTCAAGTGGCTCTGCGGCGGGCCCGGCGGATCGTTCCTGTGGGTCAGTCCCAAGGTGAGTGAGATCTCGCCAGCGCTGACCGGCTGGCAGGCGCACGAGCACCCGTTTGCCTTCGAGCCGGAGATGTCGTACGCCAGTGGCGCATGGGGTTGGCTCACCGGTACGCCCGTAATTCCGGCGCTGTTCGCTGCGAGCGAAGGTCCGCGGATCCTCCGCGAAGCCACGATGGTCGCCATCCGCGAGAAGAGCGTCCGACAGACGTCGCGGCTCATCGAACTTGCCGACGCGCGTGGATTCATCGTCACGGCGCCACGCGACAACGACCGCCGAGCCGGCACAGTTGCCTTCGACGTTCCGCACGCTCGCGAAGTGGCGCAGGCGCTCCTCGCGCGTGACGTGATCGTGGACTATCGGCCGGGCGCTGGCATTCGCGTCGCGCCGCACTTCTACACGACCGATGGCGAAGTGGAAAGTGTCGTCGAAATCATCGACGAGATCCTCGCGAAGGACGCGTGGAAGAAGTACACTCACGAGAAGTTGGTAGTGACTTAGATCGTCAACGCGTTTCGACTTCCTCAGAGCCCTTCATGCCTCCCGCCCCAGTCAAGCTCCGCAAGGCGTACGTCAACATCGACCATCCGGCCGTCATCCTGCGCTTCGAGGACGGTCACGAGATTCATATCGCCCAGGGGAAGGTGAAGACCTTCGACGCCTACACCGGCGAAGTGATCCGTATTGTGGCCGAGTACGATCCCACATCGCGCGACCGCGACCTGCTCGAGTCCGTGCGGGCCGAGGACCTTCCGGACGCCGAGCCGCACGAATCGCGGTGAGGTTGACGCGACGCGGGCTCTTGCTCTGTGTCGCGCTTTCCGCGCTGCCCGGGTGCGCGGGCGGCCAAGCCGCCCGTAACTCCTCCGCTTCAACCAACTTCCAGCGCGCCGACACCGCCGCGCTACACCGCACGCTCGACTCGCTGGCCAGCGCACATCGCGGCGTCGTCGGCTATGTGGTGCACAACCTCGATACGGGTGAGCGGCTCGAGCTGCGCGGAGACGAAACGTTTCCCACGGCGAGCCTGATCAAGGTCGCGGTGCTCGTCACCGTCTA
>JAQBPV010000420.1 GCA_028287345.1 Gemmatimonadota bacterium
CAATCCTCGTCGGCGCGTGGGTGGTCGCGAAGCTCACGGGAGGAACACCGCCAATGTTCATCTATCAGGGCTTCTAGGGCGTCAATGGATCTACTCGCTCGGATCGACGACTGGGGGCGATCCTTCCACGACCACCCGATGTTCTGGTCGGGCGGCGCTACGCTGAGTTGGGGCGACCTGAGAGAGAAGTCCGATGCGCTCGCCGGCGCCATCGCCCGCGCAGGAATTTCTTCCGATTCCCCAATTGTCGTGCGCGGACACAAGGAATCCGAGATGATCATCGGCTTCCTCGGCTGCGCGAAGGCCGGACATGCCTATGCCCCGATCGACGTCGGTGCACCGGAAGCTCGCGCCCAACGCATCATCGAAGCATCGGGTGCGGAGCTCGTCCTCACGCCCGAAACGATCCGTGAGCTCGTGGCGCGCAACGATCCCCCACCGTCCGCACACTCGGCCGATCCATCGTCGCCGCACTACGTGATGTTCACGTCAGGCAGCACCGGTGAGCCAAAGGGAGTCGTGATCACGCGCGGATGTCTCGACGCCTTTCTCGCGTGGACGATCGACGAACAACAGTTCGCACCGGGCCGGGAGGTGTTCCTCAATCAGGTGATCTATTCGTTCGACGTGTCGGTCATGGACACGTGGACGGCTCTCGCGACCGGCGGAATGGTGGTGAGTCTCACCGCCGCCGACACAGCCGACTTCCGCCAGCTGTTCGCTACCCTGGAGTGCTCGGGCGTCACGACATGGGTCTCCACTCCCGCTCTCGCGCAACTCTGTCTCGGCGACCGTCGATTTGCGGCATCCATGCTGCCGCAACTCCGCCGTTTCATGTTCTGTGGCGATGTCCTCACGCCGGATGTCGCCGGACGGTTGCTCGATCGCTTTCCCGAAGTCGAGCTGTGGAACACGTACGGCCCCACGGAAGGGACCGTCGCGACGACGTCGGTTCGCGTCGATCGAGAGATGTTGGGCAGGTATCAACAGGTGCCAATCGGCGTCGCGATGCCCGGTACGTCGGTGGTGATCGAGGACGCGGAAGGCCATCAGCTGCCCGAAGAAGCGCGGGGCGAAATCGTGATCGCCGGTCCCAATGTGAGCCCCGGCTACCTCGGCCGACCGGATCTTACCGCGCGCGTGTTCTCCGAGCGAAACGGCGTTCGCACCTATCGTACGGGCGATTGGGGCAGTGTGCGGGATGGCCTCCTGTTCTTTCATGGGAGAATGGACAATCAGGTGAAGATCGCCGGACACCGCATCGAGCTGGGCGACGTCGAGGTTCATCTGGCCAGTCTTCCATTGGTGCGCGCGGCCGCCGTGATCGCCGCGGAGCGGAACGGACGCCCCGATTCTCTGCATGCTTTCGTCGTGCTCGCCGAGCGTGGCGAGACGACGGATCTCGACATTCGCGCGTCGCTTCTCCGCGAGCTCGCAACACTGCTTCCCGCGTACATGCTCCCGCGCAACTTTCATTTTCTCGATGCGTTTCCGTTGACGGCGAACGGCAAGACCGATCGTAAGGCGCTTGCGGCGACGCTCACGACATGATGCCGTACGGCAGCTTCTTCTACTTCGGACTGCTGTTCTACATCGCGGTCGGAGTGGTGGTCGCGAGCCTGCTCGGAGTCCGAACGCGTCGCATCATCTTCACCACCACGGTGCTCATGCTCGTGGTGCAGTATGGGTTGACCGACCACGGCATCGCGCCGGCACCGCTCCGAACCATCGGCAGGGTGCTCGGCTTTGCCGCCATGCAGTGGTTGGTTGCGGCGCTGTTTCTTCGACTCCGCACAGTGCGAGTGAGTCGGACCGCGTTCAACCTCGCGATGACGCTGGCGTTGCTTCCGCTCCTGCTGGAGAAGTTCGCCTCGGACGGAGCCGCGCGACTCGTCGCGTTCGTCGGCATCTCGTACACGACCTTTCGCGCGCTCGACGTCGTTATCTGCATCCAGGACGGACTGATCAAGAAGCTGCCACCGGCAGAATACTTTTCCTATCTCGTATTCTTCCCGTCAATATCTGCCGGACCGATCGATCGGTATCGACGCTTTCGTGGGGAGTATGAGCAAGCGCGCACGCGCGCACAGCTCCTCATCGACTTCGACGCAGCCGTCGAACGGGTATTTCGCGGGGTTCTCTACAGTTTCGTCATCGCGCCGTTGATCAACCACTACTGGCTGACGAGGGCGTTGGCGCGTAGCGGACCCGTCGCGCTCGTGTCGTACATGTATGCGTACAGCTTCCATCTCTTCTTCGACTTCGCCGGCTATAGCGCTTTCGCGATCGGCGTGGCCTACATGCTTGGCGTGCGTATGCCGGAGAACTTCAACCGGCCGTTTCTCGCGCGGAACATCGTCGACTTCTGGAATCGCTGGCACATCTCGCTGTCCTCGTGGCTGCGCGATCACGTGTATGGTCGTTTCGTGCTCAGCGCAACGAAGGGACGATGGTTTCGCGATCGTTACGTTGCAGGCTACCTCGGCAGCATCCTCGCGTTTGGGCTGATGGGCCTCTGGCATGGGACGGCCGCGCACTATCTCGTTTACGGTTTGTACCACGCGCTGCTCAATGTCGGCTACGCGATGATGCGACGGTCGGATCGGCCTGCCATGGTTCCGCTGCACCCAATGGTTGCGCGAGCGCTCACCTTTCATCTAGTGTGCTTCGGGTTCCTGATCTTTTC
>JAQBPV010000424.1 GCA_028287345.1 Gemmatimonadota bacterium
GCGATCATTCGTGCTGCTGTCGTGACCCCGCTGCCGCGCGCTGTGGCGCCGGTGTATGGCGTGACTGCATGGCGGGGACGTCCGCTCACCGTGCTGTCCGTCGGCGCGAAGGCAGACTCGCACGACGGCGACACGCGTCTCATCGTACTTGGCGATGGGCGTCGCGCTGCTGTTGGTCTCCTCGCCGATTCCGTCGACGAGACGATCGTCGTCGCGCGCTCGAAGCTGTCACCCGCACTCGCTGGCGCGCGACGCGCGATGGCGATGGGCGTGACAGGCGATGGCATTCTCGTGCTCGACGCAGAAGCGCTGTTCAACGCGGCGCGGCCTGCGCCATGAAGAAGTTCTCTCTCTGGAAGAGGTTCTGATGACGTGGACAGTCGGCCAGCGCATCGCGCTGGCGCTCGCGCTCGAGCTGGCGTTGCTGGCGGTGGTCGCCATCGTCGGTGCCAGCTCACTCGGCAAGACCACTGAGGCGTACGAATCGGCGCTTACCGCCCGTCGCACGACGCTGGTGCCAGCGCTGCGTGCCGAGTCGCAGCTCAAGGAGGCGGACATCAATCACCTTCGCACGCTGGTGAGCTACGAGCCGCGGTTCGAGCATGCGCGCGACAGCCTGCTCGCGAGCGCGCGCGGCCTCATCCT
Organism: Gemmatimonadota bacterium; assembly: GCA_028287345.1. Lineage (GTDB taxonomy): Bacteria > Gemmatimonadota > Gemmatimonadetes > Gemmatimonadales > Gemmatimonadaceae > AG11. The sequence goes on from JAQBPV010000424.1 coordinate 646, forward strand.
TCAGTTGCGCGATACCGTGCAGAGTGACCAGGAGAAGGAGCGGTGGAGTACTGCTTCCTCGCTACTTGCCCAGTGGACGGACGGGCTCCTCGCTGCCGCCGCGGCCAGCAAGGCGAACGACCAGGCGGCAGTTCTTCGCATCCGCACGACGCGTACGCAGCCGATTGGTGATTCGCTCTACTCGACCATTCAGAGAGGTGTCGCCGATGCAACGCGGCGGTCCGATACGGAAGCACGCGTCGGACAGACGACCGCACAGGGCGCGCGCGGCACCGTCGTACTCACCGCCCTTCTCGCCATCGTGCTCGGCCTGATTGCTGGATACTTCGTGAGCCGTTCGATCACTCGCCCGCTGCAGGAGACGGCCAACGTCATCGCCTCGAGCAGCTCGGAGATCCTCTCCGCAACCACCGAGCAGGCCGCGGGCACCAATGAATCGATGGCTGCGGTGACGGAGACCGTCGCCACGGTCGACGAAGTTGCGCAGACGGCGACGCAGTCGGCACAGCGCGCGCGCACGGTGGCCGATGCCGCACAACGTGCGTCCGAGGGCGGTCGCGCCGGACAGAAGGCCGTCGACGACGCGGTGAAGGCGATGCAGCTCGTCCAGTCGCAGGTCGAGACGATGGCGCACACGATCGTCGCGCTCGCTGAACAGGCACAGGCGATTGGTGAGATCACCACTGCGGTGAGTGACATCGCGGAGCAGACGAAGCTGCTCGCGCTCAATGCCGCAGTGGAGAGCACGCGCGCCGGCGAGCACGGTCGTGGCTTCGCACTTGTTGCGGCCGAAATCAAGACGCTCGCCGGCGAGGCGAAGGAGTCGACGGTGCAGGTGCGTCGGCTGCTCGGTGAGATCCAGCGCTCGACCAGCGCAGCCGTCATGGCGACGGAGCAGGGCACCAAACAGACAGCAGCCGCCGTGCGCCAGGTGAATTCAGCGGGTGAGATCATCAGCCAATTGGCGATGGTCGTCGACGAAGCCGCGCAGGCCGCCGCACAGATCGTGGCGTCAGCCGGACAACAGGCGCTGGGCATGGATCAGATTCGACAGGCCATCGCGAACATTCACGACGCCACGCAGCAGAACCTGACGGCGACACACCAGTCGGAGACGGCCGCGCAGAACTTGAACGAGTTGGGCACGCAGCTCGTCGGCATGGTCGGCGCGCGAGGCAGGTAACCGATGGCCGACGATGCGCTGGCCGCTCGTCTGCTCGTCATCTTCATCGACGAGCTGGACGAGCAGGTCCAGCAGCTGAACGATGATCTTCTCGCGCTCGAGCGAACGCCCGACGACGGCGAGCGCCTGCGTGCGGTGTTTCGTGTGATGCACACGCTCAAGGGCGCGGCGCGAGCCGCAGGCCTTCCGCTCGTGGAAGAGCTGTGTCACGCGCTCGAAAACGAGTTGAGCCGAGTGCGCGATGGCAGTGCGAAGCTCGGCGCGCCGCAGATCGCCCTGCTATTCGAAACTGCCGACGCGCTCGCCGAAACGCGCGACAGCTTGCGGCGCGATAGGACCGTACCCGAAGCGGTACTGTCGAACGCGCTGCACCATGCACGCGGTCGTGGCAGTGCGGCGCCGCTCGTGCGATCGAAGATGCGCACACCGTCGGCGCCGATGCCTGTCGTCGCGCCGATTGCCGCGCCAATTGCCGCGCCGATTGTCGAACGCGTCGACGACGCCGCGCGCGCCGGTCATGTGCGCGTGAGTCTCCAGCAGGTCGACGCCATCGCCGGCGCTGCGGGCGAAATTGCTGGCCTCGCCGCAACACTCACCGAGCGCGCCGACGCTCTCGCTGCGTTGCGCGCGCGTCGCCGTGCGTCGCGCGTTCGCGGCGCAAGCGACGACGGCCTCGATCGGGAGCTCACGCTGCTGCTACGCCACGCCGACGAAGATGCCCGCGCGCTCAGTGGCGTCTCTGGGCGACTCGGCGTGTCCGCGCGTCATCTGCGTCAGCGACCCTTCGGCGAGATCGCCGAGACCTTGCCGCGCGTGGCGCGCGACGTCGCCAGGGACAGTGGGAAGCAGGTGCGCGTCGTGGTCGTCGGCAGTGAGATCGAAGCCGATCGCGTGGTGCTCGAGGCGTTGCGCGAACCGCTGCTGCACCTCGTGCGCAACGCTGTGGACCACGGAATCGAGCCTGCCGCCGAACGCACCGCCGTGGGAAAGGAGGCGGAAGGTGAGCTGCGCATCGAAGGCTCGCTGCGCGGTGATCGTCTGCAGGTCACCATCGCCGACGACGGACGCGGCCTCGATCTCGAGGCGGTGCGTCGCGCCCTCGTGCGCCGCGGACGCAATGTGCCCACCGATCCTGCCGTGCTCGCGCGTGCCATCTTCGACGAAGGCTTCACGACGCGCGAAGCGGCAACCACACTCTCGGGCCGCGGTGTTGGCATGGGCATCGTGCGCGCCGCGGCGGAGCGGATGGGTGGAACCGTCGAGGTGAGCTCGGTGCCGAAGAAAGGCACTACCATCACCATCGATGTGCCGATCAGCATTGCAACCATGCGTGTCGTCCTCGTGGAGGTCGGCGGCGTCATACTCGGCGTACCGAGCACGTTCGTCGTGCGCGTGGACCGCGCGGATCCGCGCAAGCTCGCGCGCGTGGACGGTCGCGCGATGCTCGTCAGGAATGACCGGCCAATCCCCGTGACCACACTTGCCGCGCTGCTCGGCCCACCGTTCGAGGAGTCGCCCGCAGCGTCGATGCTGCAGATCGTCGTGCTGGAGAGCGGCCCGCAGCGACTTGCCGTGGTCGTCGATGATCTCCTCGACGAACGAGAGCTGGTGCTGCGTCCGCTCGAACACGCCGGCAGCGCTGCGACCAATGCGACCGTCGGTACCGCGCTGCTCGGCACTGGCGTGGTCGCGCTCGTGCTCAGCGTGCCGGCTTTGTTGTCCAATAGCGACGGCTACGGCGTGTCGTCGGGTTCGCTCGCCAACGCCGGTGAAGCGCCACGCGCGCCGTCGCGCATTCTCGTCGTCGACGACTCCATCACGTCGCGCACGCTCGAGCAGAGCGTGCTGTCAGCCGCTGGCTACGACGTCATCACCGCGGTCAACGGCGCCGAGGCATGGCGCACGATCGAACGGCAGGACGTCGCGCTCGTGGTGAGCGACGTCGAGATGCCGCACCTCGATGGCTTCGAACTCTGTGCGCGCATTCGCGCGAATGCGCGCACGGCGACGCTGCCAGTCATCCTCGTGACGTCGCTCGACGAGCCCGCGCAGCGCGCACGAGGGCTCGAGGCGGGCGCTGACGCATACATCACGAAGTCGAGCTTCGATCAGGACACGCTGCTCGATACCGTGCGGATGCTGATTGGTCGTTCTGCGCGAGACGTCTCGTGATACGCGTCCTCGTTGCCGACGATTCCGCGACTTCGCGCGCGCTCCTCGTTGGTCTCTTTGCCGAGGAGCCCGACTTCCGGGTCGTCGGTGAGGCGAAGAACGGTCAGGAGGCGGTGGAGATGGCGGAACGCCTCGCGCCCGACCTCATCACGATGGACGTGCAGATGCCCGTGATGGACGGTCTCGAAGCGACGAAGCAGATCATGGTCCGCTCGCCGCGACCCATCATCATCGTGTCGAGCACTGCGCGGGAGCAGGAGGTGAAGCTCTCGCTCGAGGCCACACGCGCCGGCGCACTCATGGTGCTGCCGAAGCCCGAAGGTCCCGCCTCGGCCGGATTCGCTGCGGATCGACGGCAGATCGTCAGCATGGCGCGCGCGATGTCGCAGGTGAAGGTCGTTCGTCGGCACGGCGCCGTCGGCACGCCGGCGTCCTCGCGCACGATCGCATCGCCTCCACCGTCCACGATCCGCCCACGACAGCAAGGCGTAATCCGCCTCGTTGCCATCGCGGCTTCAACCGGCGGACCAGCCGCCATTCAAACAATCCTCTCCGACCTGCCGCGATCCTTTCCCGTGCCCATCCTCGTCGTGCAACACATCGCACGCGGGTTCACTCTCGGGTTGGCGCACTGGCTCGCGGGAGAGTCCGCACTCGACGTGCGCGTGGGTGAGCTCAACGAGCTCGCGCAACCTGGGGCGGTGTACATCGCACCGGACAATCGCCACATCGGCTGCCGCGTGAACGGCGCTGGCGCGCTTCGGATCGTGCTCGACGACTCGGCAGCAGAAGGTGCATTCCGTCCTTCGGCGTCCTACCTCTTCCGCTCCGTCGCCGAGAGCCTCGGTGCCAACGCGGTGTCGGTGATCCTCACCGGCATGGGCGACGACGGCATCGCGGGACTTCGCTTCGCGAAGGCAGCGGGTGGTCGCGTGATCGCCCAGGACGAGGCGTCGTCGGTCATCTACGGTATGCCACGCGAAGCGGCGCGCGCGGACGTCGTCGATTGGGTCCTTCCTCTCAACGCCATCGCGCGTCGACTGATGGAGTTGACGGCATGACGAGCTCCAACGGGAAGGCGCGGATTCTCGTCGTCGAGGACAGCGCGACGCAGGCAGCGGCACTCGCCGAGCTGCTCGAGCGTTCGGGCTTCGAGACTGTCATCGCTCGCCGCGCCGAACGGGCGCTCGAGATCCTCGACGTCGAGTCCGTGGACCTCGTATTGAGCGACGTCGTCATGCCGGGCATGGACGGCTACGAGCTCACGAAGCGCATCCGCGACATGCCCACGCTGAGCGAGCTGCCCATCGTGCTGCTCACCAGCCTCACCGACCCTCTGGCTATCGTGCGCGGACTCGAGTGCGGCGCCGACCACTATGTCACTAAGCCATACGAGCCCGCGAGCCTACTCGCCCGCGTGATCGCGGTGCTCGAGCGCACGGGCGAACCGCGCCTGCATCCCAAGCCGTTCACCGTCGACCTCCTCGGCACGCCGTTCACCATCAGTGCAACGAAGGAGCAAATCCTCGAGCTGCTCGTGTCGAGCTACTCCGATCTCGTGCGCACGAGCGAAGCGGTGCGCGACGCCGAGCGACGTGCACGCTTTCTCGCCGAAGCGACGGAGCTGCTCTCGTCCTCGCTCGACGTCCACCACGTGCTCCGCGATCTCGCTCGGCTCGTGGTGTCGCGAATCGCGGAGGTGTGTGCGGCCGATCTGCTCGGGTCGGGCGGCATGACGCAGCGCGTCGAGATCGCACATGGCTTTCCGTCGATACTACCGGTAGATGATGTCGTGCCGCAAACGTACACGGCACCCATCTCCGCTGTCGCGCAGCGCGCAGTCGATCAGAGCGCACTGCAGCTCGTTCCGCTCGCGGACGACGAAGTGCTCACCGATGTGGCGCGCGATCCCGCGCTGCTCGAGCAGCTGCGCCTCAACGGACCGTACGCGCTGCTCGTCGTGCCGCTCATTGCTCGCCGTCGCGTCCTCGGCTTCCTCCAATTCCTCAGCGCTGACGTCGAACGTCTCTCGGCGCCGGAGTCACTGTTGCTCGTCGAGGATCTCGCGCGACGTGCCGCGCTCGCGGTGGACAACGCGCTGCTGTACGGCGAGGCGCAGCGCGCGACACAGGCGCGCGACGACGTGCTCGCGATCGTCTCACACGACCTGCGCAATCCGCTCAACACCATTCACATGAGCACGGCCTTCCTGCTCGACGTATTGCAGGATCCCGATGCAGTCGCGCCTCCGCTCATTCCGCAGTTGCAGCTCATTCGCCGAGCCACTGCGCGCGGCAACGCGCTGATTCAGGACCTGCTCGACGTCTCGCGCATCGAATCGGGCACGCTCGCCGTGGACGACAAGCCAACGAGCGCGACCACGCTGCTCTTCGACGCCGTGCTCGACCTCGAACCGCTCGTGACGTCGAAGGGGCTGCGCTTCGAGCACGAGTGGAAGGGCGAGGACGTCGAGCTGTCGGCGGACCGCGGACGCATCGCCCAGGTGTTTTCGAACCTCGTCGGCAACGCGATCAAGTTCACGCCGAAGACAGGGCTCGTGCGCTTGACGGGCAAGCGAAACGGGGACCACGTCGAGTTCGTGGTGTCCGATTCAGGGTCGGGCATCGCACCGGACCATGTCCCGCACCTCTTCAACCGCTTCTGGAAGGCGACGAAAGCATCGCGCAGCGGGGCGGGGCTAGGTCTCTTCATCGTGAAGGGAATCGTCGAAAGCCACGGCGGCTCGGTGAGTGTCGAGAGCGAACCGGACAAGGGCACGACGTTCTGTTTCTCTCTTCCGCTCGCCTCAAAAACTCCGGGAGCGCCGATTGAGGGGGTTGCAAGGTCCTAGGGCAGCTTTTGCAGTGAAGGTCCGCTAAGTGCGTCCGGTACAGTACATTCACTGACCGGCCGTTGGCCCGATTGCCCCTGACAGCGCGCTCTCCTGTCATCTCCAATTGATCCCGCGATCGCCGCTCGCTCACGAACGGCACG
>JAQBPV010000438.1 GCA_028287345.1 Gemmatimonadota bacterium
TTCGCCGCTGCCCTCGTGTCGCGCAACGTCGCGCTCTTGCCGATCGATCTCGGACGCGCCGCGCGGTACGCGATGAAGACGGGCCGAGGTGCAGCGCTCGCGTCGGCGCGCGTGGCCTTTTCGCTGGCGCGTATCGCGCGCTCGTTCGGCGTGCTGTATGCGAACTCCCCCACGGCGTTTCTCATCTCCGCGGCCGCCGGACTTGTCGCGCGACGTCCTGTCGTCTGGCACCTGCGCGAGATGCTCGCCGCACCGCGCTTCAACGCGCTCCAGATTCGCGCGCTCGTCACGTGCGCCAACGTGCGCGCGGCGCGTGTCGTCGTCAGCTCGCAGGCGGTGGCCGACGCCTTCGTCGCGGCAGGGGGACGGCGCGCGCTGGTAGAGATCATCCCGGACGGGATGGATGCCGCACGGTTCGACAGAATTGGACCGGACGTTCGTGTCGAGGTGCGGCGGACGCTCGAGATCAGCGACCGGGCATATGTCGTGGGAAGCTTTGGCAGTGCGGGAAGCGCGGTGCGCAGCGTGTTGGGGGAGGCACTGAAGCTGCTGCCTGACGTGCAGGTGCTCGTCGTCGACGGCGCGAAGGGAGATCATGCCGATCTGCCGCGCCTCATCGCCGCTTGTGACGTGGTCGTCCACATGGGCGATGCCGCGCGCCTGGTGGTGAAGGTGCTGATGTCGCGGCGGCCACTCGTCGTCGCCGACCAACCAGGCGTGCGCGAGCTGGTTGAGGATGGCGTTACGGGCATCGTCGTTGCACCCGGAGATGCCGTCGCCCTTGCAGCGGCGATTCGCGGCCTGCGCGACGCGCCAATTCGGAGCGACGAGATTGCCTTTGCCGGCGCGGCGGACGCGCGGCGCAGATTCAGCAGTGAGCGAATGAACGCGAGCATCACACGAGTGGTCGATGACGTCTCGAGCCATTCCAAGCAGAGCCATGATCGATGAGCGTTGCCTACGAATTGGCACGATGCATCGTGTGCGGCAGCGCCGACACTCACGAGATCGCCGACACGGACGACGTCCACACTGAGATCGAGTCGCTGTGGGAGCATCACTCGAAGCGGCTCCGCCCCGAGACGCCGCCACCGCACCTCATGGACCGCGTGGCTTTCTCGGAGCGTCCACCGCTGCGCGTCGTACAGTGCACGACGTGTGGACTCGTGTACCGCAATCCCGTTGAGCGGCCTTCGGAGCTCGGCAAGATCTACGGGGATGAAAGTCCGACGACTGACGTGATGCAGGCGCTGCACGACACGCAGCGCGCCTCGTATGCGTCGCAGGCCGAGCGGTTGACGTCCGTAGCCGGTCGTCATGGCAGCGGACTCGAGGTCGGCAGCTACGTAGGTGCCTTTCTCGCTGCAGCGCGCGACGAGGGGTGGCAGTTCGCCGGCGTGGACATCAACCAATGCACCAACGCATTCACGCGCTCCCTCGGCTTCGAGGTGATCGATGGTACGATCGAAGCGGTGAAGAGTCGCCGGGTGGATGCGGTGGCGATCTGGAATTGCCTGGATCAGTTGGCGGATCCGCCGTCGGCCATTCGCGCGGCCCGCGGCCATCTCGGCGCTGGGGGACTACTGGCGCTCCGCGTGCCGAACGGTGCGTGCTACGCGACGTTCAGTCCTCTGCTGGATTCGTCATTTGCATTCGTCGCGCGGAACTGGCTGGCGCAGAACAACCTGCTCGGCTTTCCGTACCGGTTCGGCTTTACGCCGAGGTCGCTCACGCGGCTGGTGGAGCAGAATGGCTTCGAGGTCGTACACATCGTGGGCGACGTGTTGGTCCCGATCGCGGACGAGTGGACGCGCCCATGGGCAGCCGTGGAGGAGCGCGTGGTGAAGGGGTTGGGTAAGGGTGCCGCGCGTCTGAGCCCTGGGGATATGCCGCTGGCGCCTTGGTTCGAGCTCTACGCGAAGACTCACGCTCAGACCTAGCGAAGGAATCTCCGCAGAAGGGCAAAGCCAAAGCTCACGCGGTTGTAGGTTCGCCGCTATCCGCTATGACTACTCGCCCCGAGCAAGCGAGGAGTTGATGCGCTATCGGAGTTCGCGCCCTAAGTTGTCGCGTCCGCCTTCGTCGTACCATCCATCGGCCCCCGATTGGAGACTTCGACTCTTTCACGCGTGGCTCGCGCGAACTACGGCATCGATGCGCCGAACGTCATCCGCACCATGGGACTGCTCACACTGGGCCTCATTGGCGGAGGACTCGTGCTGCAGGCCGTATCGCGCACCGGATCGGGCACCGCGCGCCTCGGTGTCACCTTGCTGTGGCCCGGGGCGTCGTTCGCCGTCACCGCGCTGCTGATGCTGGTGAGCAGCCGATTCGGTAAACAGCGAGCGCGCGATCGTCTGCTCGACCGACTGGCGCTGCGCGGTGACGAAACCGTGCTCGACGTCGGCTGCGGCCATGGTCTCCTGCTGCTCGGCGCCGCGAAACGTCTGCCGAGGGGCAATGCAGTCGGCATCGATTTGTGGTCGCAGGCGGATCAGCATGCGAACAGAGCTGCGGCGACGATTGCCAACGCCGTCGCCGAAGGGGTGAGCGATCGCGTAACCGTTCGCGACGGCGACATGCGGCAGCTTCCGCTCGAGGACGCGAGCGTCGACGTCGTCGTGTCGAGCCTGGCGATACACAACGTGCCGAGCGCCGCGGAGCGCGCGTCGTCGATTCGAGAGATTGCGCGTGTGGTGCGTCCGGGCGGCCGCGTGGCGATCCTCGATATCGCACACGTGGGCGACTATGCGCGCGAGCTTCGGAAAGCGGGGTTCATAGTCGAGCACAATGGCATTACGCCATGGATCTTTCCGCCGACGCGCGAGCTCGTTGCGCGCCGGCCCGAGTAGCGCTTTACTCGACGCTCAGGTGGACTTCATGAATGCGCAGCCAGCGTCCTGCGCGCGCAGCGTCGCGTAAATGCCCGACGGCTGCAACATCACGCCCGGGACGATGTTCGCGCGGATCTCGGCGCGTACTTCCTCCGGATCGCGGTTGAACTTCTGCGCCATCTGTCCCGCATAGCGCATCGCCGCCTTGTTGCAGACCAACAGCACTGCGCCGCTCGCGATGAGCCCTTCGAGCGACGCCTCGGGAGACACGAGCGGATCCTTGTCGTCCTTTGACACATGGAGGAACGGATTGCGTAGGGCATCCTTGCCAGTGACGGGATCCTTCACCTTCGCGCGCTCCCCCAATGCGTACTTCTCCCAGAGAAAGTCATTCATGGCGATGACGGTGCCGGCGTGACGCAGCACCACGACGGGCACGACGTCGTCACCGCCGGCGCCGAGCTGTTCGCGATAGCCCTGCATGAAGAACGTCGCGTGTGTGAGGGCGAGTCCGTCATCGACACCGGGCGAATCGAATACTGCCTTGTGCTTCGCCGCGGTCACTCGGCGCGTCCAGTTGTCGTCGAAGGGCGCAGTGCGTGACGCACCTCCCGAAGGTGCGCTCTTGAGACCGGCCGCCGCGAGTGGCGCGGCGCAAGCGGTGCCGGCCATGACAGCGGCCGCGGTGGCGACGTGCGCGAGAAACTCGCGCCGATGGGAGGACGGCTTCTCTGATGCAGACACGGCAACTCCGTTGAAGGACAGGCGGGCGGGGCGACACCCCCAACCTTGGGTTACGAGCCGTGACGCGCAAGCGTTGCGTGCCGGAGCTACGGTCGCTCGGAGTGGTGCGGCCGTATACCTTCCGCCGATGTTTCCGCTGCCGACTGAATGACACCGACGCGCTGGCTGATCACGGCACT
>JAQBPV010000444.1 GCA_028287345.1 Gemmatimonadota bacterium
CACTTGCCGCGCTGGATCGTCGCCAGAAGAAACAGGGCGATCGCATCGTGCGGGTTCGAGTCGGTGACCGGGTGATCGTGCAGGGTGGCGCAGCGATGCAAAACGCGCTGCGTGATTCGAGTATCGCACTCACCGGATTGGTCGCCAGTGGAAATGGCAGGCAGTCGCTCAAGCTCTCGGTCGATGCCGGACCGGGAACGGGCGGAGTCTACTATTTCCTGTCCGTGACGGAGATTCCCGCAGCGCCACCGGTGACGCCGGAGGATCGCGGAATCGCTGTGGAGCGGTGGTACGAGCGGCTCGAAGGTGGAGCGCCACTGGTGAGTGTGGCCGAGGGTGATCTGGTTCGCGTGCGGCTGCGCATCACGGTGCCGTCGACGCGGTTCTTCGTCGTGCTCGACGATGCGCTTCCTGCCGGGCTCGAGGCGGTAGACCTGAGTCTGCGCACGGCGGCAACGGTGCCTGGTCCCGGTGCGAACAATGAAGCCACCGAGCATGACGAGACAGAGCAGGTATCGTGGTATGGCAGCTGGGATTCCGGATGGTGGTCGCCATTCGATCATCGCGAGCTGCGCGACGATCGCGTGGTGTATTCGGGGACGGTGGTGTGGAAGGGCACCTACACGTCGACGTACATCGCTCGAGCGACCACGCCAGGCACGTTCATTCGACCGCCGGCGCATGCGGAGGAGATGTACAATCCGGCCGTGAACGGCCGCAGCGATGGAGGTACGTTCATCGTCACGCAGAGGAAGGGCGGCGGGCCGTGAGGCGCCTATGGCGGTTCGGTATCGCGGTCCTTTCTGCGGCGGTGGTCATCGTCGGTGCATTTGCTGTCTGGATATCGCAGCCGCTTCCCGCATCGATGACTGCTCGACCGACTGCTGCAGGCGTGCTCATCCAGGATCGGCGTGGGATAACGCTCCGTTCGACGCGCTCGGCGGATGGCAGCCAGGAACGGTGGGTGTCGTACGACGCGATCGATCCGGACATCATCAATGCGTTCGTCGCCGTAGAGGATGCGCGGTTCTGGGACCACTCGGGCGTGGACCTGCGCGCCATCGGGCGGGCGACGAAGCAGAATCTGCGTGCGATGCGCGTCGTCTCCGGCGCGTCGACGATCACGATGCAACTCGCTCGGCTCATGCAGCCGGCACAACGGGATTGGGGCGGCAAGTTCACGCAGGCCTTCTGGGCGCTGCGCATCGAGCGTCATCTCGGCAAGCAGCAGATTCTGGAGCAGTACCTCAACCGCGTTCAACTCGGTCAGGCGACGATCGGTGTCGGTGCAGCGAGCGCTCTTTACTTCGACGCACAGGCGAATGAGCTGAGCATCGGGCAGGCGGCGACGCTGGCTGGTCTCGCACACGCGCCGTCGCGCGACAATCCACATGCAGCGCCGGCGAAGTCGAGGGCGCGTCGAGCGTACGCGTTGCGACGGATGGCGAAGTTGGGATATGCGTCGAAGGAGGACATCGCGCGCTCACGCGACGAGCCGCTGCGACTTGCGGCGCGTACGCCGCCATTTCTCGCGCCGCACTTCACGACGCGCGTGCTGTCATGGTTGCCAGACGATCGGGCACCCAGCGTACGCACGTCGCTCGACGCGGAGCTGCAGGCTGTGGTGGAGCGCGAAGTCGGACATACAGTAGATGTGCTGAAGGCGCGCGGTGTCGAGGACGCGGCAGCGGTGGTGCTCGACAACCAGAGCGGTGAAGTGCTCGCGTGGGTGGGCTCGCCGGACTTCTGGTCAGCACGCGATGGGCAGACGGACATGGTGGTCTCCGCTCGGCAACCCGGATCGGCGCTCAAGCCGTTCCTGTATGCGCTGGCACTCGATCGCGGCATCACGGCGGCAACGGTGTTGCCCGATGTGCCGAAGTCATACGCGACAGCTACGGGCGCGTATGCGCCGCGGAACTATGATCGTCGCTTCCGCGGGCCTGTACGTGCGCGCGAAGCGCTGGCGAGCTCGTACAACGTGCCCGCCGTGGAGCTCGCGGCGCGCGTGGGGACAGGAAGCCTGTTGCATACGCTGCAGCTCGCGGGGTTCGAATCACTGCAGCGCGGTGCGGACCATTACGGGTTGGGTCTCGCGCTGGGCAACGGCGACGTCACGCTCGTCGAATTGGCGAATGGATATCGCGCGCTGGCGAACGGTGGATCATGGCGACCATGGAGCTGGCGTCTCGGTCCGCGGACTGGCGTCGGGAATGCGCAGCGCGTGGTCTCCCCGGTGGCGAGTGCGATCGTGATCGACATGTTGAGTGATGCGTCAGCGCGCATTCCCGGCTTCGGCACGAGCACGCCGTTCGACTTTCCATTTCCCGTTGCGGTAAAGACAGGCACGAGCCGGCACTTCACCGATAACTGGGCGGTAGCAACCACACGTGGATTCACCGTCGCCGTATGGGCGGGAAACTTCAGCGGACGTCCGATGCAGGGAGTCAGTGGAATCACTGGTGCTGGCCCGTTGCTGCATCGTGTCGTGATGGAAACGGCGAAGCGGGTGTCGCCGGGCGCGTTGGTGACGCCAGCGGAAGTTGGTGCGGTGGGCGTTCCGGTATGCCGGCTGTCGGGAATGCGTGCGACTGCCGAGTGTGCGCAACTTACGGAGTGGTTTGCCCCTGGTACCGTGCCGACGGCAACCGATGACTGGGAACGCGACGGGCGAGTCGTGCTGCCCGACGAATATGCAGAGTGGGCGCAGCAGTTTGGTGGATCGGCAACGCACGCGCTGTCGGCTGTTGGACCAGCGCGCGTTGAGCACGCAAGGACCGACGTGCCGCGCTTTCGCATCCTGTCGCCACAGGATGGTGACAAGTACGCTGTGCCGACGGGCGTCGAAGGACGCTATGCGACGATCTCGCTGCGTGCTGTTGGTGCAGGTGAAGTGGCGGTTCGGTGGACTGTCGACGGCACGCCATACGATGGAGAGCGGTGGCCGCTCGTACCGGGCACGCATGTCTTCAAGGCAGTCACTGCGCGGGGCGACAGTGCTGAGGCACGCATCGCGGTGGAGCGATGAGCACAACGAGTTTACATCTGGGAAGCGAGGTCGTCTTATTACGAGCCATCCAGTCGAGCGCGCGCCGAGCTGTCCACGCTCACCTAACCTCTCCGATATTCGAATGTCCGACCCGAGCGTACCCACCGACGCTTCAACCGACGTGCCGCTGCAGTTCGAGAGCGCGCATGCAGGCGAAGCTCCCACGACCGTGTGCACGTCGTGCAGCGAGCCGATTCGCGGCGTCTATCATGAAGCGAACGGCAACGTCGTGTGCTCGCGCTGTCGCGGGAAGCTCGAGGTGCTGATTGCCTCGACGGGCGGTATGCGTCGATTCCGGCGAGCGGCGGGCTTTGGTCTCGGCGCAGCGATTGGGTGTGCGGTGGCCTACGGGGCATTTCGCGCCTACAGCGATTGGGACTCCAGCCTCATTGCCATCTTCGTCGGCCTTGCCGTGGGTAAGGCGGTGTTCGTGGGCGCGGAGCGTCGCGGTGGGCGCCGGTATCAGGTGTTGGCAGCGCTGCTGACATATTTCGCGATTGCGTCGTCGTATGTCCCACTCGCCGTGAAGGAGCTCAAGGAACGTCCATCGGCGGCAGCAGATTCCTCGAAGGCTGCGACGAAGCGCGATTCGACAACCGCCGCTGCAGCGGAGCTACCCACCGCCACCAAGAAAACAGCCGACAAGCCGATGGGATTCGGTGGATTCCTCGTTGGCGTCGGCGCGTTGATGCTGCTCGTCCTCGCGCTACCGATCATGGTCGGCATGGGCAGCATCATCAGCGTCGTCATCCTGGCTCTTGGCCTCGTGCAGGCGTGGCGGATGAACAAGGCCGTGACGATCAATGTCAGCGGCCCGTATCGGATCGCTGATCCCGCCTCTGCCGCCGAGCCAGCAACCGCATGACGGGTGGGACAATCGCGAACACCGATCGCAGCGCATGCGTACGCTGCGGATCGCAGATCGCTCCGGCGCTATTGAGCTGTCCGGCGTGCCACACACTCGTCCACGCTGATCGGCTGACAAGCCTCGCTGCGGACGCCAAAG
>JAQBPV010000348.1 GCA_028287345.1 Gemmatimonadota bacterium
ATCAAGCGCCTCATTCAGGCCGCTTAATAGGAGCCGACCATGCCACGCGCCGTATCGAACGTCCCGCGCCTCAAGCGGAAGAAGCAGATCCTCAAGCACGCCCGCGGCGCCTTTGGTGCCCGTTCCAAGCTCTGGAAGGCCGCGAAGGAAACCGTCGAGCGCGGATGGGTCTATGCCTATCGCGATCGCAAGAACAAGAAGCGCGATTTCCGCAAGCTGTGGATCGTCCGCATCAACGCGGGCGCGCGCCAGCACGACATGAGCTACTCTGTGTTCATGAACGGCCTCAAGCTCGCCGGCATCGAAGTCGACCGGAAGATTCTGGCCGACATCGCCGTCCGTGACCCGCAGGCTTTTGCGGCTATCGCCGATGCGGCTCGCGCCGCGCTGAACAACGCTGCGTAAGTAGTTCTCTCGCAGGTATTCGGCGGCGGCGCGACCCATGGTCACGCCGCCGCCGAGTCATTTCCGACACCCTCTGCGATGCTTCCTGATAATCCGACACTAGAGCAGTACCTCGCGTACGCCACCGACCTCGCGAATCGCGGTGCGGCGGCTTTCGCCGCAGCGTCCGACGACGACGCGCTCGAAGCGGCACGCATCCAATTTCTCGGCGACAAGCGCGGCGAACTGCTCGTGCTGCAGAAGGGCCTCGGCGCACTGCCACCCGATGCGCGACGCGATGCGGGCCGTGCCTTCAACGAAGCGAAGACGACGCTCAACGCGGCACTCGACGAGCGGCGGACATCGTTGCGCAGCGCGACGCCGAGCGGTCCACGGCTCGACCTCACGATGCCCGCGCGCGAGCGCTGGCGCGGCGGCAAACATCCCATCACGCTCGTCATCGACGAGATCGTCGCGATCTTCCGCGAGCTCGGATTCACCGTTGCCCTCGGGCCCGAGAGCGAATCGGAGTGGTACAACTTCGGCTCGCTCAACTTCCCGGCCGATCACCCGGCGATGGACCTGCACGACACCTTCTACCTCGGCGAAGGTGCGCTGCTGCGCACGCACACGTCGCCGGTGCAGGTGCGCACGCTGCAGAAGTATCCGCCACCGATTCGCATTCTCGCGCCAGGCACCGTGTTCCGCCGCGATCCGTTCGACGCGTCGCATGCGCCGGCATTCGCGCAGCTCGAAGGGCTCGCCATCGACGAGGGCATCTCGTTCGTCGACTTGAAGTCGACGCTCACGGTGTTCGCGCGCCGGTTCTTCGGCCCCAGCACGAAGACGCGCTTCCGGCCGAGCTACTTTCCGTTCACGGAACCCTCGGCGGAAATGGATGTCGAGTGCCGGCTGTGCGGCGGCGTGGGATGTTCGGCGTGCAAGGGAACAGGCTGGATGGAGATCATGGGCTCTGGTATGGTGCATCCGTCGGTACTCGAAGCGGCCGGCATCGACAGCGAGCGCTTTACGGGTTGGGCCTTCGGCATGGGTCCAGGCCGCATCGCGATGCTTCGTTACGGACTGCCCGACATTCGGCTGCTCTACGATTCGGACGTTCGCTTCCTCGCGCAGGTGGCCGAATGAACGCGTCCGTCTCATGGCTCAACGCCTTCACCGACACGCCGAAGACGGCGGTCGAGCTTCGCGATCTCATCACGGCGCACACAGCGACCGTCGAGGAGATGATTGCGCTGCGCGCTGACCTCGCCGACATCGTCATCGGCAAGGTCGTCGAAGAAGCGCCGCATCCCGACTCCGACCACCTCCACATCACCAAGGTGGACATGGGCACGGGCGAGCTGCTCGATGTCGTGTGCGGCGCGCCGAACGTGACCGCTGGAAAATTCTATCCGTTCGCGCCAACGGGCACCACGCTGCCCGGTGGCCTCACGATCCAGAAGCGAAAGATTCGCGGACACACGTCGAACGGCATGCTGTGTTCGGCGCGCGAGCTCGGTCTCGGCGAAGAGCACGACGGCATCATGGAGCTCGACATCGACGTCGCGCCGGGTACGCCGTTCCTCTCTGCAGTGGACGTGGGCGACACGAAGCTCGTCGTCGACGTTCTGCCGAACCGTCCCGACCTGCTGTCGCATCTGGGTCTCGCGCGCGAGGTCGCCGCGGTGACGGGCACCGACATGCTGTTGCCCGACATTGGAACGAACGGCATCGAGATCCCCGAGCCCAAGCGGTTCCGTCGAGCGGGCAATGCGGGAGGCATCGTGCTGCATCTCGAGGATGCACGGCTGGCGACGCGCTACATGGGCGCCGTGATTCGCGGCGTGAAGGTCGGCCCGAGCCCGCAATGGCTCGTCGATCGCCTGGCGTCGGTGGGCTCGCGCTCGATCAACAATGTCGTCGACGCCACGAACTACATCCTCCACGAGCTCGGCCAGCCGGTGCACGCGTTCGATCTCACGAGCGTCGATCCCGAACCGAAGATGCCGGATAAGACGATCGTCGTCCGCTCGGCGAAGGATGTCGATAAACTCGTGACGCTCGACGGCGTGACGCGGAAGCTGACGTCGGAGATGACGGTGATTGCAGACTCGGTGAATCCGATCGCGCTCGCCGGCATCATGGGTGGACAGGGCACGGAAGTCGGTGAGAACACGACGGACATCTTCGTCGAAGTGGCGACGTTCGATGCGCGACGCACTCGGCGCACGCGTCGCGCAGCCAATCTCTCCACCGATGCGAGCTATCGTTTCGAGCGCGGCGTTGACGTCGCGGTCGCGCCGCGTGCGCTCGATCGCGTGTCGGCGCTAATCATCGCGCTGGCCGGCGGTGCAGTGGAACATGCACCAGTTGATCTCTATGCCGGCGATGCAGCGCGCACACCCATCGTGCTCCGCAGCTCACGCGTCGCGCGCGTGCTCGGCGTATCACTCGAGGCATCGCGCATCGCGCAGCTGCTGAAGAGCATCGGCTGCGCGGCCGATGTCGAAGAGGGCGCCGCGGCAATTCATGTGATCGCTCCAACGTGGCGGAGAGATCTCGTTGCGGAAGTCGATCTCATCGAGGAAATCGCACGGCTGCACGGCTACGATGCATTGCCCGACACCATTCGTCCGTATCGCCCGGGCACCTCGAATGATGCGCCGCTCTGGACGATGGCGGCGCAGCTGCGCGACGCGCTCACCGGTGCAGGGCTGCTCGAGGCGCGTCCGATGCCGTTCGTTGCCGGCGGCGACGAGCACGTTCGCGTGCTGAATCCATTGGCCGAGAACGAAGCGCATCTGCGTCGCTCGCTGCTGGAGACGTTGTCACGCCGCGCAGAGTTCAATCTTTCGCACATGCAGGGGAACGTGCGGTTGTACGAGATTGGCTCCGCCTTCGAAAAAGGATCAGACGTGCTTCCCGACGAGAGCGTCCGCGTTGCGCTGCTCGTCATGGGCGATCGCGATCCGGCGCACTTCACGAACTCGAAGCCTGCGCAGATCGATGCGTGGGACGCGAAGGGACTCGCCGACCTGGTGGCGCGTATCTCTGCGCCCGGGAAGGCGGAGCTCGTGGAGAACGTCTCGGGTGGCGATGTGTTGTGGAACATCGTCGTCGAGGGTGAGACGCGCGGTCACGTATCGCGCGTGCAGCTCGACGCGCCGGTCTGGGCGTCGCCGGCGTTCGGCGTCGAGCTGGTGATCGGTCGGATGCCCAATGGCGACATCGCGCCGCCGGGCGAGCATGCGCATGGCGAGCCGGCGGCGCCTGCGCCGCGGACGGTGGAGAAGTATCGTCCCCTTCCGGCAACACCGGCTTCGGACTTCGACCTGGCCTTGCTCGTGCCAGATAACGTGAAGGCCGCGGACGTCGCGCGTGTCATTCGTGGGGCGGCCGGCGACCTTCTTGAACGACTCGTCGCATTCGACGTCTATGAGGGTCCGGGCATCGATGCGGCGCACCGGTCCGTGGCGTGGCGGTTGACCTTACGCCATCCCGAGCGCACTCTACGCGACAAGGAAATCGAAGGCCGCCGCGCCAAGATCCTTTCCGCGCTTCAAAGCGAGCTGAATGTCCGACAGCGTTCGACCTGAGATCATCGCGTTCCGTGAGTTGGAGACGCTCGTCCGCCACCTCGGGGACGAGCTCGCCGGCTTCCGCCGCCGAGCGTTGCTTGCCGAGGCGCGTGTGCGCGAGCTCGAAGGCCAGGGTGCGTCACCGGTGATGCAGCAGCAACGCGAGCTGTCCGATCAGGTCACGCAACTCGAGCACGAGAATGCCGCGCTCAAGGGCCGGCTCGACGCCGCAACCGCGCGCACCAAGCAGATGTTGGATCGCGTTCGATTCATCAGACAACAGGCGCAGGGCGGAGGCGAGCGATGAGCACCGGCAAGAAGACCTCGGTGAAGGTGGAGATCCTTGGCGAGTCGTACGTCCTTCGCACGGAGGCCGCGCCCGAGCATACGAAGGCGGTGGCCGAGTATCTCGACAAGTCAATTCGGCAGATCCTGTCCGGCGGCGCGGTGATCGAGGCGAATCGCGCCGCCATTCTCGCGGCACTCCAGATCACGTCGGAGCTGTTCCAGGCGCGGGAATCGAGTGGAGCATTGATCGGCGCAATGCAGGGCCTGTCTGCCGACATGCGACGGCTGTTGCCGCCCGCAAAGCGCGACAGCGCATCGGTGCCCATCGTCAGCTGACGACCGAACGCTTCTCGGATGTAGCGACTCCAAACGCCAGCGCCATACTGCCTAGGGCAGGATTTCGACGTACCCGTCCGTTCCGTGCACGCGGATCCGCTGTCCATCCCGGATCAGCCGAGTGGCATTCTCCACCCCGACGACGGCCGGCAATCCGTACTCGCGGGCGATCACCGCGCCATGCGTCATCAGGCCCCCCACTTCCGTCACGAGCCCCTTGATCGCGACGAACAGTGGCGTCCAGCTGGGGTCCGTGAAGGCGGTGACGAGAATGTCGCCCGGTTCGAGATCGGCCTCCGCCAGTCCCAGGATGACGCGGGCCCGCCCCTCGATGGTCCCGGCGGAGACGGCCAAGCCGACGAGCGCGCCGGCCGGTAAATCCTCACGCCGATACGCACCGGCGATGCCCTCGCCATCGGATGTCAACACGCGGGGCGGCCTGAGCGCCTGAAATGACTTGAACGCATCCTTGCGTTCGCGAATGAGCTGGTCGTCAACCTGGTTCGTGCGGACGACGACGTGGAGTTCGTCGAACCTGAGGTAGAAGATGTCTACCCTCTCACGAAGCACGTGGGCCTGCACGAGGCGCTCGGCTTCTTCCATCAAGGCCTGCTTGTAGACGAAGTAGCGGCTGACCATTCCGTACTTCGGATACTCCCGGTACCCAGCGAACGTCCGAACCCGGTCGATCATCCTCTTGGTCTCATCGGCCTTCTGCTCGCCGTCCGGCAACGCACGCAAGCGCTCCAGCAGCTCCTCTTCCTTCCTCTGCGCCTCCTGCCGTCCTTCCTCGAAGCGTCGCTCGGCGGCGCGCGGCTCGAAGTTCCTGACGTTGCCGAGGATCAAGGGCACGAGCGTGGTGGGACGTTCGCTCCAACGCGGCCGCGTGATGTCGATCTCGCCGACGCCGCGCATGCCGTACTTGTCGAGCCAGCTCCGGATGGCGTCTCGCGCTTCGCGGCCGCCCGCGAGCCTGGGCATCTCGTCCAGGAAGTCGTCGTCCTCGGCCTGCTGGAGAAAAGCCACGACCTCTGGATGTGGGCGGATCACATCCGCGACGTCCAGGAGCGCGAGCCCCATCTCCGACGTGACGTTATTGGGGACGGACTGCGTGAGAATGTCGGCTGCGTTCTTCTCGCCCAGCCATGCCTGCAGATGGTCGTTGAGCCACCAAGTGGCCTCCATCCCCGCCATGATCACCTGCGTGCTTTGCGGATTGAACTGGATCCGCTTCAACTCCTGGATGTTCGCCAGTATGAAATCGAGTAGCTCCGATCCGGTCTTCGTGCAAATGTCGCGTTTCAACGCTGCGACGAACGCTTCATTGGTCGCGATCAGCTCGTTGACGATGGCGGGGCTGGTCTGAATCGCGGCGGACCCACCACCAGGCGGTGCCCATACGGGTCCTTCGTTCGGGAGCGACGGGATGAAATCGCCGCGATCGAGAACGCTCTGCAGTGCGTCCCGGATCAGCGGATCGGATTTCCCCAAGGTTTCAAGGATGCCCGCGCGGCTCGCTGGAGAAGCCAGGATCGGCGTGACGTCGACGAAGAGTCTGCCGCCTGCCTCTCCCATGGGCCGCGGAGTCACCATCTGCCAAAAGGAAAGTCCGAGCGGCTTCATAGGATCGGTCATCATCTGCTGATGCCCGACGGAGACGTAGACGTGGTTCTCGTGGTCGCCCTCCGCGGGGACGGGAAACAACGTGGTGATCGGCCGGCTCTGGACGATGTGGAAGTCATCGTCGACCAGGCACCATTCGATGTCCTGCGGGCGGCCGAAGTGCGCTTCGATCCGCCGGCCCAGCTGCACGAGCCGCACGACCTGCGCATCCGTTAGCGCTGGCTC
>JAQBPV010000455.1 GCA_028287345.1 Gemmatimonadota bacterium
CGAAGCAGCTCGCGCTGTATGTCGTGCTCTACTCGCCGGTGCAGATGGCGGCCGACCTGCCGGAGAACTACGCAGGCCAGCCGGCATTCCAGTTCATCAAGGACGTCGCCGTCGACTGGGACACCACTCGCGTCCTCGAAGGCCGAATCGGTGACTACGTCGCGGTGGCGAGGAAGACGAAGGCGAAAGACGAGTGGTTCATTGGCGCGATCACGGATGAGAATGCGCGGACGCTCGATGTGTCGCTCGACTTTCTACCGCGCGGTCGTTCGTACGTTGCGGAGATCTATGCAGACGGGCCCAAGGCAGATTGGCGAACGAATCCGCTGCCGGTGTCGATCACGAAGCGGACGGTGACGTCGGCGTCGCGGCTGAAGATCGCGATGGCTGCCGGTGGTGGACAGGCAATTCGTATTCGGGCTCAGTAGCATGAGAACGCGGAACCGCGGAACCGCGGAACCGCGGTCTTACCGCAGAGGACGCGGAGAAGCAGAGGAACGCAGAGGACGACGGAAATACAAACGAGAGATCAGACTCATTTCCCTGTAGTTGTGTCGTCCTCTGCGGCCCTCTGCTCCTGAGCGGACCTCTGCTCCTCTACGTCCTTTGCGGTAATCCCGTAGTCCAAGGGCTACGAAGCTAGGACTTGATTGCCGGCAACACGTTCAAACGCAGCGTATCGGCATGCACACCAAACCTGCCGATGAGCGTGCGCACTCCCGGCTTCTGAAATGCGTCGCGTGGCACTCGACTCGCGCTAGTGGGCTCCGGCGAGGTGGGTGCCGATACTACCTTCCGTAGCCCGACCAACCGATCGCGAGGACGCGGTCGTGTCGCCGGCGCGGTACCGGACGCACGAATTCAGCAACGCCATTGCCTTCCGACCGACTCGCGAGCGTACTCAAGCTGCGCATGGAAAGCATTCTGGAGGCGCTCGTCGAGGGGGTCGCCGTCCTCGATGCGGACGGTGTGATCCAGGCCGTGAACGAAGCCGCCGAGCGCATACTCGGCGCCCCTCGCGCGCTGATGCTCGGCGCGGCGCTGCTCGATCTCCCATGGGTGGCGTACGAGGCAGATGGCCGGCTGCTCGAGCGCGTGAAGCATCCGATCATCGCGGCGTTGCGCACCGGTGAGGATCAGCCCGAGCGCCTGTTGATCTATCCTCATCCGAATGGACAGTCGTTGACGGTCGCCGCGGCGGCGCGGCCGCTGTTCGACGCCGACGGACGCGTCGAAGGTTCGCTCTGCTACTTCCGAGACGTCACCGCCGAGCACGCGGCCAACGAGCTCGTGAAGGCAAGCGAAGCGCGCTATCGCGAGCTGTTCGAGAAGAACGGAACGGTTCAACTCATCGTCGATGCAGAGACGAGCAACATCCTCGCGGCCAACCCGGCCGCTCTTCATTTCTACGGATACACCGAGGAGGAGCTCGTCGGCAAGCATGGCTCGGTGTTGACGCGACTGGACGATTCCGCGTCGGCCTCGACGGTGCAGGCGGTGAAGGCGGGTGACATCTCGAAGTTCAGGCGGACGCAGTACACGTCCTCCGGCGAGCCGCGCGAGATGGAGGTTTACGCGAGCCTCCTACGCGCCGATGGCCGCGATCTGTTTCACGTCATTCTCATCGATGTCACCGCGCGCGTCGAAGCGGAGAACGGTCGACGACGTCTCGCTGCGATTCTCGATGAAACACCGGACATCGTCGGCATGTTCGACCTGGAGGGCCAACTGTTCTACGCGAACCAGGCTGGCCGCGCGATGATGGGGTTGGGTCCGGTGGCAACTGGCGCGGACGGCTCGGCGATGACGGACATTCCCCGCGACACCATGCGCATCGGGCACGCTGGCGACGCCGACCGCGTGTTGCTCGATGCCACGAAGGTCGCGGCGGATACCGGAAGCTGGCGCGGTGAGACGCAGATCGTCACGCGTGATGGCGAGGTCAGGACGATGAGCCAGATCGTCATCGCGCATCGCAACGCGGACGACTCGCTCTCGCACTTCTCGACCATCCTGCACGACGTCAGCGACAAGCGTCGCGCCGAGATGCGACTGCTCGACCAGGCGCAGGAGCTCGAGGCGCAGACAGAGGAGCTCAGGCAGCAGACGGACGAGCTGTTCGTCGCGCGCGACATTGCGGAGAAGGCGAATGCGGCGAAGTCGCAGTTCCTCGCGCACATGAGCCACGAGTTGCGGACACCGCTCACGGCGATCATCGGATTCTCGCGCGTGCTCGCGTCGAACCGGGCGGGCAACCTCTCCGAGCGCGAGAAGGCCTTTGCCGAGCGCGTGTCGGACAACGCGATTCGGCTGCTCGCGCTCATCGACCAGCTGCTCGACCTCTCGAAGATCGAGGCAGGCCACGCCGAGTTGGAGTTGAGTGACGTGGACGTTGCGGCGATGACGACCGACGTGATCACGGATCTCGAGACGCTGCCGCGCGCACCGGGAGTGGTGCTCAGCGCGAAAGTACCGCCCACGCCAGCAATGGCGCGCGCCGATGCCACCAAGCTGCGTCAAGTGGTGGTGAATCTGGTCGGCAACGCGCTGAAGTTCACTGCGATCGGCAGCGTGACCGTGACGGTCATTGCGCGCGACGACGGTTCTGCCGCGACGCTCACGATTGCCGATACGGGAGTGGGCGTGGCGCCGGAGAATCAAGCGACGATCTTCGAGCCGTTCGCGCAGGAGGACACGACGATCACGCGCCGCTTCGGTGGCACGGGCCTGGGTCTCGCCATTTCGCGGCGGTTCTGCGAGTCGATGGGGTTTGCGCTGACCCTGGACAGCGTGTCGGGAGAAGGTTCGACATTCACGATCGACTTTACGCCGCAGCCGCAGGCTGCAGCTTAGCTGCTATCGTTTCGCTCGACACATCGCGCCTGAACGTCAGAGCCAGCCCTGCCGCGACGATACACAGTAGGCCCGCGCCGAGAAACGCGACGTCATAACGGCCCGTGCTCACTCTCAGCACGCCGGCGAACAACGCCACTGACGCCGCGCCAACCTGATGTCCGCCACTGATCCATCCGAAGACGATCGGCGCACGCGTGCGGCCGAACGCCTCGTTCGCGAGTCGCAGCGTCGGTGGCACCGTCGCGATCCAGTCGAGTCCATACCACACCGCGAAGGTGATGAGCGCGGGATTGGAGCCCGCCAATGCGATCGGGAGATACAGCAGTGACAGCCCGCGCAGCCCATAGTATGCGCCGAGCAGATAGCGACTGTCCCAGCGGTCGGACATCCACCCCGCGGCCGTCGTGCCGACGAGATCACACAATCCCATCAGTGCGAGCATGCTCGCCGCACGCACTTCGGGAATGCCGTGGTCGTGCGCCGCAGGAATGAGATGCGCGCCGATCAACCCATTCGTCGACGCGCCGCAGATGACGAACGTGACGAAGAGAATCCAGAAGTTGCGCGTGCGGGCGACGTCGGACAGCACCGCGAGTGCGCCGAGTGGCGCTCCAGCGTCGACTGCCGGCGCAGCGGTCTTCTCCTCCTTCTCGGCGCCATAGGCGGAGAGGCCCACGCTGCCCGGACTCTCACGCAGCAGCCACGCGACGAGCGGAATCAGCGCGGCCACACATGCGGCGACGATCAGGACCGCCGTCCGCCATCCCTGACGTGCAGTGACCTGCGAGAGCAGCGGAAGAAAGACGAGCTGTCCCGTCGCCGCGCTCGCGGTGAGTATGCCGAGCACCATGCCGCGTCGCGCGACGAACCAGCGGTTCACGACAGTGGCTGCGAGCACCAGTGCCATGAGCCCAGTGCCGACGCCGATCGCAAGTCCCCACAGCGCGATGAGCTGCCACGGATGGCGGATGAGTGGCGCGGACGCGACGCCGACGGCCAGCAACACCAGCGCCGACAGCACGACACGCCGCATGCCGATGCGCGCCATCAGTGATCCGGCGAACGGGCCGGTGAGACCATAGAGCAGGATGTTGATCGACAGCGCGAGCGACGTCGTCGTCCTCGGCCACCCGAATTCCTGTTCGAGTGGGAGCATCAACACAGCGGGCACCGCGCGTACGCCGGCAGAAACGAGCAACACGAGGAAGGTCAGTGCGGCGACCACCCACGCGTAGTGCAGCGGCGATCCGGTCTCTTCGATTTCGCTCTGCATGTCGCTCTCCTGCTCCGGTAAAAACACCGTGTGGAGTACGCAATCGGCCTTGGCATTGGAGAGTTCCCGGCGCTCTCGGCGCGCTTTACGGCACGGCCGTTGCCCCTTCGATCAGTCCACACTCACCGAGGCGACAATGAGCAAAGACAAGAGCTCAACCGGGCAGAAGCACGACGCAAGCGATCGCGCGCTGGATCGAAGTGCAACTGAAGAGCCGATGTCGGGTTCCGGACCGACCCACGACCCCGACAAGATTCGCCAGCACGATGACACCGGCAAGGACCGCCTCTTCGAGGGACGCCAGCAGCATGACGAGGCCGAGAAGAACAGCGAGAAGTCTCGTCTCGCCAAGGATGTCGACAGGCACCACCACTCGGTCGATGATGACGTGGCGGACGCGGGATCCGGCGCGAGCGCGAAGCGAAAGAACTGACATGGGGCTGGATGGCGACGGGAACAAGGGAGATTCTCGTCGCCATGGAAACTCCACCGGCTAAGTCACTTCGACTTGCGAGCGCTGTTTCGGCGCGGGGATGATCGGCTTCGGCGCCATCAGCCTCGTACTGCGCGATGCCGTCCCGAGCATCGAACCGCTTCCCGCGTCGCTCTCGGCGCTGCACAACGGTTGCTTCGCGTCCGCACTAGCCGCACGACTTGGCGGCCGACATATTCACGCCACTTCGGTCGCGCCAGCCATCCCCTGCCGCGCGCCGGTCCATGCCCATAGAGGTCGCAGTGCGGCGCAACGCTTTCCTTCTCGCCCTGCTTCTCTGCGCGCCGGCCTCAATCCGTGCGCAGCAGGATCAAGGCCTTCGCTCGAAGGTCTCGCAGCTCTTCATCTTCGGATCGGGTTCGGACCCGCTCTTCCTCACGGGCTCCGGTGACCCCAACAATGCGGCGTCGCTCCGTGCGCACGGCGCGCACTTCATTCCGTCGGCGAACGCGCAGAACGGAAGCCTGATCGGCTTCCTCATCGACGCCATCGGCGGAAGCGTCGCCAACGTGCCGATCGGAGCGACGTCCGGATCCGAGACGTTCCAGTTCGTCAACGGCGTGCCGGTGCGCACATCGACGTCCGCCGGTCCCATCTTCGCCGAACGCGCGCAGACGATGGGGCGCGGTCGTTCGCTGGTGGGTGTGGGGCGCAGCAGCTTCAATTTCCGGTCGCTGCGCGGTGTGCCGATGGACAACGTGCAGCTCACGTTCACGCACGAGAACGTGAATTTCGACGGCTGTGCAGCGGCGAACAACGGCCAGGACTGCGCGCTGATGGGTGTGCCCGAACGCGAGAACGACATCATCAACCTCAGCCTGAATCTCGACCTGAGCGTCGAGGTGACGACGCTCTACGCGACGTACGGGCTGTTCGACAAGGTGGACGTCGGCGTCGTGCTGCCGCTGGTTAACACGCATCTCCGTGGGCAGAGCAACGCGCAGATCGTTCCCTTTGGCGGAACGACCGCGCTGCACTACTTCGCCGGCACGCCGACGAATCCGGTGCTTCAGGCGTCGCGCGACGTGAACGGCTCCGCGTTCGGCATCGGCGACGTCGCGCTCCGCACGAAGATCCTCGTCCGTGAGTCGCCCGGCGCCAGCCTGGCACTGCTCGCCGACGCCCGCTTTCCCACGGGCGACGACGCCGACCTGCTCGGCGCCGGCAACTTCGCCGCGCGCGGCATGGCGATTCTGTCAGGCCGCGTGGGCGACATCTCGCCGCACGCGAATGTCGGCTACCTGTATCGCGCTGGCGCCACGCAGAACGACGCCGTGCTCGCGACCGGCGGCTTCGATGACGAGATCGCGCATGGCGTCACGCTGGCCGTCGATCTCGTGAGCGAGTTGCAGGTGGGCCACTCGAAGCTCACGCTGCCGGCGCCCGTCGAGATCCAGGCGCCGTTCCATCGCACCATCACCCCGACGACCATTCCCAACATCCGCGACGACATCGTGAGCGGGTCGTTCGGCTTCAAGTTCACGACGTCGAAGTCGGTGACGATCGTGACGAACGCGCTGGTGCCGTTGAACTCCGGCGGGCTGCGATCGAACCTGATCCTGACGGGCGCGATCGAATACATCTTCTAACAGCCGGGGCGCGCGCTTCGCGCGCCCTGTCACTTGATCGAGACGAAGCGCCAGCTGCTGCCGTCCTTGCGCAATGACGCCTGCAGCGTCAACGGCTGGTGCTCGTTTCGCCCGTTCGACGTCACGAAGTCGTATGTCCCGCTCAGCTTCGCGTCAGCCGTCGAGCCGTCAACCTGCAGGCCCGACACCGAGAACGACGCGCGGACGCTGCGCACGCTCTTGAAGAACTCCTCGAACGCATTCGCCTGCGACGCCGACATCGCGGGATAGAGCCGCTTCAACTCTCCCACGTCGCGCGACTCGATCGCCCGCGCATATTGCGCGACCACCCCGGCGATCTCCGCTGACGGATTGCTCGCTGGTTGCGACGGCGCCGTTTGCACGGGCTGCGGAACAGCCGCCACCACCGCGGGCGCCGCTTTCGGCGGCTCGCGCACCGCACTCGCCGATTCCTTCGCTGCCTCCCTCGCCGCCGCGGCGACACGTGCCGCACTCTCGACCTCGGCGAATGCAACCGATGCTTGCGTGAACTCGCGCATCGCCGCATCGCGTTGGTTCTTCTTCACGAACTGCGCGCCTGCCGTGAGGCGTTGATCGCCTCCCGCGAGCTGACTGGTGGCGGCGCCAGCTTCCACCGCTCGACGACGCGCCAGTTGCGCCGACACCTGGACCGATAGCGCCGGCGACATGTCGGTCGCAGCCACTGCGGGAGCGGGATCGCTCCTGGCCGTCGTGCGGGGAGTGACGACTGGCGTTGATACCGTCGGCGGCCTCGTCGAGGTCACCGGCGGTGGGGTCGGATCCTTCGGCGCGGAAAGTGTCGGCGCTGGCGACGTCACCGGTGACGTGACGTTCGACGTCGACTGCTGCGTGGCCACCGCTTCGGCGCTCGGTGCGGAGCCACCGCCACGCATCGTCAGAGCCGCGCCAACGGCAACGACGGCAAGTGCCGCCACACCGGCGAGACGGATTCTGCTTCGCCGACGCTCCTTGTCCAGCTCTCGCTCGCGCTCCTTCTCTTTCTCCTTCGCCTCTCTGCCGAGCGCCAACTCGATGGACGAGCGGAGCGAGAGCGTCCGCGAACCGGAGGAACCGCCCGCCGTGATGGCTGCG
Source organism: Gemmatimonadota bacterium (assembly GCA_028287345.1). Taxonomy (GTDB): domain Bacteria; phylum Gemmatimonadota; class Gemmatimonadetes; order Gemmatimonadales; family Gemmatimonadaceae; genus AG11. Next base: position 7,325 of record JAQBPV010000455.1, read on the forward strand.
CTGATCTTGCTCAGCGCGTTGGCCATGTCGAGCGCGGACGCGTACCGGTCCGCCGGCTCCTTCGCCAGCGCCTTCATCACGATCTCGGCGAGATCCGGTCTGACTCCGGCGACGATCTTGTCCGGCGACTCGGGGTCTTCGCTGACGATCCGAAAGAGGACGCTGTGAAGTGTGCCTCCCTCGAACGGCTTGATGTTCGTGAGCAGCTCGTAAAGCACCACGCCGACGGCGAAGATGTCCGTCTGTGCGGTGATTTGGCTGCCGGTGATCTGCTCGGGCGCCATGTAGTTCGGCGTGCCGAGAATGAGGCCGGTCTTCGTGACGTTCGACGATGTCGTGTGCGCGATGCCGAAGTCCATGATCAGCGCGCGACCTTCCTCATTTACGCGGATGTTGGCCGGCTTCATGTCGCGGTGGACGATGCCTCGCTTGTGCGCGTAGGCCAGTCCGTTCAGCACGCCGATCATGATCTCGATCTTGTTGGCGAGGCTGACCGGCACCTTGCTCGCGATGAGCTGCTCGAGGTCGGTGCCCGCCACGTACTCCATGGCGATGTAGAGATGCCCGTCCGTCTCTCCGCAGTCGTAGACCGTGATGACGTTAGGATGCTGGAGAGAGCCGGCGGCGCGCGCTTCCCGGAGGAATCGGGTGCGGAAGTTCTCGTCGAGGGCGAGCGCCTCGTTCATGACCTTCACGGCGACGCTGCGGTTCAGCATCGGATCGAGGGCGCGGTACACCACCCCCATCGCCCCTTCGCCGATGAGGTCCTGCACTTCGTACTTGCCGACCTTTGAGAGATTCGTCATTCGGAGAGAGCGCGAGCCCGCATCGCGGCAGCGGACCGGGTCGCGGTGACTCAATATCCGTCTCGCGCCCGCGCTCGGCAACCGTGCTGTGAGACAAATGGCCCTGCTCGCGGGCCAGCTGTGGCCGGTCTGCTCAGTCGCGCATGAAGTGACAGGTGTAGCCGCCGGGATTCTTCTTCAGGTAGTCCTGATGATACGTCTCCGCGCTATACCAAGTCCCTGCCGGTTCGATCGACGTGGTGATCGGCTTCCGCCACTTGCCCGACGCATCAACGCGCTGGATCACTCGCTCTGCCGCCTCCTTCTGCTCGGGCGACTGAGGGAAAATCGCTGAGCGGTACTGCGTGCCGACGTCGTTGCCCTGACGGTTGAGCGTCGTGGGGTCGTGCAGCTTGAAGAACCACTTCTCGAGCAGATCCTCGTAGCTCAACACCGTGGGATCGAAGGTGATCTTCACCGCCTCGGCGTGCCCCGACTTGCTGTCGTGCGTGTCGTGGTAGGTCGGATTCTCGAGCCACCCGCCTGTGTAGCCGACGTCCGTCTCGATGACGCCGGGCACCTTGCGCAGGATGTCCTCCACCCCCCAGAAACATCCGCCGGCGATCACGGCGACTTCGGACTGCCTGCCTGTCATTTCACTCGCGCTCATCGCGTTGCCTCGTTCGTATGATCCGTGTCGAAGATACCCGGAGTCATCGCGAGTGACTACCACCGCTGTGCGACGATGGGGCGACGCCATGAGCGCCGCCCCATCGTCTGTCAGCGTCGTCCCGAGCCACAGGCGAGGGATCTGTTCTTACGTTACGGCGACGTCTTCGCCGAGTCGCGCTTGGCGTTGAGGAGCTTCTTGTTCTCCCTGTTGTGGACCACGGTCGACTTCAAGCCGCCGAACTGTGTGTTCCTGATGACGGCGCCGGTCATCGCGTCCACGTCGACCTCGCTGGCGCGCTTGCTCTTGTTCAGCAGCTTGACCTGATAGACGAGATGCTTGTCGTCCATCTTCAACTCCGCCGAACTGACCTCGCCGGAGTCGGCAGCCGTCCGCGCGATGGAAAGTGCGGAATCGGCGCTGATCTTCACGGAGCTGGCGAGGCTGGCGCTTACCTCGTTCTTGACCTTGACCGCACTTGCCGACGTCTGGGCCCTTCCGATCGTGGACTGCGCGGCAGCCGGCGCCGCGACCACTACGGCGAGCGCTAATGTGAGGAGTGCTGTCTTCATGAGGTTGTGCTCCATCTGCATGGGTGTTCGTGCGACTGTACTGCGTTCATACGGGTGAATGCTGCAGATTGCGTGCACCTGCGGGCAAAGAACCGGGCTCGGCGACGAGAATTACCGGCTGGATTTTTCTCGAGTCCAGCGGATGACATCATCTAGGGCATTTCGCCGTCGTGCTGTGGCACGTTGGGCAGCGCACCATATTCTCCCGAATACCTCGACCCCGCCGGATGCCGCACTTTCCGCCGATCCTGTACGCCATCGCCTTTGCTGCGCTGGTCGTCGCGCTCACCGCGCTGGCGCGACGGCTGCCCGTGCCGACGCCGATTCTCCAGGTCGCCGCGGGGCTTCTCCTCGGGCTCGTACCGGGCGTCGAGATGCCGCAGCTCGATCCGGATCTCATCTTCTTCGTCTTCCTTCCGCCGATCCTCTGGGCGGCGGCGTTCTTCACATCGCTGCGGGAGTTCAAGGCGAACATTCGGCCCATCGGGCTGCTCGCCGTAGGCCTCGTGCTGGTGACGACCGCTGCTGTCGCCGTCGCGGCGCGCGCCTTCATGCCCGGCCTGCCGTGGGCCGTCGCGATTGCGCTGGGCGCCATCGTCTCTCCGCCCGACGCCGTGGCCGCTGCTGCGATCGTCTCACGCCTACCGGTTCCGCGCCGAGTCATCACGATTCTCGAGGGAGAGAGTCTCGTCAACGATGCGTCGGCGCTCGTGCTCTATCGCGCTGCCATTGCCGCGGCGGTCACCGGGCAGTTCAGCTGGGGCGCGACGGTCGTTCGCTTCTTCATCGACGCCGGTGTCGGCGCGATGATCGGCTTGCTCGTGGGATGGCTCATCATCCGCGCGATGCGGTGGACGAAGGACGCGCTCGCCGAAACGCTGTTGACCATCGCGGGTCCGTACGTCGCCTGGGTGGTCGCCGAGCAGCTGCACGTCTCGGCGGTGTTGGCGTGCGTCGTCGGAGGACTGCATCTGCGACAGCATCTCTCGACGGCCGTCGGTCCATCGTCCCGGCTGCAGACCAAGATCGTGTGGGATCTCATCGTGTTCCTTCTCAACGCGATGATCTTCCTCCTGCTCGGCGTGCAGTTCTCGGCGCTGATATCGGCGGTGCCGCCTGGCGAGCTGGGTTCGGTGATCCGGACGGGCGTCGTCGTCGGCGCGGTGGCGATCGTCGTGCGATTGCTCTGGGTGCCGATCGTGCAGGTGCTACCGCGACTGCTGCGCACCAGGCGTCGCCGCGATGAAGAACCGCTGCAGTGGAAGGGAATCTCACTCGTGGCGTGGACGAGCATGCGCGGCATCGTGTCGCTTGCGTCAGCGCTGGCGCTCCCATTGGTGCTCGCGAGCGGCGCTCCCTTTCCGCATCGCACGGAGCTGATCGTCATCACGATGGTGGTGATCATCATGACGTTGGTGGTGCAGGGTCTGACGTTGGCGCCGATCATCCGTGCGTTCGCCTTCGCGCCGGAGGTGGAGCACATCGAGGAGGAGCGCATCGCGCGCCTGGAGGCAGCGCGCCGAGGCGCCGAGGCGCTGGAGGACGCGTCGCGCGAGGACTGGGTGGACAAGCGCGACGTGGAGTGGCTGCGCGCGGAGTTGAAGGATCGCGTGCGTCTGCGCGAGCATCCCGGCGGCAATCCGGACGGACGGCGTCGCCTTCGTGCGCGGATGATCAAGGCCGAGCGCAGAATGCTCGTGCGTTTGAGAAATGAGGGTGCGATTTCCGATGAAGTTCTGCGGGAGCTGGAGCTCGAGTTGGATCTCGAGGCGGTGCGTGCGGGGTTGGGGGATGCTCGTTGAGTGGTGTCTTGGTGGTCGGTCGCGCGCATTCCTTACGCCGGCCACTTCGCACGTAGGGTCGTTCCCGGCTTGCACCGGGAACTCTGCGCGCTCAGATGCCGTCTCCAGGAACGCGCACTCCCTTCCTCGACTCCCTCAACCTGCACAACTCCCTAGACGAGCAACGCCTTCGACCTCCAACGCTTCAACAATCGCTCAACTTCAAACGCCGTTAGCTCCCCTCCCCCCGGAGAGGGTGCGCACGCTCTTTCGACGCACCGTGCGTAGAGATGCCCGCGACGACGGGGCGAGAACCACGCAGTCCTACAACTCCAGAGCAGCCGGCTTACTAGTCGCGCCTTCGTCCAACCGCTCCGTACGATCCAGACGGTCCACGTCGATCGCCAAGACGCCATCGGGCGCACTCGCAAACACACTCGCCCACTTCACGTCCCAGCGAAGCTCGTCCCACAGGTACGAACCCCGCGTCGTCACACGCGTGGAGAAGGTCTCCTCATGCGCGTTCACGAGCACGAGAAACTCCGCCTCCGACTCGCGCATGCGCTCCGGCGTCATTCCCCGCATCGGACTGTCCTTCGTGATGGGATGCACCACAGTCCAGTGCAGCGTGAAGAACTCCACCGAGTTTCGCTCGAGCGTGAGCTGATGGAAGTTGCGCTCGCGGCGGCCGTCGACCTCCTCGAACAGCGCGAGGTTCACGCGCACCTGGACGTCACTGAGCTCACTCGGCTTCGCGTTGACGATGCGGAACATCAGGCCGCGACCGCCCTCGTACGGCGCCACGATCGCCGACTCGCTGAACCGCAGGCGCATGCGCGGCCGCGTCACTCGCGCGATGATCAGTCCACCCGCACCGATCAGGACGAGAGGCCCCATCAGTGACTCGAGCACGAACAGCCAGTGTGCCGTAGGCCCCACCACGTTCATGCTGCCGGTGCCGACCGTCGTCAGCACGCCGACGCTGAAGCTCAGCGCGCGAAGAAACGGGTCGTCAACTCCGCTCGTCTGGCCGCCCTGCAGCGTGCCATCGCCGAGTGCCATGTAGGCCAGGGCAAAGATGCCGTTGATGAGCAGCAGCGTCCCCATCAGCCAGGCGATGAACATCGGCCAGGGCGCATTGAGCGCGGCGAGATAGAAGCGTGCCGTCCGCTGGGAACCGAGCCCGTACTTCCGGCTCGTGGGCACACCCTCGTGGCTGAGGAAGCGTCCGCGGACCTGCTGGGCGACGAAGCGTCCGAAGCCGAGATCGGACTGATCGCCGCTGGGCGGCGGCGGCGGAGGAGCGCCGTCTTCTTCTGGGGGAGTGGTCACGCGAGGGATGATCCCCACATCCATCGTCCGGCGCAAGCGCGCGAATCGCGACCCCTGTAACGCCACGTTACAGCGCTGGAACACGATGATTCGGTCCGAGCGTCCGCGTGACTGTCGTCACAGTCACGTAAGCTGTTACCGTGTATCGTGTTGCAACATCGAAGCTCTCGTGCGTGCGTCGGCCTGTCGCCTGCCCATCAAGAGCGTCGAGATCGGGAATGGTTCGGTCTCGAACCCTTACGCGATGGAGCTGTCATGCACTCGAATCCCAGAACGATCCTCGTCACGCTCGCCACGATTGGCGGGCTCGCCGCCTGCGCCGCCGATTCCACCGCCCCCGGGGCGGCCGGTCGCCAATCGATGTCGGTCTCCTTCATGACCGCCGCATCATCCGGTATCTCGGCGTCGCGCTCGCTCAGCGACACCGTGGGTGCGAACGTCCTCGTGATCTCGAAAGTCGAGCTGGTGTTGGCCCGTCTCGAGCTCGAGCGCGTTGGTGCAACGTGCGCGAGCGACAGCACGGCGGGAGACGACGACCACCGCGGCGATGACAGCAACTGCGCCGAGCTCGAGCTCGTGCCCAGCGTCGTAAGCCTGCCCGTGAATGGCGGTGTCGCTACGGCACTGAACGTGACAGTACCCGCGGGAACCTACTCCGCCCTCGAGGCGAAAATCCGTCCGGTCAAGTCGAACCAGGGTCACAACGGGGCAGGCACCGCTGCGTTTCTCGCGGCACATCCGGATCTGGCAGGTGTGAGCGTGCGCGTGGAAGGGACGTACAATGGCAAGGCATTCACGTACACGGCGGCGCCGCGCGCCGAGCTCGAGATCGCATTCAATCCCGATCTCGTGGTGGCCGACAGCGCCGCGAACATCACCGTGAACATCGACATCGCGCGGTGGTTCAAGACGAGCTCCGGCGCGCTGATCGATCCCGCGACGGCGCTCGATGGCAAGAGCAATGCAAACCTCGTCGCGGCGAACATCCGCGCATCGATCCGCGCGTTCCACGACGATGATCGCGACGGACATGACGACCATGGAGAGCATGGGGACGGACACAACTGACCTGACCTTCCACCGAGTCGAGCGCCGACATCACTGTCGGCGCTCGGCTGCGTACGTGCCGCGTGGCTGAGCTTCGCGTTCTTGTGCTCAGCGACGCCTTCCAGGCGGAATGGAGCCAGCTCGCGCGATCGAGCTGGCTCACCCTCGTGACAGTCACCGATCCATCGCAGCTCGTTCCTCGCACCGATACGCTCACGATGATCGCCGCCGGCGGAGAGGAAGCGAAGCTCGAATGGGCGCTACGTGAGATGCCGGCCGGCAACGAGCACGTCGTCGGCATCGGCGCGGATGCGAGCCATCGCCTCGCCGCCGCGGTGGTGCGCGCTGGCGCCCACGACTACTTCGCGCTTCCCGAGGATCTCGGCGCCCTGCGCGAATGGGCGCGCGATGGAGCGACGCGGCTCCGCGCGCTCGTCGATGCGGGAAAGTTCGCCGACGAGGAGCGAGGCGCCGTTCAGTTCGAGGGCATCCTCGGAACGAGCGAGTCGCTCAGGTCAGCGCTCGACCGCGCGACGCGCGTCATCCCGCACGGTGGCGTAACGGTGCTGATCACGGGGGAGACCGGTACCGGCAAGGAGCTGCTCGCCCGCGCGATCCACTACAATGGCCCGCGCCGCGACGCGCCATTCGTCGACGTGAACTGCGCGGCGATCCCCGAGAACCTGCTCGAGAGCGAGCTGTTCGGCCACGAGAAGGGAGCGTTCACCGGCGCCACCGGGATGAAGCCCGGACTGCTGCAGCTCGCGGATGGGGGGACGCTCTTTCTCGACGAGATCGGACATCTCGCGCTCACCCTGCAGGGCAAGCTGTTGCGCGCACTCGAGGAGCGAGCCATCCGACGGGTGGGAGGAACGCGCGCCATTCCCTTCGACGTGCGGTTGA
>JAQBPV010000466.1 GCA_028287345.1 Gemmatimonadota bacterium
ATCGCCGGGCCCGGCCCTGTCATGCGGCGCGCGCCTTCGGACGAAATGGCTCACTCAACGCGCGCAGTTCGTCGAGCGCGGCTGCATCGCAGCCACCATGTCCGTAGACCGCCACGTCGAAGCGCCGCGTGAAACTCCTGAACGGTGCATACGACAGCGATCCTCGGCGTCGCAACTCGCGCGCATAATCGCCGCTCGTCTTCGAGGGATGCAATCGCAGCCGCTCCTCCCGGCCGAGCGTGACGATCACGCCGCGATAGAGCGCATGCGCGGCTTCCTCGAAGCGTCCCTGCGTCAACAGCGTCTCTGCTGACTCCCACGGATCTGAGGCGGATGTTCCCGCTCGGCGCCGCATCGCCCGGACACCCGTATCGTCCCCGGCACGCGCAGCGATGATGAATCGCACCACGACGAACAGCACCAGCAGCACGACGAGCCCGAACCCGATCGAACGCGTCGATGGCATGTGCTGGAATGCGCGCCCCAACTTGTCGAACCACTCTGCCAACCAGAGAATGATTCGATCGGCAAAGGAGCGGCGCAGCGAACGGCGAAACGCCGGATCGGCGACCACGGCGTGCACGGTATCGTGCACGGCGGCTGCCGGCCAGCTTCGCTCGACGCTCTGTAAAAGCAGGAAGGCGGCTGTCAGCTTGCCGCTGGCTCCGTGGGAGGCGCGATGCCCAGCTCGACGGCCATCAACTCGATATCGAGACCCTCACTCTGGATGCGCGCGTCGTAATACAGGAGTGTCTCGGTGATGGCGATGACGGGATACGCGAGAATCGTGTAAAAGGCACCCGCAATCGCCTGTACGACGAAGCTACCCGATAGGGCGGCCAGCATGGTGACGCCGATGGCGATGACCCAGTAGATGATCGCGACCAGCCCGAGCGTGTTCAAGATATGCCACTTGCGGCCCTTCGAGAGCGCCGACGTCCTGCTGAATGCCTGCGTAAGGCTCCCATCCTCGAGAATGATCACCGGCGTCAATGCGAACAGGCGCGCAACGACGTAGACCGAACCGATGATGAGGGCGAAGAACCCGAGCAGCAGCAGGAAGTATCGCACGACCGCGGCGATGAGCACGCGCGGCAATCGCGGCAGCGCTCGGCGCACAGCACGCGCGACGTCCACCGGCTCACCGAGGTACGCCTGCGATGCACAGGTGATGATGACGGCACTCATGAGCGCAAACGTGAGCCACACGCCGATGCCTGCGCTCGCTGCCAACCACCACGTTGTGCCCACCCATTGCTCCGGATCGCCGAGGAATACCAACTCGAGCACGAGCCACGGCAGGTATGCGAGGGCGGAGCACATCACGAACTGCCCGTAGTAGGCGCGCAAAATCTGGAACGCGGCGTCGACGATCTCGCTCGCCGATCGAGGCCTGAGTGCGGAGGTTGCCATGTGGTGAAGATGGCCGAGCGCTTAGCGAGATGGGAGGGGCGAACTGAGCCGTGACATGCCGAACGAGGCTTGTCCCTTGCATTGTCAGGTCGTGGAGTCGCGCGGCTGACTCCTCAGGCAGCAAGAAGCGCAAGGACGCCCCATCAACGGATCCGTGGCCTTCAACGAATCGTTCGTCCTCGCAGGCGACAATCTCGTCAGCGCCGCTCCATCAGCTGGATGTCGAGGCGCGTGAAACCCAAAAAAGGGCGGAAGACGACCGATGACGTCGAGCGTCGTGGCGCAGACCGACGCGCGCTGGCTGGCCGATCCAGTCAGGCGGTATTGCGGCACATCATCGATCGCCTGCCGGAGGGCATCGTCGTCGTCGCCAACGAAGGCATAGTTCGCTTCGTCAATCCAGCGGCGGTGGCACTGTTCGACCGATCGTCGCGCGAGCTCATTGGCCAGACGTTCGGCTTTCCAATTCCAAGCGACGAGCCGGCAGAGATCGAGATCGTCCGTCGCGACGGGCAGACGATCGTCGCCGAGTTGCGCGTCGTTGAAGCCGCGTGGGACGATGAGCCTGCGTCACTCGTGTCGTTGCGCGACGTCACGGACCGCAAGCGCTCGGAAGAACACGCGCGGCTGCTCGAACGCGAACGCGCCGGGCGCGCGCAGGCCGAAGCGGCCAATCAGGCGAAGTCGGAGTTCCTTGCGGTGATGTCGCACGAGCTGCGCACGCCATTGAACGCCGTGCTTGGCTACGCGGAACTCCTGGATCTCGAGGTCGCCGGCTCGATGAGTTCCGACCAGCGCCAGCAGGTTGCACGCATCGCTGCCAGCGGGCGACACCTGCTCGGCCTCGTGAACGAGATCCTCGATCTCGCCAAGGTGGAAGCGGGCCGGATGTCCGTTGCGCGCATCACGGCGAGCGTGGCGGAAGTCGTCGATGCGGCCATCGTGCTCGCGCAGACGCAGGCGGAGGCGCGCGGACTCACACTGCACGCGCCCGAAGTCATTCCGCCGACGATGCAGTTCGTCGGCGATCCGGAGCGCGCGCTGCAGATTCTCGTGAACCTGCTGAGCAACGCGGTGAAGTTCACGTCGCCCGGTGGCAACATCCGTCTTCGCGCCGCGATACTCAGCCGCGCGGACGACTCGCGTCATCTGCACGGCACCGGGCCGTGGATCGCGGTTCGAGTGTCCGATACGGGCATCGGCATCTCGCCCGAGCAGCTGGAGTCGATCTTCGCGCCATTCGTGCAGGCGGAGGCGGGGCACACACGTCGCATCGACGGAACGGGACTCGGCCTCACGATCAGTCGTCGCCTCGCACGACTGATGCGCGGTGACGTCACGGTGACCAGCACCCCAAGCGAGGGCTCGACGTTCACGCTCTGGCTTCCCACGGGCTCAATGGAGGGCGCGAGCCCAGGCGCGGTAGCAGAGGCCGTTGTTCCGATGCCGCGCACGCGCGGACTCGGCGAAGTGGGCGACGCTCTCATGCGCGAGCTCGAGTCGATTCTCGATGCCTTTGTTGCGCGCCTGCGGCGTGAGCCGACGATGCCCGCAGCGGCGACCTTGAAGCACACCCAACTCGTCGATCACATGGCCTGCATGCTCTCCGACATCGCGTCCGCCCTCATCACTCTCGACGAATCGGAGGGCGCGCCGTCAGTGCTCCTCTCTGACTCGGCCGACCTGCAGCGCTTCGTCGCCGATCGGCATGGATCGCAGCGTGCGCGACTCGGTTGGACACCAGAGGCGCTGCGTCGCGAGGCGGAGATACTGCGAGAGGAAGTCGAAGCGTCGATCCATCGCAGTTTCAGCACTCCTGCCTCCACACCGCAGGTCGCGGAGGCGGTGGCCGTCACTCGGCGATACCTCGATCAGGCCGCGCAGGCCAGCCGCCGATCGCTCGACCGAACGCTGCGGTCGCAGCGTACGTCACGCGAGTAGCTACTTCTCGAGCTGCGTGCCCTTGCGCGCGCGCACGGCCGCGACGAAACGCTGGGCGTCTTCGGCGCTGAACGACTCCAGGACGTCCTTCTTGTCCGTCTTGATGTTGCCAAAGGTCTTCGGCGGCCTGCCATTCCATTCGAAGACGATCTTCTTGCCGTCGTAGCGCACGTCCTTCACGGCAGAGAGCGGGATGTTGATGCGTGTTGCCAATGCGTTCTGCACCGTGCCCTTCACCATACGCTCGATTTCCGAGCCGAGACCGCTGCCCTTCACCGCCGCGGTGTCGGTTTCGTGCTTCACCTTCGCGAGCGTCTTTGACGACAGGCCGCCGCTGATGGTGTCGCCGAGCAGCGCGAGGTCCACGCCGCTGTCCACGCTGGCGATGCGGACGTCGCCCGGCTGCATTTCATAGCGCGAGGTATCGGTGCTGCGGCTCAACTTCACCGGAATCTCGGGCCTCTCGTCCTCCTTGTGACTGCATGCGACGGTGAGGAGCGCGGCCGCGACGACGATCAGCGAGAGATGTGTGGAGCGCATCGGTTGCCCTGAGTGAGTGACGAGCTATCATCGATCGGCCGGCACGCTGGCGCAAGATGTCAGGCGACCAGTCGCTGCAGCACCAATGCGTTTCCCGTCGCGGCGCCGAGCGTTGTGTTGTCGAAGACACACCACCGAGTCGCGTCCCGTGGGTCGATGCTGCGCAACTGCTCCGCGATCATCGTGAGGTATTCCAGCGAGTAGTCGGAGTAGTACATCCGTGGTGAGCCGTGAAGTCGATAGTAGGCCAGGGCATTCCAGCCACCGGGACGCGCTGCGTTGTGCACGAGCGCTGGATCTGCTGCAATGCGCGCGACGCGATGTCGCGTCAGCAGCGCATCGGCTCGGGCGTCGAACCAGGAGGCGTGTCGCGGCTCGCAGGCGACGTCCCCGGCGTGGAGGCTACGCAGAGTCGTGAAGAACTCGTCGCACACTTCGGCGTCGAAGGCGAGCGAGGGAGGTAGCTGCACGAGAAGCGGTCCGAGTCGATCACCGAGTGCCGTGATCTCCTCGAGAAAGACCTCGAGGAGGACGTCGCTCGCGACGAGTGTCTGGTCGTGTGTGATGGCGCGCGGGATCTTTACCGCGAATCGGAACTCTGACGGCACGCTGGCCGCCCAGCGCGCGTACGTCGCACGCTTGTGCTGCCGGTAGAACGACGAGTTGATCTCGACGCCCCGAAACACCGATGCATACCGCTCGAGATGACTCCCCTCAGTCGGAAATGCGTCCTGCCATGCGCGAGGGAGGCTCCATCCGGCGGTGCCGATGTACGCGGTGTCGTGGCTGGGCATGGTGTTGATCGTCCGATCAGCAAGTTGAGACTGCAAAGACAACCGCCACTGCTTGACACGGATGAACACTGAAAAAACCGGATGTGCGCGGATACCCACACTGATTTCGGCTATGACGTATCCGTGAAGATCCGGCAGTTTCTGTGTGAATCCGCGTCAAGCAGGTTGCTTTTGCTAAGGAAATGGGGCGGAACTTCGATGAGCTCCACCCCACTTCCGATCAACGCACTACCGAGACGCTTACTCGACCGTAACCGACTTCGCCAGGTTTCGCGGCTGATCCACATTCAACCCACGCTTCGCCGCGATGTAGTACGCCAGCAGCTGCAGCGGAATCGCCGCCAACACTGGATTCAGCATGTCGATCGTCTCGGGAATCCGGAACTCGTAGTCGATCTTCCCGTCGAGCGACGGCTCGTCGCGGCTCGTGATGACGATGACGCGACCGCCACGCGCCTTCACCTCCTGCACGTTCGACACGACCTTGTCGAACACCGAATCGTGCGGCGCCACGAACACCACCGGCATGTCCGCATCGATCAGCGCGATCGGACCATGCTTCATCTCCGCCGCCGGATACCCCTCGGCGTGGATGTAGCTGATCTCCTTCAGCTTGAGCGCACCCTCGAGTGCGACCGGGAAGTTGTAGCCGCGCCCGAGGTACAGGAAATTCGTCGCGTCGACGAACGCCTCGGCGATCTTCTCGATCTCGCCGGCGCGCGCGAGGATATTCTCGATCTGCGACGGCAGCTTCTCCAACGCCTGCGTCACCTCGCGTCCCTGCACCACTGACATCGTGCGTAGACGTCCGAGCTTGAGCGTCAGCAGCGCCAGCGCGACCACCTGACTCGTGAATGCCTTCGTCGACGCCACGCCGATCTCCGGACCGGCGTGCAGGTAGATGCCGCCGTCGTCCTCACGCGCGATCGTCGAGCCCACCTGGTTCACGAGACCGAGCGTCTTCGCGCCACGGCGCTTCGCTTCGCGCATCGCGGCGAGCGTGTCGGCCGTCTCGCCGGACTGTGAGATCACGACGCAGAGCGTCTTGTCCGTCACGATCGGATTCCGGTAGCGGACCTCCGATGCGTACTCGACTTCACAGCGAATGCGCGCATGCTCCTCGATCATCATCTTGCCGATGAGCGCACTGTGCCAGCTCGTGCCGCACGCCGTGATGATGATGTGGTCGAAGTGCTGCAGCTCGTCCTT
>JAQBPV010000485.1 GCA_028287345.1 Gemmatimonadota bacterium
ACCTTAACCGGATTCCTCACCGCCGCGGTCACCAACGGCACGGACTTCCTCGGCGAGTTCTGCGCCAAGGGCGACGTGCTGGTGATCGGACTCGAGGAATTCATCGGCGACACCGCGCGTCGCCTCAAGCACTTCGGCGCGAATCCCAAGAAGGTGTTCTTGGTCGATCGCTTTGCGGGCGAACCAGACATGCGGCCAGAGGAATTCCGCGCGCATGTGGAAGCCGTATCGCCCCTGCTGGTCATCATCGACAGCTTGAGCGCCTATTCACGCGGTCAGGTACAGGACGACAACAACGCGTCGCAGATGACGAAGGTTGTCCAGCCACTGACTGACGTAGTGCACCAGATGGGCTGCGCGCTCATCATCATTCACCACGCGACCAAATCCACCGGCCGCGCGCGTGGGTCCACTGCCATTACCGCAGGCGTGGACGTGGTGTGCGAGTTCGACATCCCAGCCGAGGACACCGACCCCACGTTGCGGCGTATCCGCTCCGTGGGCCGTGTCCCGATCCCCCGCGTCTACGATATCCGATTCGATGGCGACACCTACGCACTTGCCGTTGAAGGCGAGGGCGAGGCCCCAATCGACGAACGGATTATCGCCGTGGTGACCGATCGGCCCAACATCTCGGCGAACGATGTCTGTGATGCCGTCACCGCCCGACGCTCCGATGTCCTGAGCCGGATTACTGCCATGCTGGCGACCGGCCGACTTCGCAACGTTGGAAAGTACGCTCGGAACCCCAAGCTGGTTGTCCCGGGTCATCCCCTGTCGTTGATGGGCGCATGAGACCGACCTCTAAGTTCCCGACCCGCTCTAATGCGGCCGGAACCAAGGCGGAACCGCGCCGGAACCACCGGGGAACCACTCATGGGCTACCGGTTCCGGCTATGGGTGGCCCCTTTAGGGGCCCCCAGCCAGCCGAGCCGATCGGAACCGCCACGTCAATTCCCTACGGCATGACCGCCGACGAATTGCTGGATTGCTGCGGCCCGTCGTGGAGAGGGATGACCCCCGATCACCGCGCCACGTATCCCCGCATGCGTCACGTCGTCGCCATTCGCGCCACGAGGGCTGCATGAAGCTCACGACCTACGAACACGAAGCCGAGCTCTACGCCAACGAGCGGGACGCGGTGGCTGACGCATGGCGATTGGCCCACAAGGACGACTTTCGCCGCATGAACGACGGGATCATGGGCCAGTACGGCGCGAATCTCGGCGAGTGGAACCAGCGCTCCGAAGCATTGACCCGCTCGACGGCGCAAGCGGCAGGCTTTCCCGATTTCGCGACGTGGCTGAACCTGCGCTACTCGCGCTCGGCCGCCGCATGACCCCGCCGTTCAACCCCCAGGAGGCTGAGACGTGAGACAGCAACAGCAGGACGAGTGGATCGCGGAGCATGTGATGGGTTGGGCGCGCGACGGGCGGCACTTCCGCGACGGCGTGGGTCGGATTCGGACGATTGACGTGACGTCGTTCGGATCGTTCCAACCGTCTAGCGACGTGGCGGCGGCCTTTGAAGCGCTCGACAGCGTCGGCGGCATCGTCACGATCCAGCGCAAAATGGGCGAGTGGTTCGTGTCGATCGGCAGCGAGACGCGATGGGCTGCGACGTTGCCGCTCGCGATCTGCGAGGCGTTGCTGGCGAGTGTGTTGCCCACCCCAAGCGAAGGGAGGGAGGCGTGATGCCAGCAACAGCAGAAGCAGGAGGGGTGGACCACGAAGGCGCTTCGCTTCGCTCCGCTAATCAACAGCTAGAACCGGAGCCCGTCACCTCAGCTGCGGCGTGGCCCGAATGGCTTACATCGCTTGTCCACTTCTGGATGGGCGCGGGCTACGCCTTCGGCATCACGCGCAAGTATACGTGGCCAGATGTGGTCATCCTCGTCGCGGCCACGACGCTCCTCGCGTACTGCCTCACCGTCGCGTTCCGACTGATTCGCCGCGCGTTCGCGACTCGCGCAGGTGACGTGAACGGCGGGAAGGTGTGGGGCATCATCTGGAGCCGCGACGGCGGAATCTCGTTCGGGCTTGGCGGCAGGACGTGGCGCCCGTGACCCCTTCATCCCCCGTCCTGATAGAGAGCCACCCAACAGCGTCAGTCGCGGACGTAAGTCAGCAGGTCGCCGGGCTTGCATTTGAGGACGCGGCAGAGCGTGGCGAGGGTGTCGCCGTCAATGCGGGTGGCGTCGGGCTCGCGCATGAGTTTGTACAGCGTTTGTCGGGAGATGCCCGTCGCGGCGCTGAGCGAGTAGCCCGTGTGCCCCTGCTTCTCTGCGACCTCTCGCAGCCTCCAGCGTATCGGCATGGCGTAAGGATAGCGCTTACACTGCCTGTTGACAAGCGTAAGCGTAACCCTTACTATTCGTCATCACTCACGCGGAGTCTGTTGCCGATGCGCCGTCCCTATCTCGATCACATGACCGTCGAGTTCTGCACGGCGATGAAGGTTGGCCGCTCCGTCTGGCGTGTGGTGTACGCGACGGGGCGAGTGCTAGTCCTTCGCGCCACGTTCCTGCCGGATCACTACGAGCCGCAGGTGTGACGATGGCCGAAAGAGTTCTCGTCTGCGGCGGTCGTGGTTACAAAGACGCGGAGCGCCTGTTTGCCGTTCTGGATGACGTCCACCAGAGCCGCGGAGTGTTCGTTGTTATCAACGGGCGCGCGACCGGCGCGGATGCATTGTCAACCGAATGGGCGCTGGGCCGCATCCTGAACGTATGGTCATTTCGCGCCGACTGGATAACGCACGGCAACGCCGCAGGGCCCCTGCGCAACCAGCGGATGCTCGATGTGGGCAATCCCACACTAGTCGTTGCATTCCCGGGTGGACGCGGCACAGCGGATATGGTCCGCCGCGCGCGAAAGGCAGGAATTGAAATCATGGCTATCAAACAATGACAACGACCGCATTTCTAATCGCCATCGCGGACGCCAACGAACACTTCGAGCGAGTCGCCGCGCGGTTTCACAAAGAGACGGGCTATCTCGCGCCCGGCAAGAATGTTTCGCTCGCCGAGTGGTCAGAGGAGTATGAGCGAAACCGCCAAGCTGCGTGGCAGGAGTTCATCAACAAGGCGCAACTCACTCGCTAGTGAGCTCCCCGACCAACCACTCACCAACAGAGGACCCGATAAATGCCAAGCATCGCAGTTGAACGCTATCACAACCGGCGGCGGAAGGCGACTCGGCTCCTCAACGATGCTATCGCAGAGGAGATGCAGGCCAACATGCGGGTGAGCGCGGCTCGCGTCTATCGCGAATGGGGCGAGGAGGACAAGGCGCTGGGCGCGGAGAAAGCGGGGCGCGTGTGGGCTGACCGCGCGGAATCGCTGTTCGATGCCGCTGTGCATGCAGAGGCAACCGCAACCACTCACCAACAGAGGGACGGCAAGTGACACGAATTGCATTGGCTTTTCTGCTGCTGCTCGCGGCATGCAAGAGTTCTGAAATCATCCCGACGCGAGCGCATCCCGAGGGCGAGGAGATCAAGTGCGTCGGGATCAGCGAGAAGGGGAAGCGCGCTGGCATCGACTACGACTGGTCCGCCCGCAATGCGTTCTGGGCGATCGTCGGCATTGAGATCATCGCGCCGCCGCTCATTGTGTTGCATCACGAGACGTACTGTCCGATCGCGGACACATCGAACGTCGTGCGAAAGGCCAAGCCATGACCTCCTCTGAGGACTCCCCGAGGGGAGGAGCGACGAGGCCCGCATTGAAGCCGATGTGTTGCGTGAAGTGTGGTACGACAGCGTGGCCCCTCACGTTCATCTCGCACAGCGCTGGGTTCGGCGGCTTCGTGCGCTACGGCGACCTCTGGTGCGACGCATGCCGCGCACCCTCCCCTGCCACCGTCGCGGCAGAGCTCCTGGCGTTGGCTGAGAAGGCGGAAGCGACGACGACGAAGCTACTCGCCGTGTCCATGAGCGACCCACACCGGCCAGACGCTGCCTTCGCCTATCACGAGGCGCGCAAAGCCTACAACGACGCGGTGGCGAATGCCGAGTCCATCGCCCTTGTGTGCAAGGCGCTCCTCGAAGGACAGCGGGCAGTGGCGATGACGAACGAGTCCACCACTGATTACCTCGCGCACTTCAACGCCATTCTCAACCGCTATGGCGAGGTCCAGCGTGGCGATTGGGCAGGCACTCAGGGCTACGCCGACGCCGCCCGTAGCGTGGACGTTCTCGCAGAGGAGTACGTCAAGGCGGCTGACCTGCTCGACCGTGTTCGCGGGCACTGTCGCGGCGAGACGGAGCGAGCATGTCTGCGCGGCGAGGATTACCGAGCGGTCGCTGAGCGCTTCGCGATGATCTACCCGCCGATTGCCAACGACCTGCGCGACTTCTGCGAAGTGTTGGAAGTGGCCTATCCTGCCGCATCCACCCCCGAGGGGACACCCGATGAGTAGCCACGCCAAGCCGTACACGGACCGCCATGTCGCGACCAACCACGGTTCCCCCATTCCCGTCGAGCGGTGCGTGTACAAGTGCGTCCATCGCCACAGCATGCCGAACGTCTACACGCCCTGCCCACACGGCTGCAACGACGAGGCGCCGGTTGCGCGCCTCCCCGCGAGCGAGGTGCGCGAGACGTGTGACGACCGCGGTTGCTTTGAGCGCGGTTGCGATTGTGGACGAGAGTTTGGCAAGGTCGTCGCCACCCCCTCGCCACGCTCCAGCGACGAGCCAACGCTCGACGAGTTGTTCGCCACGCTACGCACGGCATGGTCAGCCGACGATCCGCACGCGGTTGCGTCAGCCGCCGAGGCCAGCATCCGCGCCGCGCTCTCTGCCAGCCAGCAGCGCGAAGCGGCGCTCAGGGAGGCGGCAACAGCGTTGGTCGAGAATGCGCACCTCGTGCCCGAGCATGGCATCTACAGGGTCGCCGAATATCGAATGGACGACTTGAGCGCCGCTCTGTCATCCGTGGAGGGCTCGCGCAATGTCGCAGACTGAGACGCCGCACGCCGCCTCCCCCGTCGAGACAGACCTGAGAGAGCTCGCACTCGCGGCGCAATCTGAGGCGGCATCTCCGTCGCAGGTCTCCGCGTTCGTCGGCGCGTGCTCCCCTGATGCCATCCTAGCGCTGCTCAACGAGCGTGACGCCGCGCTCGCACGCGCCAAGAATGCCTCCGGCACCGTCATGGCCGCATTGCAGGCGCAGGCGATCATAGACGGTGTGCTGTCCACGTTGCGTGCCGAGCGTGACACAGCGGTCGCAGCGCTGGCAGAAGAGAAGGCAGACGCGGAGCGGTGGCGGTTCGTTCGGACGCGCCTCGAGGTCAACAACGAGGAGATGCTGAGCGGCAAGTATCGGAGCACGCTCCAAACGGTGATCGGCAAGAGCGCCCTTGGGGTCGGCTGGCCCCGCACGCGCACCGCAGAGGAGCTCGACGCCGCCATCGACGCCGCCCGTCTCACGTCCACGGAGAAGAGGGAGCCATGACACACGACCCAATGACTCGCGCGGATTACGCCCTGCGCAATGGCCCCAGCGCTGAGGCTCTGTGCGCCCGAGAGGGCTGTGGACACTCGCTGAAAATGCACGGTCCGCTATCGGGAGAATGCCTCGCACCTGACGACGGCGGCCAGCGGTGTCAGTGCGCTGGCTTTGATTGCGTTGTCGTGACAGTCGCCAATGGCGTGACGGCTGGAGCGCCGAAGAAGTGTCCCCGCTGCAACAAGCCGCTTCTTGACGGCCAGGGAATGGCGCTGTCGCTCGACGGGATGGTTCACGCGGCGTGCGGCAAGGTGGGGAAAGCGCATGGCCGCCTCGTCGAGCCCACTACTGCCATCCCCGAGGACGCTGGAACGCCGCCAACGATTCCACCGTGCGCCGCTGCCGCGAGCTGCTACCAACGTCACGGGCTCGCGGCCATCCACGAGGACAGCAAGGGGTCGCGGTGCATCGGATGCCACCGCGCCGTCCCCCCGTCTGACAGCGGAGCCTGCGCATGGTGCGTCGCTGAGTTGAAAAAGCTCATGGCCAACACCGACTTCGTAGGCAGAGGCTTGGGTGATCCCGACGAGCACTTTCCCGACTGCCCATTTCGCGAGCGCGCGGAGACACCGCCAGCACCGACCGACGCGAACTACGTGCAAGTCGTGGAGGGTTCGTTCCGCGCGTACCCATTCGACGAGGCGGAGCGCGGCATCCTCGCACGCTGGGCTGAGAACATTCGCAACGGCAAGGACGGGCTTCGCCAGACGTCCGACAAGCTCGCGCATGCGGCCGACGTTCTGCGCTACGAAGCCACGCTTGCCTCCCTGTCCTCCTCGCACGCTGAGACAGCCGCTGAACTGGATGCCGAGCGGGCGGCTCACGCGGAGACGCGGCGAGTGTTGAAGGAGTTGCGCCACGCCGGCGCCCTGCTCTCCAACTGCGCCTACAACCTCGCCCAGCGCGTTGGCATGACCCTCGACCAAGTCGACGGCGACGCGCTGGACCACTCGCGCAAGGCGTGGGATGCCGCGGTCGCCTCGCTGTCCCCTACCTCTGGAGGGAAGAACGAATGACACAAGCAAAAGCAGAATCAGGGGGAGACCAAGAACAATCAACAGCAAGCACCACCGACGTGGGGGAGAGTTCGCAGTGGCTCGCCCGCGACCCGTGGCTACTTGGTTACTCTCGCCACGGGCAAACGCTCCACGCTCACTATCCGACGCGCGATGCGAGCGGTGCCACATCCTACGGCGCTGGCCTCGCATTCGACCACGCGCCCGAGATGCGCCGCTCACCTGACAGCGCGCGGTCAGCGCTGTGGCGAGACATGCTTGCGGTCCACTCGGTTTCCGCAGCGGGATGTGCCGCATGACAGAAGACAAAGTGGCAACGCTGATTGCTGCGGCATCAGATCGCATCCGGGCACAAGCGCGCCGGGGCGTAAAAGACGCCGCACGGGCCGATGACATTACTCAAGAAGCGTTGCTACGACTGTGGCGCAGTGCCGATAAAATCGACAGCCCGGAGATGTTCGCAGGGTGGGCGCATGTCATCACCGCGAACCTCATCAAAAACGAGTACAGACGACAGAAGAGCTCTAGTCATATTGTGCTATTCCAGTCGTTTCGAGAGGCAGGTGATACTGAGCGCGAGCCCGATTACGAGGACGAGGCGGCAGACGTAGAGAAAAGTTTCCTTGACGAGGAGCGTCGTGCAATTCTCCGGGCAAAGATCAAAAGACTCCCGTACAATTTCCGGCGCGTACTTGAACTCGTCACATTCGATCAACTCAACTACGAAGAAGCCAGCGCAGTCCTTGGGTGTGGTGTTGGCACGGTAAAGTCACGCATCCATCGAGCAAGGCAGGCGCTTCTTGAAGTAGAGCCGGTAAGGCTCTACTCAAGGTCACAGCGAACTATTGTAATTCCGACAGCATACCGTGTCGTGCTGCGACCGACGATTTCCACGGCACCGATCTATGATCGCGTTGCTCGCCAGATTGCTTGGCGCGCCAAGCGCGCGTCAAAGTGGACTCGCTATTTGCTGGCCTTAAGGGAAAATGGCAGCATAGCAGTAGAGCGCCATATCGGTGTGGCCTTGAGGCGAGAAGTGCAGCACTCAAAGCTGACGATGGCGTGGGACTGGTCCGCGCAACATGACGGCCAGCTCACGACAATCGTTCGTGGCCCAAAAATCTATCCTGATTACGGAACACTCGCAGAGATGGCAGCGAAACGCATTGAAGCACTTCACGTGCCCGGCGCGCGAGAGCGCAGCGCGGAGGTCGCATGAGCCGCAACATCAAGCGCGCTCGCGAGTCGTGGCTGAACGACGGCGATGACGACCACGCCGCCGACTGCGCTCTACTTTGCATGCTGGCGCACCCATGCGAGGAGCGCTGTGCGTTGGAAGGCTTCTGCTTTCGCGGCATCACCAGCCCAGAAGTCCGCGCAAGCATCGAGGCCCGCCTCACTCGCATCGAAAGGGACATCGCAGAACTGCGTTGGTTCACGTTCGACCAACTGCGCGACCGTGCTCTCACGCGAACGCAGGACGACGCCACGGCGATTCGCGACAACATTCTTCCCTTTGCGCCAGTGCGAGGAAAGAGCGCATGAGCGCCGAATGGTGCGACCGCTGCGACGGATGCGGATGGTACGAAGGCGACGACGATCTCAATACGACATGCGCGGAATGCCGCGGCACAGGAATCGTGAATGCCGACAGTGGCGTCCCGTCATCAGTGGTGCTTGCTGTTGATAGTTCTCGGTCTTCTCCTGATGCACCTGCTGCTGCAGTTGCACTCCCGCTGACCCCGCCCCCGCAGGACGGGACACCCGACACGCCCATCGAACCGCGGGACGAGAAGGTCGCAGCCGTCGAACGGCACGTGGACGCGGTGTGCGAAAAGTTGCGCGACTGGTCACGGCACATGGCGGCTCGCTTCAACGGCGCCGTGTACCTCGTCGGCTCGACGCTCCATCACCCGACGCCGCGCGACACCGACATCCGGATCGTCATCGCCGATCACGAGTTCGCCGCTCGGTACGACATGCCAATGGCCGAGATCCCAGCGGAGAAGCAACGCGAGCGAAACGGCGTCACGCGCACCCAAGCGGTGCCGTTCGATGCGGGCATCACGCAGCGGTGGGTCGATGACATGGCGAAGCTCACCGCCGCCGTCTCCATCCGGCTGACCCACAATGCGGACGTAAAGGTGTGGCCGGACTCCTATTGGCGCGAGCCATACCCGACGCCCATCACGCTCGCTGCTCCGTCACGGCGGTGGTTCCTCTACAACCGCCACAACCCGAAGCCACCCGCCATCGTGGAGTTCGAGGCACAAGAAGCCGCCGCCTCCTCCTCCCCTCCTGAGTCGCCGCTGTTCAATCCCATCACGACCGAGGCCCCATGACCCGCTCATTGCTCGCGGCGCTCCTGCTGCTGCCAACTACTAATGCTAAACGGCCTGACAATTCACTGACATACAGGCCCACGAGCCGATTCACCGTGACCTGTGCTGCTGGCGCTCGCCAGTGCACGTTCGACGGCTCAAGCTCGGACTCAAGCGCGTCGGGCGGGATCATCTCGTATCTGTGGGACTGGGGGGACGGTCGCTCCGAATCGCACACGACGCCGACGGCAAGCAACACATGGCAGCCCGGAAGCTACTGTGTGCGGCTGACGGCGACCGATCGCTCAGGGCTGACGAGCTATTCGACCAAGTACATCACGCTCCCGTATGTGGCTGGGGCGAAGGTCGCGGCGTGCCCGGCCAAGCCACTGACGCCGAAGCCGGACACGGTGTTCCGCGTCGACACGATCGTCAAGCGCGACACGATCGCCATGAGTGTGTCGATCCCGACGCCGCTCCCGACGATGAGCGGGATCTACGTTGACTCCGCGATGCAGGGTCAGGCGATCCGTTTCTTTCGCGTCTGCCTGCTCGGCATGGGCAACGGTCGCCCTGGCGGCGCGGTCGAGGTGTATCCCAACAGCGGCTGGAATCCGGCCGCGAATCAGGTGACGGTCGGCTGGTTTGCTTCGGCCGGCGTCAAACCATCACTCGCGCTCGCCGCGGCGCAACTCGACTCCACGATCGCGGGCTGCAAGCCGTGAGCTCCGTCGTCTTCGTCGCCGTGCACCTGCTCGCCCCGTGGGCGCAGAACGTGGTGCCCGAGCACGAGGACCGCCCGACGGTGCACGCGGCCGAACGGCACAACCGCTGGTTCACCGAGATGACGAACGCAGGCTGGCGCTACGGTTTTCTGTTGGACCCTGACCGCAAAACACACCCTGATCTCATGCCCTACTCCTCGCTCACCCCCCGCCAGCAAAGCGCCGTCAGTGCCGCGTTCGCGGCTGATCTGCAACAGAGCCACGCGCCATGATTTGTAATGGAAATAGCAGTGCTCTTAGCGTATATTGGGACGCCGAAAGTTAGCAATTTCCGCAGGAGAAATCCACAATAATCGCGGCGGCTCTAAACCATGACGTTCGACAACCGCCGTTGCGTCTACTGTGGTGATGTCGCCACGACAAAGGACCATCTTGTTCCGCGGCGTCGCGCGCAAAATGAGGCGCGACGAGGCTTCCAGAATATGGTATGGGCATGTATGCCGTGTAATAACAACAAAGGCCACCAATGGCCCGAAGCGTTTTTCCTTCGCAATCCCAATGCGGCGCGTGAGTTCGTGGTGCGCGCGCCTGCGGGGGTTGATCCTGCGATACGCGCTGCCGCGCAACGTTACGCTGGCGCGGGGGGAGACCCTATGACCGAGTCCGTGAGTCCAAGCACGGTTGCTGTCTCGGCGTCGGGCCTCCCGCGTCCAGCCACCAAGGCTACGTCCTCCATCATGAAGGCGACGAGCGGCGGGGTGAGCGGACCATGACCACACTTGAAGCGATCACGCTCGCCCGCGCTGCCCGCTCCTCCACGAACGAGGGGACGGTATGAGACTCGACCAAGTGCGCGAATGCGACTGCGCGGAGTGGGCACCGGGGATAGCGAAGATCAACGGGCCGATCGTGCTCCAGCAGATTCGCAGCGGTCGCCTCGTCGTATCTGACCATTTCGTCCCGTGGGCCTTCTGCCCGTGGTGCGGCAAGGCGCTACTGGAGCCAAAGTCGTGACCCCCGCAGCCACCCTCTACCGCCTCGAGAAGCGGAACGCCGCCACCCGCAAGAAGAAGCGCGGCCCGACCGAGATGGACCGGGCGAACGCGAAGTGGGCGGCGTTCATCGCCGAGGGCGGACTGTGGCAATCGGACCCGCGTCGGATGCGTCCCAGCGCGAAGCGGAAGCGGAAGCCATGAGCGCCGACCCGCTGACGCTGGTGTTGCCGATGCCGGACAACATCGCGAACGGAGCGCATGGCCACTGGCGCACCAAGCACGCTGCGAAGGTGACGTACTGGAAAGCGTTGGACGCAATCCAGATTCACGGCACGATCGGTCCGTGGATCGTTCCGTCACCGCCGCGCACTCCGTTCGCAAAGGCAACGCTCTCGTCAGTCATGCACCTCGGCGGCGCAATGGACGACTCTAACGCGATGCGCCGGCACAAATGGGTCGAGGATTGGCTCAAGACGCGTGGCTACATCGTGGACGACCGCAAGAAGTGCCTGACATGGACCGGCTTCCCCGAACAGATCGTCAAGCGCGACGGCAACCATCGCCTCGTGCTCACCCTCACTCCGATAGCTGCATGAGCGACACATTCACCCACAGCGAGGGACCGAAATGAGGGTTATCACATGATCAACCGCCGAGGGTTTATCGGGCGCGTTGGTGCGCTGGTCGCTGCACTCGGGGTTGCCCCGCGTCTCTTCGCCGCTGGCACGAAGGCCACGACACCGACTCTCGTGGACGAGCATGTCGCCTATCAGCGGATGCTGAACAGCGAGTACTCAGTGGTCAACGCCGCCACCTTCTACATCGAGGAACCGCTCTACGTGCGCGGGAACACTCTGCTGACCAACAGCGCCATTACATGCGGGAAGAACGGACGCGTGATCGCGGAGAATGGCGGTGCGGTCTTGAGTTGCTTGATTCGGAGCGTGCAGGGGCACATCGGCGGGCCATTGCTTGAGGCACGCGACGAGAAGTCGGCGGAGAGGGTCGCTCATAACTTGATCATGTACCACAGCGCCGCGAACGCGAACTACGAGGCGATTCCATGAGCGACACACCGATCACGCCAGCACTGACGCCGGAAGAATGGAAGGATGCAATTCGGGATCGCGCAGGGATGGCGGAGGCAATGCAGCGCGCGTGGGGCACCGACGCCGCTACAGGAGATGAACACGCACTCGCCGCGTTGTGTCTGATCTATCAGCCATTCGGCTTCACGCAGGAGGAGGCGGAGTGGACAAGGAGTCTGGCCAAGCAGTGGGCCGAATACGATCGCGAATGGGGCGAAGACGACGTGCGCCTCGCGTCCTCGGTCGCCGCCAAGATCGCCGCCCTCTTGCCTCCCACGCCATGAGACCCTGGACGATCCGCATCTACCCCCGTTCGATCGGACGCCGCCTCCACAGGCGACGGGTGGGCTTATGACCGCGAAGAAGAAGCCAGCCAAGAAGAAACCCACGAAGGCGCTCGCAACTGTGGGGCGTCCAACGAGTTACCAATCTGCCTACGCCCGTATGGCCGCGACCGCGTGCGAGCTCGGTGCGACAGACGCGGACCTCGCCAAGCTATTCGACGTCGCCGAGTCCACGATTAACCTGTGGAAGCTCGAGCATCCCGAGTTTTCGGAGTCCGTAAAAGAGGCTAAGTCATTGCTGGACCAACAGGTAGAGCAATCACTCTATCGCCGCGCGATGGGCTGGGAGCACGACGCGGTGAAGATCATGGCCGTCGCACAAGGCGAAGGGCTCGGCTCGGCCATTCAGGAAGTGCCCTACGTGGAGCATTACCCCGGCGACACAACCGCCATGATCTTCTGGCTCAAGAACCGCCAGCCGGCCAGATGGCGCGACCGACAAGAGGTCGAGCACTCCGGCAAGGTCGGACTCGAGGCGATTGTCGCCGGCAGCATGGGCAAACAGTCCACGTCCGACGAATGACGGCCACGTATGTTGCATCCACCACGCGCCAGCCTGTTACAACAGTTGGCGCGCGCTCGGGTAGGTATCGGCGTATCGGCTCACGCACGCTACAAACGGTGCATTCGTGAACCCGAAAGCGCTTGCGGCCTTCCAATTACGGCTTGCGGAGTGGCGGCGTTCGCCGTCCATGATGGCGCAGCAGGAGTTCGGGTTCACTCCGGATCGCTGGCAGCATCAGGCGTTCGAGGCGTTCGCGAATCCGACCAAGCGCGTCGAGCGGATCAGCCTTCAGGCCTGCGTCGGACCGGGCAAGACGGCGGGTGAAGTGCTCATGGCGCTCAATTTCATCGGGTGCTACTGCTCGCCGGGTGAGCATCCGTCTGCCTTGGCCATCTCGGAATCGGCGGACAACCTCAAGGACAACTTCTGGAAGGAGCTCGCCAAGTGGCGCGACCGCTCGGCCTTCTTTACCGAAGCGTTCGACCTGACGAATACACGGCTGTTCGCCCGCGAGCATCAAAAGACGTGGTTCCTGTCCGCGCGGTCGTTCTCCAAGAGCGCCGACGTCGAAGCGCAGGGGCGTTCGCTGTCCGGCCTGCATTCCAAGTACATCGCCTACTTCATCGACGAGTCGGGCGATATCCCGCCTGCAGTGCTGCGGTCTGCTGAACAGGGGCTCTCCAACTGCACCTTCGGCCGGATGGTGCAAGGTGGCAACCCAACGTCACACGACGGGATGCTGTTCTACGCGGCCACGAGCCAGCCGCATTTGTGGACGATCATCCGCATCACTGGAGATCCGGACGACCCGAACCGCTCGCCGCGAGTGGACATCGAGTGGGCGCGTGAGCAGATCGCCGCATGGGGACGAGACAACGCGTGGGTCAAAGCCTCGATCCTCGGCGTTTTCCCTGACCAGTCCATCAACGCGCTCCTCGGCCCTGACGACGTCGCCAAGGCCATGAAGCGCCACCTGACGATTGACCAGTACGAGTACGCGCAAAAGCGCCTCGGCATCGACGTCGCGCGGTTCGGTGACGACTCCACGGTCATCTTCCCGCGCCAAGGGCTCGCCGCTCGCAATCCGGTCATCATGCGCGACGCGCGGTCTGAGGACATCGCCGGCCGCGTCATGATGGCCAAGCAGAAGTGGGGCTCCGAGTTCGAGATGATCGACGATACGGGCGGCTGGGGCGCTGGGACGATCGACGCATGCCGTCTCGGCGGTGTCCACCTGCTGGCCATCAACGCGGGCGGGAAGGCGGACGACCCTCGGATGTTCAACCGCCGCGCCGAAATGGCCTTCCGGCTGGCGGAATGGGTCAAGGGTGGCGGTGCGTTGCCGAACAACCCGCAGTTGGCTCGTGAGCTGGTCGCGGATCGCTTCTGGTTCGAGAAGGGCCAATTCCGCGTGCTGGAGAAAGCGCAGGTCAAGATTGCCCTGAACGGCAAATCGCCTGACTTGGCCGACGCGCTCAAGCTCACCTTCGCCCTGGTGGACATGCCGAGCGCGGCGACGGCGGCACTCGGGATCATGGGCGACGACACGCACCACGCCAAGACGGAATGGGATCCGTACGCGTGACGACCCATCCTAATCCGGCTGCTGGGCCGATGCGTCATGGCGACGTATCGTGCACCATGAGCAACGAAATCGAACTGACCGCGGACCAGAGCAACCTTGGCCTCTGGTGGGCGGACATGGAAGAGCGCGGCTTCGGGATGATCGAGATTGCCGATGCTCTACAGGCATGGCGCGACGCCCGAGACGATGACGACAACCTCCAAACCCTCTGTGACCCATGCAACCAAGGGAAATCGGACCGCCCGCCGCACCCGCACGACTGGTCTGGCTCGTGACGGACCTGCTTTCCCCCCGCGAGCGGGAAGTCGCCACGCTTGTCTCTGAGGACTTAGCGGACAAGGAGATTGCGTTAATCCTCTGCATCTCGGTGCGGACGGTGCATTCCTACCTCGACTCCATCGCCCGCAAGATCGGCGCGCAGGACGAAAAGCGTAGCCGCCGACGCGTCATCACCCGTTGGATAGAGAGGAACGCCGCCTAGGTATTGTTGCGGCTGGTATGTTTGCGAATGGTTGAGGCGGGCACTGTGACTGATACTGTGGTCCATGGTATCCGTCGCGTTCGCTCGTGAAGCGGTTAGTGCGGACCTCCTGACCGAAGCCCTTCCGTTGCTCACTGAGCATTGGAAGGAGATTGCCACGCACGCCGACATCCCCCTCGCAGTAGACACGCGCACCTACATCGCTGCTGGCGAGGCGGGTGTCGTGCGGCTGTTTACGGCCCGACTGCCCGATGCGCTCTATGAGGGCAAGGGCTCGCTCGTCGGCTACGCCTGTTTCTTCGTCAAGCCGCACATGCACTACGCGGGATCTGTGCAAGCTGTGCAGGACGTGCTCTATCTGCACCCTGCAGTCCGGGGGGGCACTGGTGCGGAGTTTATCTCGTGGTGTGACGAGCAGCTTCGTTCCGAAGGGGTGCAGGTAGTCCACCACCACGCGAAGCAGGCGCACCCGCAGCTCGGGAAGGCGCTGGAGCGGCTGGGCTATCAGGCGGTGGAGACGGTCTATTCGCGTCGGCTGGACTCGTTCACTGGTGCGCTCGCCAAGACAGAGGCCGAAGCACATCCGCTCTACGTGGCAACGTTCGCAGAAGATGGGTCGCTCCGTGCTATGTCGCGCGTGGCCCCGCCCCACGGTGCCCGTATCCCATGGAGTGCCGCAGACGCCACGAACGACGCGAACCGCACAGGCCACGACCTGAGCGACTTCTCGGACCTTATGACCGAAATGGCCGTTGCGTACGACGGCGAGGACGGCGGGTGATGGGCGTCTCAGGGACGATCATGGCTGTTGCGGCCGTCGCATCCGCTGGGGCCAGCATTTACAACTCCATCGCGAACAAGCCCAAGCCTGCGCCGACGTTCGAGTCGCTCCAGCCCCCGAACCCTGCCGATGCGCAGATCAAGGCGGACGCGGCGTCGGTGAAGGCGGCTGATGCGCAGCGCAAGAAGACGGCTGGGGCCAAAGGGTTTCAGTCGACCATCCTGACGTCGCCACAGGGCACGCCGCAGAGCGCATCGCTCCAGCCGGTGACGGGTCGCTCCACGCTGCTCGGCTCATGAGGAGCCCGCGCCAGTTCCTTCGCGCATGGCTCGGCATCGAGGCACAGGACGCCACGATCACCGAGGCGGTTGATGCGGTGAATGGCATGTCGCCCATCGTGCTCTCGGTCCACAAGCGACTGAGCCACTACGAGCGCGACGTGCCCGCCATCCAGCGCATCGCCAAGGCGATCAGAGCGAAGCATCTCCGTGAGCACACGTCCCAGCCTGAGACGATCGGCGAGTCTGCCTCGGGTGAGGTGGCATGACTGTCCTTGGTTACACGTCTTCCGGCTGATGGGGATCTCCAACCTCACCGAGCTTGGCCCGTCCGTTGACATGGGCGTCCTTGGCGCGGGCGGGAAGGCCTCCGGCTACTCGACGCGGCAACGCTGTGAGCTGGTGCGGTCGCAACTGGAGATGGAGCGCGCGTCGTTCATCTCGCATTGGAAGGAACTGACCGACTACATCCTCCCTCGCCGTGGCCGGTTCTACGTCTCGGACGTGAACAAGGGCGACCGTCGCTCGCGCAACATTCTGGACTCGACGGCAACGATGGCGGCGCGCACCCTCTCAGCCGGCATGATGAGCGGCGTCACTTCACCTGCCCGCCCGTGGTTCCGCCTCACCGTGCCGGATCAGGGCTTGTCCGAGCAGGAGGACGTGAAGGCGTGGCTGTTCGAGGTCGAGCAGCGGATGCACACCGTGTTCGGCAAGTCGAACCTCTACGACACGCTGCAGGTCATCTACTCTGACCTCGGCGTGTTCGGGACTGCGGCGATGGCGGTGTACGAGGACGACGAGGACGTGATTCGCTGCTACGACTTCCCGATCGGCTCCTACGCCATCGCGAACGACAAGCGGATGAATGTCCGGACCTTCTCGCGTGTGTTCCGCTACACCGTGCTCCAGGTGGTCGAGGAGTGGGGGAACATTCAGGACGGCGTCCCCGACTTCATGCGCGGCGAGCCAACGACCCTGAGTCGCAACGTGCAGACGCTGTGGCGTCGTGGTGCCATCGGGGCGTGGATCGATCTCGTCCATCTCGTGCAGACGAATGTTGCCTACGACGGCTCCAAGCTGGACGCCAAGTACAAGCGCTACTCGGACATCTACTACGAGCTCGGTGCCTCCGGTGCCGCGCGGGCCGATGTCGAGTCGTATGGCCTGCTGAGCCACAAGGGGTTCGACGAGTTCCCTGTCTTGGTCCCTCGCTGGGAGAAGAACAGCGAGGACGTGTACGGGACGAACTGCCCCGGCATGACTGCGTTGGGCGACATCAAGGAACTGCAGACGCGGACGAAGCGGACCGCGCAGGCGGTGGAGAAGATGATTAACCCGCCGATGACCGCACCGTCTGTACTGCGCAACGCGAAAGCCTCTCTCCTGCCCGGCGACATCACGTATCAGGACATTCGCGAAGGGCAGCAGGGATTCCGGCCGGCGCACGAGATCAACTTCGGCGCAGCGTTCGGCCCGATGGAGCAAGGGTCGCAGCAGACGCGACTCCGGATCCAGCGCGCCATGTTCGAGGACTTGTTCCTCATGCTGGCGCAGTCCGACCGTCGCGAGATCACCGCGCGCGAGATCGACGAGCGGCATGAGGAGAAGCTGTTGGCGTTAGGGCCGGTGCTCGAGCGACTGAACAGCGACATGCTGGATCCGCTCATTGAGCGGACGTTCGCCATCATGCAGCGCAAGGGGCTAATCCCTGATCCGCCTGAGTCGCTGAACGGCACGGCGGTGCAGGTCGACTACGTGTCCGTGATGGCGCAGGCGCAGAAGATGGTGGGCCTTGCCTCACTGGAACGGTTCGCCGGATTCGCGGGTCAGGTCGCGCAGTTCTCGCCCTCCGTGCTGGACAACATCGACACGGACGCGCTGATCGAGCAGTACGGCGAAGCGACCGGGACGCCGCCGAAGATCATCCTGCCGAAGGAGCAGGTCATGGCGGCGCGACAGGCGAGAGAGCAAGCGCAGGCGGCACAAGCGGCTGCACAGAACGCGCCCGGTATCGCAGGCGCGGTGAAGGATTTGGGCGACACACCGATGGACGGCAACAACGCGCTGGCCGCGTTGCTCGGGAAGGCGAACGCACGAAAGACGTTGAACGCGACGGCGCAGCCCGTGGCCGCGTAACCACCACTCGACAGAGGTTGCTCACATGATCGTCCTCGACTCCACCAAGAAGCTCCGTATCGTCCTCGCCGCGGCCAAGACGACCCTCGACGCCTCGGTCACGGTGCACTGGGAAGACGTCCCCGCGGGCGGCAACTCGGTCGGTGCGCCCGTGTCGGTGTGGGGCTCGCTCTCCACCGTCACGAACGGCACGACCGTCGTGGACATCTGCGCCAGCCCGTCCACGGGCTACACGCGCAAGATCACGTCGATCCATCTCTACAACGTCGATACCGGCACGATCACGCCGACCATCTCGACGTATGACGGCACGACCACCTCGCCGCTCATCAAGGGCACGCGCGCGACGCTGGAGACGCTCTCGTATGAGGATCGCGGCGGCTGGCAGGGCTACTCGGTCGCGATGGCTCGCCAGTAAGTGGCGAAGAAGGCACTCGTCCGCAACGCCGCCGACGCCGCACAGGTCAAGGCGGCGAAGGAGTCGGAACAGTTCCTCTCGGACGAACGGCTCAACGATTGGCGCGCGGTCTTGTCGTCACCGGAAGGGCGGCGCGTGCTGTGGCGAGTGCTGGGCCAGTGCAACACGAACAAGTCCGTCTTCGCGGTCGATCACGGCACGATCAGCTATCGCGCAGGCTGGCAGGACGCAGGCCATTACGTGCTGGCCGAGATCAACGAAGCGGACCCGCGCGCATTCCTCCGCATGATCGAGGAAGCCAACCGGATCGAAGTCAACAAGGTCGAACCACCTGAGACGATAGACGATGCCTGACGACATTGTAGTCCCACCCGAAGGACAGCCTGACGCAGCGACGCTCGCAGCGCAGGCCGCTGTCGATGCGGAGACGGCGCGACTCGCCGCTGAGCAGGTGGTTCCTGAGCAGTACGAATACACGCTCCCCGAAGGGCTGGCCGCTGACGCCGCGATCGTCGAGAGGACAAGCGCCATTGCGCGCGACTTGGGACTCGGGAACGACGCCGCGCAGAAGTTGCTCGAAAAGGGGGTGGCCTCAGAGAAGGAGGCAACTGAGCAGCGCGAGGCGATCATCGCCTCGTGGCAGAAAGGCGGCTCAGAGTACGTCAAACGCGACGAGACATGGAAGGCGCAAGCACTGGCCGACAAGGATCTCGGCGCAGGCGATGCGGCGAAGTTCGCCGTCCACGTCGAGAAGGCGCAGCAGGCGTTAGCGAAGTACGGGCCGGAACTAAAGTCGTACCTCGACGAAACGGGCCTCGGCTCGCATCCCGCGGCGATCAAGTTCCTCTCTCGTGTGGGTGCGGCGATGTCGGAAGGCGCCGCAGTCATCGGCAGCATCGGCAGCACTCCCAAGCCCAAGTCAGACGCCGAGACGCTATACCCTGCGCATTACGACACCAACAAGTCGGCCTGATATGTCACCCTCCACCCAATCACTCCACCGCGCGCTGATCCGCCTTGCGAAAGGCATGGTCACGGCGTGGGAGAAATGGTTGGACGAACAACGACCACTCACGCAGTCCCCGAACTAACACAACTCCCAAGCTCGCCGCGCGCCACGCTGCCCTAACAGCCCCGCTCGCGACTGCCTCCCTGGGTTACTCAATCGGAGTAACTCATGGCTACAATCGGCGCTACCGTCCGGACGATTCTGGACGTTGCAAAATCGCTTGACCCTGATGGACGGGTCGCGAAGGTCGCGGAGCTCCTCAGCATCCGCAACGAAGTCCTGCAGTACATGCCGTGGATGGAGGGCAACCTCCCCACCGGCCACCGGACCACGGTCCGCACCGGACTGCCCTCGGTCACGTGGCGTCTGCTCAACAACGGCGTGACGCCGTCGAAGAGCACCAAGGCACAGATCGACGAGCAGTGCGGCAAGCTCGAAGCGTGGTCCGAGTGCGATGTCGCCGTTGCGAAGCTCGGCGGTGATGTCGGTGCCGCGCGTCTCTCGGAAGCGAAAGCGTTCCTCGAGGCGATGAATCAGGAGTTCAACGCGGTGCTGCTCTACGGCGCTGCGACCACGCCCGAGAAGTTCGTCGGGCTCGCTCCGCGCTACTCGTCCCTCTCGGCCGGTAACAGCCAGAACATCATCGACGGCGGCGGCACTGGGACGGACAACACGTCCGTCTATCTGACCGTGTGGGGCGACGAGACGCTCACGGGCATCTACCCGAAGGGCTCGGCGGTTGGTCTCCAGCACAACGACCTCGGCGAGCAGACCGTGCAGACGTCGACCGGCATCGGCACGGGTCGGCTTCGCGCGTATCAGGACCAGTTCGTGTGGGACTGCGGTATCGCGTTGAAGGATTGGAGATACGTCGTTCGCCTCTGCAACATCGACATCTCCAACCTGATCGCTGAGTCCAGCGCGGTCGACCTGACGAACAAGATGCTCCGCATGATCGCCCGCGTTCCGAACCTGAACGCTGGCCGTCCGGTGTTCCTGATGAACCGCACCGTGCACGAGATGCTGACGATCCAGCGTCGGGCGGATGTGCGCGCTGGCGGCCAGCTCTCCTACGAAGTCGTGGACGGCGTGATCCGCTGGTCGTTCATGGGCATCCCGATCGCCTGCACCGATTCCCTCCTCAACACCGAAACGCGCGTGACCTGAGCCGAGCGGCTGTTCTCGCTCGCTCGTTCACTCGCGTTTTTCTCTCTCGGAGATACTCATGATTCCCGACGCACAGACTCAGCTTTCCAGCGCGCAGGCCATCACCGCCGACGCCGTGAGCACGAACGCGTACGACCTCGGTGCAGTGCCCACGGGCACGGCTAACGGGGCTGCGCCTGACCCGTCCATCGGCGAGCCGATGGGCATCGTCATCGCGGTCACCGTGGCCGCTGACTCCACCACGGCGGACGAGACGTACGCGTTCGAGGCGGTCCAGTCCACCGTCACGGCGCTCACCACGCCGGACGTGCTTGTGCGTGTGCCCTTCACCGCGGCGCAGGCTGCGGCCGGCGCACTCGCGGCGGGCACGGTCATCGTTGTTCCGCTTCCCTCTGGCTCGATCACGAAGCGGTTCATCGGCCTGAACTACGACGTCGGTGGCACCACGCCAACGATCACCTGCTCGGCGTGGATCGCACCGCTGTCGATGATACAGAAGCAGAAGTTCTACACCTCTGCCATCGTCGTCTCGTAACGACACACGCGAATTGGTCCGGGCCTCGATTGGGGCTCGGGCCTGTTCGTGTCCCTCGTGAGGAATCAGATGCCACGGAAAGCAAAGCCAAAGGATGCGGCCGGCGTCCCGATCGTCAACGTCGCGCTCGCGATTCAGGAGCGGGCGAAGCGCATCGGTCCACCGGCCAAGACGATCGAGCTGAGAGCCACACAGACGGGCTACTACGGTATCCGCGGACTCGCGGACATCGTGACGCCCGGCCAGGTGTTCCCGTTCGCGGTCAAGGATCTCCAGCCCGCAGGCACGGTGAAAGGCCGCGAGCAGGTCACGGTCGATGGCACGATGTACGACCTCCCGTCATGGACGACGCTCGCGAGTGCGCCGGTCCGGAATGACGACGACGAGGATGATGAGGACGAATACGAAACCACTCCTGCGTCGCGCGATACGAGCGACGACGTGATCTAACGACTGCGAGGATCGCATGGCCGTCATTGCCCCGACCATCACCACGCTCGAGACGCTGTACGGCCACGCCCATCAGGTGAGTTGGGGGCCGTTCGCGGCGGGCGACACGTTTACCCCCTACCCGAATCCGGGCAGCGCGGACCGCTCCATCCACGTCTTCGGCACGTTCGGCGCATCGACAATCACCGTCGTTGGCTCGAACGAAACCGCGACACCGACGAGCATGGTGGCGCTGCATGACCCGTCCGGGACCGCAATCTCGATTACGGCGGCGGGCATCACGCAAATCAGCGAGGTCACGAACTGGATCGCGCCGGTCTGCACGGGCGGTGCGGCATCAGGCATGACCGCCGCGCTCGTCATCCGCCGTCCGCTCTAAGTGACAGCCATCGCGACGGTTGCCTCCGGCAATTGGGATGTGCCCTTTGGCACGGCCGGAACACCGTGGAGTGCGGCGGGCTCCGGTACGGGTGGGATCCCTGGCGCTGGTGACACGATCACCAACGGCAACATCGCACACACCGTCACGATCCCGGCTGGCGTCTCTGCTGTGATTGGCGTAGCTGGTGTGTTCGGGACCGCCGTCACGATCAGCGGCGGCAATGGACTGACTGTCCCTGCGTTCATCATCAACGGGACGCTCAAGACCTACGGGACAATCCTGTGGGGGAACCGTCGCATCCACGGCGGCGCTGGTGGCATCCTTGAATTCGACAAGGGGACGCATGCGACCGCGGTGACATTGGCCGGAACAACGAACGGCGCGGTCAACTGCAAGCTGATGGATGCGGTCGCGAACGTCCCGACGCCTGCCAGTCCGTTCATCATTCAAGGGGCAACGGGCCAGTCGAACAGCGGCCATTGCGTGACGACGGGCGGGTTCACGAACTGCGCGCAGTGTGACATCACCGCGATCGAGTTGAAGCGGCTCGGGAACGCGACCACGCCGGCATGGTTGACCGGGATTGTCTCCTCCGGCGACGTCATGCGCGTCGGCCGGATGATTACGGACAGTTGCTACGACTTGGTCGCCTGCCAGTCGAACATCGACACGAATTGCATCTACTCGTTCACCAACGTGACCGAGAACAATCCGCAGTCGAACGTCACGACGGGGATCTCGCTCCATATCCGGAGCGTCAGCGGCGCGAGCATCACGGGCACTCGGCAACTGGTCCACTGCCGGTTACGCCGCAACCTCAAGAACTACGGCATCAAGCTCAAGCTGTCGGACGTCGTGATTGACCTCGGCACGGGCGCGAACAACGCGATTGAGAGCTCGAACGCCACGAGCTCGTTCAGCACGATTGACAATCTCGTGACGCGGCATGGGCAGGCGACGCCGATGATGCTGTCGCCGGGCGACGTCATGAACAGTGCCTACGCACTCGCGACGGGCATCAATACGCGGTGGTGGGGCTTCTCGAGCGGGTGGGACGCAACCGCTGGCGATATCACGGTCAACAACTGCATCACGCAGCGCGTCGGCGGCGACAGCGATGGCGACCCGTTCATCAAGAGCTCGAACCCCACCGCGGTGCAGCGGTACGTCTTCCGCAATTGCTTGTCGCTGCACAACGCGCTCAACCGATTGCAGGACACCGGGAAAATCGCCTCCCCGCTGGCGAATCCGTCCAACGAGCGGTGGAACATCGAGCGCTGCACGTGGGTGACTGGCGGTGGTGGTGGCGAAACCGCGATCAACTTCGGCGAGAACCAGTCGGTCGACGTTGGTACCGGTGTCATGGAGAGCATCAAGAACAATCTGGCCTTCTCCCCGACAGGGGCGGCAGGATCGGAGAAGTGGATATTGCGCGGCATCCTTGGTGCCGCGGGCTTCTTCCAGACGCCGATCCTGCTGGCCGCGAACTGCGACTACAATGGCGGGTTCAATCTCTCCACGGACGGATTCGGGAATCCGAACGGCTATCGGAGCCAGAACAACGCGTCCAACGTCGGGACCAGCGTTGGGGCGCATGATGTACGAGCGGATCCACAATTCCGCGATCCGCGCCTCCGGGACATTGGCCTCTGGTACGCCGACAAGACCGGCACCACGATCACCGGCAACGAGCAAGCGTGCGTTGACGGGGCCATGGCCGAGATGATGAAGGCCAACGACCTCACCGGCTACGACACCTACTACGACGTCGCGAACCTGTTCACCTACGTCTATGCCGGGTGGGCCCCGACCGCGGGGGCCTATCGCGGCACGGCCTCGGACGGCGGCACGATGGGCGCGGTGGCGTGGGCGTCTCTCGGATCGGGTACCACGATGATTCGTCGCCGGAGACGCTGATGGCGACCGACCTTGTCTCCGTGTACAACAGGGCGCTGAGCACCCTCGGCAACTCCACCGAAGTGCAGAGCGCGGACGAGAACAGCCCCGAAGCGAACGCGTGCCGCCGATTCTACGAGGACGCGCGCGACGAGCTGCTGCAGGGCTTCCCATGGCCGTTCGCGACCACGTCGGAAGCACTGGCGCTCGTCGAGAGCGAGCCAACGACGGAGTGGCTGTACTCGTATGCCTATCCCTCGGACTGCCTCAAGTTCGGGCGCATCCTTGGTGATACCCGCATCGAGACGGCCGAATCACGCGTGCCCTATGTGATCCGGGCTGGCTCGCTGATCTACACGGACCGCGTCGATGCAGTCGGTGAGTACGTCCAGTCAATCACGGACACCACGCTCTTTTCGCCCGTGTTCACGAAGGCATTGTCCCTTTTGCTGGCCAGCTACATCGCGCCACGTGTGACGGGGGGTGATCCCTACCAGTTGCAAATCAGGGCAGAAGCGTTGCAGGCGCGTGCGATGGCGTTTGCGCAGGCAAACTGCATCAACGAGGAGCAGCCGGACCAGTTGCCAGAGTCCGAGTTCATCCGGGCGCGCGACTGATGGGCAATGTCTCGCAACACAGCTTCTCATCGGGTGAGGTCAGCCCGGCGTTGTACGCGCGGACGGATCTCGGGAAGTACTCCACTGGCCTTCGCACCTGCCGCAACTTCATCGTGCGGAAACAGGGCGGACTTGATAACCGGCCCGGGACTGGGTACGCCGGGCCGACGAGTGCGAGTGTGCGGATGTTGCCGTTCGTGTTCAACGACGCGCAGACCTGCCTTCTCGTCTTTACGAACCTGTCTGTTGCATTCGTGCGCAACGGGGCGTTCATCGCCTATTCACTCGCGACGCCGTACCTCGCGGCGGACCTATCCGCATTGCAGATCACACAGTCGGCGGACGTTGTCACCATCGTCCATCCGAGCTATCCGCCAGCCACGCTGTCGCGGTTCTCGGATACGAATTGGGTCTACGCGGCGATCTCGTTCGCGCCAAGCATCGCTGCGCCGGCCGGGTTCGCCCTCACCCCTGCGGCGAGCGGTGGGGTGTTCCATCGCTGGGTAGTGACGTCGCTCGGCTCCAACGGTGCGGAGAGCTACCCGACTGCCGTCCTTGGTGTCACGAGTGTCGAGGTCCCCCAGGCGCGGACCCTGTCGTGGACGCCGGTCGCTGGTGCGGTGGGCTACAACATCTACGCCGCCTACTACGGCAACAGCTTCGGGCTGGTCGGAACTGCGGTTGATCCGTCGTTCTATGACGGAGGACTGACGCCGGATCTTTTCAACCAACCGCCAGCGGCTCGCTCACTGTTCGATGCGGCGGGCGAATATCCGAGCGCGGCGAACTACTACCAAGGGCGTCAGTTGTTCGGCGGCCCGAACCTGCTCCCCGGTACGATCTACACGTCGCGCTCAGCCGATTACCAGAACTTCACGGTCTCCGTGCCGACGCAGGACGACGACGCGATTACGTTCGGCCTCGTCTCCAAGAAGGTCCAGCAGGTGCGGCATATCGTCGATGCGTCCTCGCTCCTCGTCCTGACGTCGGGCGGTGAATGGATCATCGGTGGCGATAGCTCGGGTGTGTTGCGTCCGACCGACATCAACGCGCTCCAGTTCTCGCAGCATGGGTCAAGCTTGCTCCCGCCTATCCTGATCGATC
Organism: Gemmatimonadota bacterium; assembly: GCA_028287345.1. GTDB lineage: Bacteria > Gemmatimonadota > Gemmatimonadetes > Gemmatimonadales > Gemmatimonadaceae > AG11. The sequence goes on from JAQBPV010000485.1 coordinate 25,349, forward strand.
ATCGGGTGATCTACGTGCAGGCGCGGCAGACCATTGTCCGCGACATCGCGCGGAACCCGAACACGGGCTACTCCGGCAATGACCTCACGATCATCTCGGGGCATCTGTTCGAGGGGCACACGATTGTCGACTGGTGCTATCAGGAATCCGCGTCGGTCATCTGGTGCGTCCGTGACGATGGTGTCCTCCTCGGCCTCACCACGGTCGACGAGCAGAACATCCTTGCATGGCACCGCCACGACACGCTGGGCACGGTCGTCGGCATCTGCTGCATCCCCGAAGGCTCCGAGGATCGCGTCTATCTGGCCGTGACGCGGAACGGGGCGACGGGGATCGAGCGGATGCATTCGCGCTTCTTCACCGACATCGAAGACGCGGTGTTCCTCGACTCCAGCCTGACGTATGACGGGCGGAATACGGGAAGCACCACGATGACGCTCTCGGGTGGGACGGACTGGACGTTCGACGAGCTCCTGACCTGCACAGCGTCGGCGTCAACGTTCACTGCAGGCGATGTCGGGAACGCAGTGTTCTTGGACTTTCCGGACGGGACGCAGATCCGCTTTGCGATCGCAGGCTACACGAGCGGGTCTATCGTGACCGGCTTTCCGCAGATGACGGTCCCGGCCGCTGACCGTGGCATTGCAACGACGGACTGGGCGCGCGCGGTCGACGTCGTGTCGGGTCTGGACCATCTCGAGGGGCTGAGTCTCGGTGTATTCGCAGACGGCTACGTCGTCGCCTCGCCGAACAACCCGCAGGTCACCACGGAATGCATCGTCTCGGGCGGCTCGATCACGCTGGACCGGCCGCATGCCTACATCCACGCCGGATTGCCGTTCGTGTCGGATATGGGCCTGCTCGACCTGGATACGCCCGAAGGCCAGTCGATGCGCGACAAGACGCTCCTCATCAACCGCGTCACGCTCGAGGTCAACGCGACGCGCGGTGTGTTCGCGGGTGGGAGTGAACCCGCCGACGATGGCACCTCGGGCCTCTTCGAGTTGAAGCTCAGGGACACCGAGGACTACAGCACGCCCGTGTCGCAGGTGGTCGGGGCGATCAAGCAGGCGGTGCAGAACAATTGGGACCAGCGGATCAACGGTCGCGTATTCGTGCGGCAGGTCGATCCGGTGCCGCTCACGATTCTCGCGGTGATCCCGTCCGGCAATATCCCTCCCGCGGCCACGAGGTAGGACATGGGTGTCACAGCGGGGATTCTCCAAGCAGCGCAGACGACCACGACCTTCCTCGGCCAGCGGCAGGAAGCGTCGGCGCTGCGCGACTCAGCCGCGTTCGATACGGCGCAGGGCAACTACTTGGCCGGCGAAGCGACGTCGCGCGGCGAGTTCGACGCGTCTCGTCGTGCGGTGGCTGGTCGTCAAATGGTCGGTGCGCAACGAGCTGCCGCCGCCGCTTCAGGCATCGACGCGAATAGCGGGAGTGCCGCATCGATTCAGGCGGACGAGGCGGGGCTGTCTGCCTTCGATGAGCAGATGATCCGCAACAACGCGGCGCGTGAAGCGTGGGGGTTCAAGGCGCAATCCACGCTGAATGCCGCTGCTAACGAGAACGAGGCTCGAGCAAAAGTCCGCGATAGCTACTCGACGTTGCTCACTGGCGCGGGGAAGACGTACAACATGTTCGGGGGCAATTCCAGCAAGTCGAGCACAAAGCAGGTTCCGGCCGATGGCTTCCAAGACGCGAGCCGCCGCTGATGGCGAGCCTGCCGATCACGACCGGCCGAGCGGTTGCGCCGAACGCAACGCCGCAACTGCGCGCGCCCGTACAGGCGTTCGGGGGCGGCTCTGCGGCGCGTCCGGTGGACCTGTCAGGGACAGCGAACCTCGCGGCGGACATCTACCATCAGGAACGCCAGCAGGCGGACCAGATCGCGGTCCTCGATGCGGCGTCGAAGCTGTCCACGCTCGAGACGGACCGGCTGTGGAATGAGAAGGACGGCGCGCTCAACGCTCGCGGCAAGGATGCGTTCGGCGTACCCGAGCGACTCGCGGCGGACTGGGAGAAAGGCGTCTCCGATATCGAGAAGGGGCTGACGACGGACGGGCAGAAGATCCGGTTCCGTCAGGCCGCGCAAGCACACTGGAACGCGGTGAACGAGCAGGTGACGAGCCACGTCGCCAAGGAACGAGTTGCGTACGCGAACGAACGCACGACGTCGTATGTCGAAGCTGAGCTAAATGCGGCCATTGCGAGCTTCGCTGATCCCAAGCGGGTCGACGAGAGTATCGCCAATCAGGTCGCGGCCATCACGGACCAAGGCCGCCGTGCAGGCAAGTCACCCGAATGGATCGCCGAGCACACGCAGAAGGTGACGTCACAGACGCGGTACAACGTGCTGCGCCAGTACCTCGATACGGGCAAGGACTTGGCAGGCTCGCAGTACTTCGAGCAGCACAAGCGCGAGTTGCGTGGTGCGGACCTCATCAACGCGGAGCGGCTGACCGAGGCGGGCAGTGTGCGGGCCGCGTCACAGCAGGCGGCAGACCGCATCGGCAAAGAAACGACGGACCTCACGGCCGGACTCGCGGCGGCCGCACAGATCGCCGATCCTCGCGTGCGCGACGAGACAGAAGATCGTGTGCGCCGCCACTTCGCCGACATCGCGGTCGCGAGACGACAGAAGCAGCAGGACGCACTTGACAAGGCGAACGACATCATCGAGCAGACGAACGGCGACATCGACAAGGTGCCGCTCTCGCTGCGCGTGGACATGAGTCCGTCCGACCTGCGCGCACTGCGCCACACGGCAGACGGGATCAGAAACCCGAAGGACCCCGGCAACCCGGACGCCTTCATGCACTACGCGTCGTTGAACGGGCTGAATCCCGCCGCGACGAAGGAGTTTCTCAACCTCAACGTGCTCAAGGTCGCGAAGGCCGAGGGACTGTCGAACGGCGAAGCCATGCGCCTGCTGTCCATGCAGCGCGTGGCACGCGGACAGGACGTGCGCGGCGATGCGACCGAGGAACGTCGAGCTGCCGCACACGCGGCAGAGGCGGAAAAGCTGCGGTTCGAGCGCGAGAACGCGCTGCTCAAGGCTGTGAATGCACACGGTGGCATGGGTGCCAACCTGTCGGCAGACGACAAGAAAGCACTGGACGCGGAAGTAAAGCGCATCAAGCAGCACTACAACGCGCTCCAAGCCGCAGAAGGCATCGCGCCGGTCAGTGCAACTGTCTCGCCGCAGGCCGGTACCGCCCCACACGGCGATGTGGACTTTCGTGCCGCTGGCGTGCTGCACCCGCTGACGCCCGTACCGGAAGCATGGCAGGCGCGCGTGTTGGCGGACCCGAAATACAAGAAGTTCCTCGCGGACGGCGGATACGACGTCGGGTCGGTGAAGCCGTTGCCGGTGGCGAAATGATGGATCTCGAAGACGGCCCCAAAAAGCCAAAGAAGAAGGAGCCACCGCATCCATTCTCGCCTGAAGCGTATGACGCGGCGCAACCGACTGGCATCACGCGCGGACTGTCGCCGGCCGAGTTCGACCAGGCGCAGGGCATGACGCCGACGCAGCTCAAGGCGTGGAAACTCCCGCCGATGGACGAAGCGGTGAAGTTCGCCCCTCGCGACATGACGCGGACGCCTCGCGTGAAGGGAGCCGATCCGACTGAGAAGGGAACGCCGCTCGCGCCGTTCAATGTGGCTGACCCGACGACCTACGCGAATCCGATCTTGCGGCAGGTCATCAACCCGGCGCTGGAGAACCCGTTCACGACGGCGGCCGTTGGTGTGGCTCCGTTCGCGGCGGCTGGCGTCTCTCCCGCACTCGGCGTTGCGGCGGCTGTTGCCGTGACCGCGCCGATGGTATGGAATGTGGCGAAGTACGGCTACACGAAAGCGTCCGAAATGATGATGACGCCAGAGGACCGCGCCAAGTCCGAAGCGGATCCGCACCGCGTTTCAGGTGAGGCAGCGGCAGTGCAAGCGCTGATGCTCGGCCTCGGCCCGCTGATCCACGTCGGGATGAAGTCCGCGGGCGGTCCATCAATTGGAGCAGGGATGATGGAAGCTGGCGCGGAAGGACTCGCTGGCATGAAGTCACGGTTCTTCGAGAGTGAGGCAGGCGCTACGACGCTCGGCGCGACAGCGGCGCGGCACGGTGTGGCAGCGGATGCAAGCCCGTACCCGCCTGACTCGCCGCTGGCCGTGAAGTGGCAGGAGGCGCACACCGCCGCAACGGAATCGTTCAAGGACGTCACGCCCGACGCTGTAGAGCCCTCGGTCGCAGATGCGATCAAGCCGCGCACACCGAAGAGTGAGCCGACTATCGACCGTTCGCAGTTCCACGTGGACGACAACATCCATTCCCAGTTACTCAATACGAGGAACGGGGCCGACATCGGAACACTCGGGTCGTTTCTCAAGGGATCCAAACTGCGCGCGCTGTTCGCCGACGTGCTGGAAACTCCTGTGATAAAGATGTCGGAGCCACCGGGCGGCACACCTGATGGTGTCGAATTCAAGGGCGGCCGTGGGGACTACAACGGCAAGGGCCATATTTTCGTGGCCCCGCAATCAGCAGAGGAGTTTATCCCAACGCTGTTGGAAGAAGCGGCTCACGAGATGCGTGTGCGTCGTGGTCGCATTGACGCCCCGCAAACGCTCGGTGAAGGATTCGATATCAAGGCATACGAGAATCTTCCGGCCGAACAGTCGGCGCGAAAGATGGTCGATCATGCGTTGCGGCTCCGCGACGTGGAGCCCGCGCCGGTGTCCGAGCCTGTCGCAGCGGGCACGGCACCAGCGCAGGCAGCGGTTGAAGGCACCGGACCGACGAAGGTTCGCGGCCTGTCGCGCGGCATCGAAGAGAAGGCGATCGAAGCGCGACTGACGCAAGGATTCGACGACCTGCCGAAGTACCAGCAGGTGAGCATGGCGGACCAAGCCGCGAAGGCCGCTGACCTGCTCTCCACTGACGCCGCACTGGCTCGCCGTGTGGCGCTCGGTGAGACACCTGCGCCCGATGGCGTGCTCCCGGAATCCGTCCTCGTCGCAGTGGAGAACAAGGCGATCGCAGACGGCGACGTAGCCACACTCCGCGACCTCGCACACGGCAAACTGGCCGAGCAGGCGACCGAGATGGGCCAGCGCATCAGGACACTCGCCGAGCGCGACCCTGAGTCGCCCGTTGGTGCGATCAAGTCCGTCATCGAAGCGCGGAAGGCCACCACGAAGAGCGTGCCGAAGGCGACCGAGGCGGAAGTCAAAACGATGCGCGACATGATCAGCAAGAGCGCCAAGAAGCCGAAGGACTGGAACGCGTTCGTCGACTCCCTCAAGTGCTGACCTAGATGCCTGGATTCTGCCTACTGCCCAAGCAGGTCGAGGAGTTCAAGGCCCGCATCAAAACGGGCGAGTTGAACCCTGACGACTTGATGGCGATGACCAGCGCGGAGCGGCACGCGAAGTTTGCGTCCTTCCTCGGTGAATCGAACGCGCAGCCCGTCAACGCGATGTTTGAATCGAAACTCCTGCTCAAGCACCAGCAGGAGGGCATCATCGCGTGGGCACAGCGCGTCGGTGGGCTCAAGCCCGAAGTGCAGCGCGATATCCTCGCGCGAGTCAACCGGATGGACCGCGTACTGGAGCCGAAAGAACTGGACGCGTTCCTGTCTGACCTCGCCGCGCAGAAGCTCGGGTTCGGCGTGACGATGGAGGAAGCTGGGAAGATCAGCGAGCTCGCCAAGGCGACGAGTGAGGCGAAGGCCGCGATGGAGACGGGCGGCGATCGGCTGGAGTACGGCGCGGCCAAGGTGTCCTTCTCGCGCTACGTGTCCGACCTGCGCAACGAGGTGAAGCACCCGACGTCGGCGAGTGACCTACTCAGGAACACGGCAGGCCTCGCCAAGTCGTTGAAGGCATCGGGCGACAATTCGGCCCTCTTCCGGCAGGGATGGAAGACGTTGTTCTCGCACCCTGAGATATGGCAGAAGAACGCGCGCCAGTCGTGGGTTGATATCGCACAGACGCTCGGCGGGAAAGAGGTACTGGACGCGGTGGACGCTGACGTGTTCTCACGGCCCAATGCGCTCAATGGCCGCTACGCGAAGGCGAAGCTGGCGCTGGGCAATATCGAGGAAGCATTCCCGACCTCGCTCCCCGAGAAGGTGCCCATCCTCGGTCGCGTCTACAAGGCAGGCGAGGCGGCGTATACCGGCTTCCTCCGTCGCACGCGCGCGGACGTGTTCGACAAGTACATGGACATTGCCGAGAAGTCCGGCGTTGAGTTGAGCGACCCAGCGGAACTGCAGAGCATCGGCAAGCTGGTCAACTCGCTGACGGGACGCGGCGACCTCGGAAAGGTCGAAGGTGCGGCGGACGTGGTGAACGTGACGTTCTTCTCGCTGCGCAACTTCAAGAGCAACGTGGATTTCCTGACCGCACACCAGGGTCAGGCAGGCGTGACCCCGTTCGTGCGAAAGCAGGCGGCACTGAACCTCGCGAAGACAGTCGCAGGCACCGCGGCGATTCTCGCGATTGCTGACGCGGTCGCGCCGGGCTCCGTTGAGTGGAACCCGCAGTCGTCCGACTTCGGCAAGATCAAGGTGAAGGACACGCGGTTCGACGTGACCGCAGGCATGGGCTCGATCGCCGTGCTCGCGGCGCGCATGGTGACCGGCGCGAAGAAGAACGCCACGAACGGCAAGGTCACGAAGCTCGACGGCTCCGTGATGGGGCAGAACCGTTGGGACATGGTCGTCAACTTCTTCGAGAACAAGCTGAGCCCCGCGGCGTCGCTCGTCAAAGACTTGATGAAGGGCCGTGACTTCGACGGGAACACCCCGACGATCACGAGCGAGGCGGACAACCTCGGCACGCCGCTCCCGATCGCAACGACGCGCGACAACGTGCAGCACTACGGCGCAGACGAACTGCTCGTCTACATCGCAGCGGCGCTCGACTTCGTGGGCATCGGTGCGCAGACGTTCACCGACAAGAAAAAGAAGGGCAAGCCGTGAGCACGCAAGATTGGTTCGGCTCCGGCTCAGCCTCGCCGCGTGAGTTGGCAGAACGCATCGTCACCGAAGCCGTGCGACGGGCGAAGCTCGAGGCGCAGAATGACCCGAACTTCGTTCCGACGGCCTCAGACGCCTCGAACATCTTGGCGGCGCGGCGCTTCGTGTTGCCCCCTGCCGTGCAGGAGCGCGGGTCGAACGACGCGAATGATGTGATTGCCTCGCGCGTACTAACGCACGTTGATCCGACGGCGAGCTCGGGCACACCACTCAATGTGCCGTGGACGTTGGTCCAGCGTGACGTGAACGGCGACTTCGCGGCCTCGACAGTGCAGGTCGTTGCGCTCAAGTCCACGACGCACGCGGGCTACGATTTCGCGCTCTATGCGCCGGATGGGACGACGTATATCCTCCGCGTCCCGACTGGCACACAAGACGTTGAACTGCTCGCCGCGCTCAAGACGGCGCAGAAGATCACGGTACAGGCGGGCGGCGTTGATGTCACCGGCAACAGCACGATCACCGGGACGCTCAACGTAACCGGAGCCATCACCGGCACGGCATCATTGGCGAATGCGCTGTCACACGCCAACCAGAACGTCGCGGGCGCTGGTTCCAGTGTCGCGCTGCACAACCTGATTACCGCATTGATCGCGGCGGGTATCGATCTCACCGACAGTACAACCCCGTAACGATATGCCTGCCCAATTCAACTACGCCCTGTTGTCTGGCTCGACGAGTGGCCGACCGATTCCGGTCGTGCAGACCGCGACGCCGGGGACACTGATTCATACCGCCGACGCAGGGTCCGCCACGTTCGACGAGATCTACTTGTTCGCCACCAACGTCACGGCCAACTCCGTCGCGCTCACGGTCGAGTGGGGCGGCGTGACGACCGGCGATCACATCGCACATCTCTACATCATCCCCGGCAACTCGGCGCGTGTCGTGGTCGTCTCAGGCCAACCGTTGAACGGTGGGCTGATCGTGCGCGCGTTCGCGGCGACAGCGTCGGCGCTCAACGTGAGCGGGTTCGTCTACAAGATCTCGTAAGTCGTAGGACTCCACGCACGCCGCAGGTGCCGCGCTCGGAAGAGCCCCGCCCTGCATCCTGCCTCCGTGGTCGCAGAAGCCCTCACAAAGGCGCTCCGACCATGACCGTCAGTTCAATCACGAACCGCATCAACTATACGGGATCCGGAATCGTTGGGCCGTATAGCTACCCGTTCCGCGTCCACAACGCGACGGACATCGAGGTCACGCGGACGACGACAGCCGGGCTGGCCACGACGCTCGTGTATCCGCAGGACTACTCCGTGACTGGGGTCGGTGTCCGGAACGGCGGATCCATCACGCTCACGTCCGCCCTGCCCACAGGCTACACGCTGACCATTCGGCGCGTCGTGCCGCTCACGCAGCTCACGAACATTCGCAACCAGGGGGCCTACCTCCCCGAGGTGATCGAGGACGGACTGGACCGGGCGACGATGGCCGCGCAGCAACTCGCAGAAGAGAACGCGCGCGCGATGACGATGGCGGTGGCGGTGGATCCGTCCACCTTCTCGGCCCAGCTCCCGCCGCCCGTCGCGAACAAGGTCCTGATCTACAACACCAGCGGCACGGCCTTGACGACGGCCACGCTGGACACGTCGGCGATTGGAGTGCCGGGCGAAGGCCGGACGACGTTGGGCGCAACGGCGTACCTGCAGAACAATGCGAAGTACGTGATCAACGACTACTCCGCAGCGGCGGACAACACGACGAACAACCTCGCATTTATCCAGAACGCGTTGAACGCGGCTGGTGCGACGCGGGGCACGGTGCTCGTGAAGTACGCCGCGAACTTCTACAAGGTGCTGGGCACGCTCACGATCCCAGCGCATACGGCGATTGTGTTCGAACGCGGCGCGCGGCTGAATGTCATCTCCACCGATCAGGCGCTCTACGCGGTCGGTCAGAGTGGCATCGTGATCGAAGGCGCTGACATCAGTGGCGTCTTCTCGGCCGGAGTCCATGCGGACACCTGCGACAAGCTCGAAGTGGTCAACGGCACCTTTTCCGGCGCAACGATTCCCGGCACCCTCGGCGGCGCGGCCGGTGTGTTCCTGCGCGATTGCACCAATTCGACGATCGACCGGAATACGTTCTCCGGCAACGGCGACGGCGTCACCGAAACGATGCGCGATATCATGATCGCGGGCGGTGCCTCGTTCGGCAATCGCGACAATCAGGTGACGTTCAACAAGGCGTTGTCGACGACGGTCGATGTTAATATCGCGATCTTCAACCAAGGCCGAGCCGTCGTCACGGGCAACACGGCCTCGGGCGCGATATCGATTCCCGCGTCGGGGTTTATCCGCGGCGGCATCGGCATCCTCCTCTACAATGGCACGACGGTACCGCCCTATGATGTGGCGTTCGATTGCACGGTTGGACACAACGTCGTGCACGACGTCGACGGGATCGGCATCTACCTGCAGCGGTACCGGAATACCGTCGTCTCGGCGAACGTGGTGCATGACACGGGTGCGGTGACCCTCGACTCATCACTCGGCGTAGCCGGGATCGTCGATGACGGCGGCACGGGCAACGTGATCACCACCAACAGCGTCTACAACTGCCACAAGGACGGCATTACCATCATCGGCGGTGGCGGTCCGCAGAGCATCAACACGAGCTCTGTTGTCTCAGCGAATCAGATTGACAACGTGCTTAACTCGGCGTTCCGCGCGATCAGCATTCGCGGCGTACCGAGCGATGGCCTCATCAGCGGCAATAATATCACGCGGTGCGTCGGCGTTGGCATCGGCGAGTGGAGCGACGGCGGCTCGATCCGCATGTCCGTGCTCGGCAATATCATGAACATCATGTCGACGTATGGCGTGTGGGCGCGCGCCTCGTCGGTCGATTGGACGATCGGCGGCAACATCTTCTCCGGCATGGTCGACCCGGCGAATGCCGTTGTGAATCAGGGGGCGAACAATCTGGTGTGGGGGAGCCGCGTGAATGGCTCGCGCGTCTTCCCGGTGGACACACTGCAGCAGCGGATCGCCCTCACCGGCCCTGCGAATCAGGGTGTGCAACTGCAGCTCGGAACGAACGGCGCGATCAGTGCGCTCGGCTCTCGCTACTCTGGCGGCGAGTGCGTCGGCACCACGAACGCGGTCCAGACGACGCTCAATGTTGATAGCTGGACACAGTCCGACGCCGCCGCAGAGTCGTCGACCTGGTTCGCGGCACTGAACGGTGACTTCGAGTTCTACGTCGCGCCCGCGGGCAGGGCACCGGGCAATTTCGCGACCTTCTGGGGTGCGACGCCGAAAGTGTCGCTGATGCGAACAGGCGGCATCAAGGTCAACGGCGTCGCGGTGCTCGGTCCGCGCGTTACGGGCTGGACCCCGCAGACTGCCGCACCCTCGCGCGCGGACCTCGGCGCGGCCCCGACGACCGCGCAGATCGCCTCATGGATCGCGGCGTTGCAGAACGATTTGACGGCCGCCCATCACCTGCTTGGGCCATGATGATGCTCGTTCCGATTCTCGTACTGCAGGCGGTGCATACCGATGCGCAGAACCCGCTCACGATTGCGGCATACGTCGCGGGGTTCATGCTGTCCGTGCCCATGCTCGTCGTGCTCGTCAAGGCGGTGTTCTTCATCGCTGGCGCAACGAACAAGCTGGATGCGGTCGTCGTCAGCGTGGACAAACTGTCGAAGGACATGACGCACCTTCGCGAGTCGGTTGGCAGCGACTCGCAATCCGTCGAGCTCTCACTGTTCGTGATTGAGACCGACGTCAACGCATTGCAAGAACGGGCGGGCGTCCCGATCCGCGCCTACCCTGATCGTCGCATCGGACCATCCGATCGCCGCACGGCCTAACACCACCCTCTGACACAGTGAATCACATGGGCGATTTCCTTTCGCAGTTCAAGAGCAAGACGGTCCTGAGCGCCATTCTCGCGTCCGGCCTCTGGCTAGCGCAGCAGCCGAACCCGAAGGACATGGCCACGATCGCACAGGCGGCGACCGCGGTCGTTGGCGCGGCCAGTGTGCGCTCCGCGATCAGCAAGGGTCCGAAGGTCAAGAAGCCGCGATGAGCGCCGGGGGGACAGCGGTCCTCGTCAACCGCTCCTTCGTCGGGCTCGCCCCACTGTTCGCAAGAGCGGTGGTGGCGAGCATCGAGGAGTGCCACGCGAACGGACTGGACGCGTTCGTGTTCGAGACGCTGCGGAGCAATGCGCTGGCGGCCGTCTACTACGCGCGTGGTCGACCACCGAGCCACGAGTATCCTGAGCCGGTCACGAACGCCCCAGACGCCTCGTGGAGCTGGCACGGCTACGGGCTGGCTGTGGACGTGATCTCGGCATCGAAGGAGTGGGATGCTGGCGATGCGTGGTTCACGCAGGTGGCCGCGATCTTCGCCACGCACGGGTGCGACTGGGGCGGGACGTGGAAGCATCCTGACCGTCCGCACTTTCAGTGGGGAAGATGCCGTCCGTCACCGTCGATCATCTCGCGGCGGCTCCACGCGGAAGGACACATTCAGGACGTCTGGCGGCTCGTTCGGGCCGCCTAATGTCGGTACGGATCGCAGCGAGCTCGAACGCGCTTTGCATTCTCCCATGCGTCAAATGCTTCGGGCGAGGCGTACCGTGCATCGTGCGTCGCGATTGCACGGTCTACTGCGGCGACAAGCGTGTCCGCCGCTGGCACGTTCACGCAGAATGCCACACTGTCGCGCGTGAACTGCGCAGCGGCTTGCGAGCGCTGAACAGCATTGAACCCGGCCATACCGCCAAGAATGAGGATGGCCGCACCGCTGACCACACCGATGAACGGCAATGCACGCCGCACCATCCGAGGTCCGTGCCGCTCGAGCGCTACGAGCAACCGCGAAACATAGGGAATAAGCGCCACCCCGAACGCGATGCCGAAAGCAACGGCCAAGAACAGCTTCACGGCGCTGGTTACCTCCGGGCCAGCCGGACATAGCACAGCCAGGTGTACCACTGCGCTTCGTCGTAGTAGACCTGCTGCCACGGCTCCGTCACTGAGGCGAGCAAGGGTTCCGGCGTTGGGTAATTCTCGTTGTCCCACGCATCGCCCCATCGAGTGACGGGCAGGGTAAAGACGGGCGGCATCTCCTCATAGACGTCGATGACCTGCCGGAGTTTTGCATCATCGGATGCGTTTGGCGTGATCGTGCGATCGCTCCGTGTGCCGATCAATCGGCCGGCGATGGCGCGCCAGTGTTGCGAGGCTTTGAGCCCGGCGTGCATGAACGCCATCTTGAGCGAGTAGACGTCGCTCCCGTCCTGCGGCGGGTAGTTGTCCTCAAATAGGATGTGCCGGAAGCCGAGCTTCTGGACGGCCTGTGTTCGAGCTACCGCGTCGATGTGGTCATCGAAGAAGATGACCGTCTCCTCCTTTGGAACGTGGCTCCAGTCGTGCTTCTCGAAGTCCTTGCTGAGGTAGGTGGCCTTCGTGGATCGGTAGACGAGGTTCTTCCAGTTGATGTCGATACAGTAGAGTTCCGCGTCAGGGCACGCCTGCTCGATCGCCCACGTCCCCTGTCCGCGCCAGACCCCGCACTCGATGATGACTTTGGGCTTGAGCGCCTGCATGGCGTACCAGAGCAGGAACAGGTGAGACGAGCTCATGCCGCCCGCGTTGTTCGTGATGGGCCGGTTGGCGTAGAGTGTGGCGAACGTCTCCAGTTTCGCGCGCATATCGTCGCGGGTCCACGGTGGCGTGCCGATCGCGGTGAGATGCGTACTGGTGGTGGCGCTCATGACCTTTGGAGTGGGAGTAACCAAGCTTAGAAAATTCTCAGCGTTCCCCAAGGTTCGTCCCTCGGAGGCGTAACGCCGTATCCGTGCTGCTACCTACGGGTGTTCTGGAAGTGAACGGGTCGGTCAGATGGGTGTAAACAAACGGCGGTTCTGTCCTCTAGCGTGCATTGGTTCTCGGTCAGATACTTGGCGACCCCCGCGCGCGGAGCCTTGCCGCCGTCCCTCGGATTGCACAGCTTTCCTCACCGAAGCGCACCCGAAACCGCCTATGACACCCTCTGCTCGTCCGCTGAACGTCCCCGCTGTCTCGATGGAACGAGGGGTGTACCGCTGCGCTAAGATGGTACCCGGCATGGTGGCCTACTTCGCAATCGACTGGACTGGCGATCTGCTCGGGGATCGGGTGATCTGTGTGCGACCGGGGGCGACGCGGGAGGCGTGCGTTGTCGCTCGACTCCGACGGATGCTGCTCGAGCAAGGAGCCCCACGACCCCGGCTGCGGCTCATCCCTTCCCGCCCGCCCGCTTCTGCGGCTTCTTCGCCGCTGGCTTCTTCTTCGGCGACCGTTTCGCTCTCGCTGCGATAACGTCGGCGCGGTCCAGCTCGGGCTCGGTCAGTTGGCGAGCCGACGCGAGTAGCTCGTTAGGCGCGACCGAGACACCGTAGCGCAGGTAGGCAGGCGCGACACCGAAGAACGCCGCCAACCGGAGCACATCCCCCTCCTTTGGGATACGCAGGCCCTTCTCCCACCGCGAGTAGGCCTGTGGCGTGACGCCGACCGCCGTAGCGATCTCCTCTTGCTCAATGTCCCGCCGCTCGCGCGAGGCCATTTCTCGTCGCGCCTGTGCGATGCCTTCCGCAACTGTAGTCCACGTCATCACTTACCAACCCGTCGAGTGAGTCGCCACTTTGGCTCTTGACGTGGCCAATGTGGTGATTAGATTACCAGCACGAAGTATTACCTGTAACCAAGTGACTGGAATCATGCCGAGAGCGAAACACAACCGCAAGACGCTGTTCCGGGCGGCGCTCGTGATTGCCGGACTCACGGCTGAGCAGTGGGCCGCGCAGGAAGGGCTCACCGCTGGGCATGTGTCGCAGGTGCTCGCGGGCAAGCGGGAGAGTGCGCGGCTCGTTGAGAAGATCGACGCATTCGTGCAGGAGCATTTGAAGCACAGCGTCGCGCTCGCGTCTTAAACGACTGCGAGCAAGGCAGGGCAAGAGGTAGGGCAGCATGGCGCTTCGATGCGGGGGCGCGCGAGAAAGGAACCAATGAACTGCGGTGAGGCGCAGTCAACATGCGACGCAATGCGGTGCGAAAACAGCAAAACACGCAATGGCCGGTGCTGCGGCTCGTTCGCTCGCCGGACGATGTGATGGAGAAGGAGTTGGCGCAGCGCATCTACGGGCTGCGGATTCCTGACGGGCATGTACGACCCAGTCGGTTTTACAAGGTGTGCTGTGGACGGCTGTTCCCTGCGGCGACGATCTCGAAGATGACGGACGACGCCATCGAGGCCGGATGCGACGAGGACGCGTTCGTGGACGCGATCACGATCCCGATCGAGACGATGATCCGCGACAAGTACCGCCACGCCAACCGTCGTCCGGCATGGCAGATGGATAGCGGCGAGTTCCCGACGCCGCCCGACGCACCGGCACAGATCAAGGCAGCGTAAACACCTACGCCGCCAGCGTGAGGGCTGACGGCGCAGTGGTACGACGGTCGGAGGAACAAGCCTCAACGACCGCTGAATGAAAGGTAATCCTTCCGAGGGTTCAAGCAATGAGCGAGGACCAGCAGGTCACGAGCACCGAGGGAGCGTTCCGCTTCCTGGCGGATTTCTGCGCGCCGACCGAGGCAATCTGCACGCACGACCAGAACGTCGTCATCGGCGCACCGATCGGTGACGCGTGGGACGATCACGAGCTGGCTCCGGTGTTCTGCATCGGCTGCAAGGGCGTGTTCATGGCGACGATCTGGCGCATCGACCGGGAGACGGACTTTCGCGAAATGACCCCGTCGCAGAGAGCGCGATACGTCCCGATGACCACGGCAGAAGTGGGTCGTTCGTGGAGCGCCGCATGAGCCACAGCGTCGGCGGGACCATGAACGGCGGCGAGGTCACCACGGTCGAATGCCCGAACATCATCCCGGGCGAGCCAAACGGCGAACCGTGCGAAGCGGAGATCGAAGTCGAGCGCACCGCAGGCGGGCTGTGGGTGCTCCCGGTGGAGTGTCCGTACTGCAAGGTGAAATTCGCGGAGCGCCCCGAGATCGACCAAGCGGTAAAGAAGATCGCGGCGAACATCTTCGATAGCTACGACCCGTCGCCGTGGTGCTCTTACGGCCACATGAGCCGCAAGGAATGCGACTGCGGGCCGATCGCGAGGAACGACTGATGAGACTCCACTACGTGAAGGTCTACACGCACTACGTGTTCTGCCAGCTCGCGAGCGGCCAGAACGAGACGGTCAACATGTACCGCGACGGCGTGCCGCGTTGCTCGACCTGTCACCTGACGAGCTGCGAGCACGCGAACGCGGTGGCGGACTACTTCGACGCGGCGTACTCAGAGGATCTGAGCTACAAGCGGCAGGCGGTGGCCGCGTGAACCTCACTGAAGCAGTCGCCAGCCGTCTCGCGCAGGCGACCTACCGCTTTCGCAATGACCAGTGGGAGTGCGAGGTCATACCCGGAGAATGGGATCCGAGCGTCGCGCTCGACGGCTACAGCTACGAGGAGGGCGTCACGGTCATCGCGGCGTGCAACTGGGCGCGGATGGAGGAATCATGACGGACGCCATCGAAGAGACCGAGTTCGCCGTTGAGCTCGCGCCAGACATGGAGCGCGTCGGCGTCACGGTCGGCAACGAAGCGACCGCCTCACTCGCGGAGCAGCAGGCCGCGCTCACGTTGGTCATGCGCCGGATGAAGGCGATCCAGAAGGGGTTGGACGTGCAGGACGACGCCCATGTCCTCGAGGTCCGCGCTCTGACCGACATGCACCACCAGCAGACGGCGAGCGAGCGGGCGCGGTTGGAGGCGTTCAAGCGGTACGCGCTCAATCTCGCCGAGTTGATGGAGTGGGGGAAGAAGAAGTCGCACGACTCCCCCTACGGCTCGGCCGGCGTGCGCGACTCGGGTGCCAGCGTGGAATGCACCGACCGGCATTCGTTGGCGATGTGGGCGGCTGAACATGCACCACAGTTCGCGGAATACGAGATGACCGTCCCCGTCTTGTCGGCGCTGGAGCGGTTTAGTCGGACCGAACTGTCCGAGATGGGCGAACTGGACGTGAAGTGGAACGAGAT
Source organism: Gemmatimonadota bacterium (assembly GCA_028287345.1). Classification (GTDB taxonomy): domain Bacteria; phylum Gemmatimonadota; class Gemmatimonadetes; order Gemmatimonadales; family Gemmatimonadaceae; genus AG11. The sequence goes on from JAQBPV010000485.1 coordinate 41,439, forward strand.
CAAGAAAACGCTGGACCCTTCGGGCGAGCTCCCCCCTGGCGTTTCGATGACGCCCGCCGCCCGCACGCCATTCGTGAAGGTCTGACCATGAAGCAGTCTGAATCAATCGCGTCCCTCTGCGCCGCGCTCGTCAAGGTCCACCAGACCCTTGAGCCGATCATAAAGGACGCGAACAACCCGCATTTCAAGAAGGCATACGCGTCGCTCGACGCCATCATGGAGTACGTCCGCGCTCCGCTGGCAGGCGAAGGTCTCGCAATCGTGCAGGGCGGTGGTGCACCGATCTCCAACGTAGAGGGCATCGTTGTCGGTGTCGCAGTTGAAACGATGCTGGTGCATACGAGCGGCGAGTACATGTCCAGCGCTATCACGCTCCCGCTGGACCGTCCAAGCCCGCAAGCGGTGGGCTCTGCGATTACCTACGGTCGCCGCTACGGAGTGTCCGCGCTGTTGGCGCTGACGACCGAAGAGGACGACGACGGGAACGTTGCCACGGCATCGTCGCTCAACGCCCCTGCACTACGCACCGCGGCAACCGCGGCGCTCCAGACGAACGCTGCGAAGGAACCCGCTAACGCTGTCGCTCGCTCCGCGCCTGCGACGAACGGCGTGAACGATCCGTCTTGCCCAATCTGCGCTGGCCCGATGTGGGACGATCGTCTCGGCAAGAAGAACCCGAGCGCGCCCGACTTCAAGTGCAAGAACAAGCCGAAGGTGAAGGGTGGTCCCGGTTGCGAGGGGGTGATTTGGCCGCCGAAGGTGGGCATTCCGCAGACCGCCCCGTCCGAATTCGATGACGGCTGGCGGCCTGACGACGAACCGCCGTTCTGATGCCGAAGCGCGACGCAGGCAGCTACGAACCGGGCCGTCTGCGCCGCGCCGCATTGCTCGCGTGCAAGAAGATCGGCCCGAAGCAATACAGAGTCCGCGGCCAGAACCAACCGTACTACGACGTTTGTCTCGACACCGATCCAGCCTGTTACTGCCGCGACAAAGAGTATCGAGGGATGATGTGCAAACACGAGCTCTGCGCAAGGCTGCATGATGGCGACTCACGCCTGATTCAATCGTTGGGCGACATGCTTTTGAAGGCCGAGAACAACCGCAAGAAGGGAGGTGCCTCGTGTCGATGCCAAGAAAGTCGATTGAAGAAAAGTTCTGGCCAAAGGTCGATACGTCCGGTGGGCTGGATGCCTGCTGGCTGTGGACCGCCGCAACCGCTGGGAGCGGTTACGGCAACGTAGGCAATCACAATGGTCGCACCGTGTATGCGCATCGTGTGAGCTACGAACTGCACGTCGGTGCTATCCCTGCCGGACATTTCGTTATGCACTCCTGCGACAACCCGCCATGTGTGAACCCCGCGCACCTCTCTGTTGGGCTACCGAAAGACAACACCCGCGACATGGTGAACAAGGGGCGCTCGTTCGGGCGGCTCCGCGGAGTGACGCACTGCAAGCGGGGCCACGAGTTCACGCCAGAGAATACGCTGTGGAAGCCCCGCACCACCAGAAAGGGACAGCGGCTGTGCCGCACCTGCAACGTCGAATATCACCGCGAGTATCAGCAAGCCAAGAAGCGCCGTCGTTCGGTCGCCGCGTGATGCCCGCCTCCCCCGTCCCACCGGAGCAGCCGTAATGGCCGACACGACGCGACAGCTCATCACGCCCGCCAGAGCAGCGGAGATCTTCGGCGTGCACCGCGAGACCATCTATCTCTGGATCAAGGATGGACGGCTCCCCGCGGTGAAGCTGTCGCGTCGCATGACCCGTATCCGGATGGCGGACGTTGACGCCCTGATCGAGCGGAGCGCCGCGTAATGCCCCGTGCTGCGAAGTGGGGCCGGAACGGAACATCGGAGACGCCCAAGCCCATCGACCTTCGGTTCGGCAAGGTTCGGCTCCAGATCTCGTCCGGCGTGTACACGAAGGACGCATGGACGCTGCGCCGCAATGCCATTCGGGAGTCATGGGCGTTGGGCGGTCTGTGGCGCGACGCGGTGATGGCGCTGATCGCAAAGCGGTTCACCCTCGCCGCGTTCTACGAGGCGCGGCAACAGGGCGAACCAGCGGTCAGGACACTCATGGCCACATCCGGCTCCGAGCCGTTGAAGGACCTGATCCGCGACTACGTGAAGCAGTCGAAGGCGAAGGACATCCGACACACCACCCAGAAGCTCCAGCGGTACAGCGCCGCGTTGGGCAAGTCGCCGTCCGTGGCCGACGTGACGACCGCGAGCGTGGAAGCGTTCCTGGCTGCGCTGACGGACATCCGGACGCACCCACGAACGCGCAAGCGACCGTACAAGGGGTGGGTGCCGAGCACGCCCGTTCCGGCCAAAGGCTCCACGATCAACCGCTACCGCGCGGCGATCGGTGGGCTCTGCACGTGGGCCGTCAAGAAAGGGCGCATGACGGAGCATCCCATCGCCGGGAAGAAAGTGGAGAAGTACGCCGAGCCGCACCACCGCCTGCCGGAAATGTCGGCGGACGAGTACCGAGAGTACATGGCGACCGCCAGAGCGAAGCGGCCGGACGTGGCGGTGGTGTTGCTCCTCCTCATTCACACGGGCTGCGACATGGGCGAACTCATGGCCGAGACGCCCCCGGTTCTCGTCGTCCGTGACGTGGACTTCGCGCGGGGGCGGATCCGCTACGACCGCCCCAAGACGATACGGTGGGGCTCCCTGCCCCGCTATGTCCCGATGCCGGCCGTTGTTGTGGAGGCGATGCGCGCACACGTCGCGGAGTACGGCGTCAAAGGCGAGCAGGCCGCGTTCGGGATGTTCCAGCGGTCAGAGGCCGAATGGCTGCACAGGCAGGCCGCACAAGCGATCCAGCGCCCAAAGCTGACCATCAAGGACCTGCGCCACGTCGCGGCCATCTCGTGGGTCAAGGCGGGCGTTCACATCCGGCTGGTCATGAAGTGGCTCGGCCATAGAAGCCTGAGCCAGACGATGCGGTACACCGACTACGAGCCGGACGACGCAGTCGGAGCCGAGATGGCCGAACGGGCCGCGCTGACGCTCACCAAGCATTTGAACACTGGCTCTATCCCTAACGCAATTCCCGGCGCGGAGAAAACCGCATGACACGAAATGCCGTAAGTCGTTGCAGCGTAGAATACCCGGGACGAGACTCGAACTCGTATAACTGTCGCCAGTTGGAGGATTTTGAGGCCCCCGAGTATGTCCAGCACCATCAAACAATAGAAGGGTTCCACGACGCACAAGTAGCCCGCGTCACCCCAACGGCTCCGGTACGATCCGGCGCGTTCCAGCGGGTGAACCCTGAGTCTATCCCTAGCCTCGCCGCTGACCATTTCACATGGCAGGCGTCGAGCGGCTGGTGCGTCGCGCTCCTGCTCCTGCTCGGGGCGGGGCGATGAAGCCGCGCTCGAGCTACATCCGCCGCTCGGCGAAGCCCCCGCAACGGGAGAAGATCCCGAAACGGTCGTGGGTCAAGCGCCGCAACACGAAGCGGAAGGCTCGCGAATTTGAGCGCGCGTACGGATCGAAAGAGCGGGTCGAGTGGGTGAAGTCGTTGCCGTGCTGCTGGTGCGGTGCGGTAGGCGAGAGCCAGAACGCGCACACGGTCGGCGGCGGCGCGGGCCGGAAGGCTGACTACGACACCATCGCGCCGCTGTGTTGGTCGATTACTCGCCTTCCGTGCCACAAGGCATATGACCAACACCTCGGCGTGTTCGCACACGAGGGCGCCCGCGAGTACGTGAAAGCGCAGGCCGCCGAGACGGAGCGCCGCTGGCTGCTGGCCTCTCGTGAGGGAGACGCAGCGTGAGCGGGCAATGGATGTATCGCCTCTTTCGGCGCGTGCTGTTCTGTCGCCGTGGTCTACACCGGGAAAGCGTCGTTGAGTACTACGGAGTTTGGTCCGGCGCGTTTGGTCTGCCGCCCGCCGCTCTGTCATGGAGGTGCATGGACTGCCTAGAGTCGCGGCCCATTGGCGTTGTCGTGCGCGGCGCAAGCAATCGCCGCATTCGACCGATTGACGTTTGTGCCGAGTGCGGTTGGCTCAAAGCGTATCACGACGCGAACGGCCACATCAACATTTCGCCCGTCGTCTGCTACGGATTCCGTCCGACCATCCAAGACGGTGCCGCATGAGTCGCGTCCTTCCTCTGTCGTCGTGGGGGGCGGGGCAGCGCGGCGCGCTACTTCTTGGCGGGCTTTCGCGGGACAGGAGCGTTAGTCAGGAGGGCGCTGGGCTCAACTCCGAGCACCTGACAGAGCGCAGCCGCGAGCCGAAGGTCCAGCCGCTGAACCGCGCCATCGACGCGAGCCAACCGATAGACAGCCTGATCGGAGACGCCCAGAGCCTTCACGGCTTGGGCGACCTCATAGGTGGTCATCTCGGCGGATTTCAGCAACTCAGAAAAGCTCACACGCATCTCCGCGAACGGTATGCCACTACTGCCCCTTGCGATAGTAACGATATCGTTAGTATAATGCTAGGGGCTGAACAGGAGCCGAAATCATGAGCTTGTACAAAGGCAGTGAGGTTCGTAAGACGGTCTACTGCTCGCGGTGTGCGTGTGAGGTTGCGAATCATCGCGCCCCGCTGACGCTCAAGCAGTCGGCCATGCTGGACTTCATCGCGGCGCATATCACGGAGCATGGCTACGCGCCGTCGTTTCCAGAGATCGCGGCGGCGCGTGGCTATCGCTCGCTCGCGACGGTGCATGAACATCTCTGCTCGTTGGAGCGAAAGGGATACATCGTCCGTGGCTACAACGAGTCGCGCTCTATCACGCTCGTGGCGGCATGAGCCGCAAGTATCGCGACCGAGTGCAGGCGATCTACCTCGGCAAGCTGTTGGAGGACCATCGCGACGATGACGGAAAGCCGCGCTACTACACCGGCCACGTCGACACGTTGAACGGTTACGTGACGGTGTATTCGCAGGGTTATGACAGGAAGTGGCGCGCCTTCACCGAAGTGCGTTTCATCTGGAACGGCCGCGAGTACGCCCGCTCGTGGGACCGCAAGTTCTCCGAGCGCGGGGTGGTCACGATCGCTCGTCGTTTCGCGGCACAAGTTGTCGCCGGTGAAATCCGGTGACCCCCCCCGAGCACACGGCAGGACGGGACAGCGCAGGAACGTGCAAATGCGTGACCCCGACGCATTGCGTGAAAGGCCATGTCGCGATGTGGTGCACCTGCAAGTATTTCCGCCCCGCACCTAACGGGACGTTCAACGACTTCCCGATGATCCGGTATCCCGCGCCGCCATCCTGCTACCGATGCGGCAAGGCGGAGCCATGAGACGCGCCTACGACGAGGTAGAGTACTCGCGTTCGCGCCCCCGACCGGACGAGGGAACGGCGGCACAGAAGTACGCGTCGCGGTTGGACGCGGCGTGACGGCCATTTCACTACCGACCGAGAAACCAGTGGATCGCGTCCTCGCGAAGCTTGCGCGTGTGAAACCGAACGGCTCCCGCCAGTGGATGGCGCGCTGTCCGGCGCACGAGGACGACACTGCGTCCCTGTCCATCAAGGAGGGCACGGACGGGCGTGTGCTGCTCAACTGTCACGCGATGTGCCAGACGGCGGCGGTCGTTGCGGCGATTTCGTTATCCATGTCCGACCTGTACGCGCAATCCAGCGTAAAGCCCGACACGAGCACCACCGTCACACCGGTTGAGCGTCCGGCGCTCGTCAAGACATACGACTATGTGAACGCGGAAGGCGTGCTGCAATTCCAGGCATGTCGCTTCCGGAAGTCGGACGGCAAGAAGGAATTTCGCCAGCGTCGCCCCGATGGAAAAGGCGGGTGGATCTGGAACCTCACCGATGTTGAACCGGTGCTGTATCGCCTGCCGGAAACGCTCGCCGCGATCGAAAGCGGCAAGACGATCTACATCGTGGAAGGCGAGAAGGATGCCGACGCGTTAAGCATGGAAGGCTACTCGGCCACGACCTGCCCAATGGGCGCGGGCAAGTGGCGCGAGACGTTCAGCGCGGCGCTCAAGGGCGCGTCCGTTGTGATCTTCCCCGACAACGACGAGCCGGGTCAGAGCCACGCGGAACAAGTCGCGGCGAGCCTTACCGCGGCCGACTGCGCGGTCAAGGTCGTGATGCTGCCCAACTTGCCGCCCAAGGGTGACGTCTCCGACTGGCTGGACTCGCCGGATTGCGACGTGGACGTAATGGAGGAGCTGGTTCGCAACACGCCGCGGTGGACTGGCGACGAGCTCCAAGCACGTCACCGCACGCGATGGCGGTTAGACGAGTTGATGGAAAATGAGTCCATCATGCGCCCCCCCCCGCCGATCGTTCCGCGGTTAGCGTGGGCTGGTCGGTCCACGTTGCTCGCCGCGAGAGAGAAGGCGGGCAAGTCCACCTTAACCGGATTCCTCACCGCCGCGGTCACCAACGGCACGGACTTCCTCGGCGAGTTCTGCGCCAAGGGCGACGTGCTGGTGATCGGACTCGAGGAATTCATCGGCGACACCGCGCGTCGCCTCA
>JAQBPV010000520.1 GCA_028287345.1 Gemmatimonadota bacterium
GGCGACCACCGACCTTCATTACACAGTGCCGACGGGCTTGATGGCGCCGGGCAATGGTGTTCTGGTCAGCAGGATCGACAGGGATGGCTGGACCACGTGGAACTGGCACGCACGTAGTATCCACACCTATGGCTCTGTGCTCGATGTCGGTCCGTACAAGGTGCTCGAAGGCGATTACAAGAGCCGCTTCGGCAACACGATCCCCATGCGTCTGTACTACATCCCCGGAGAAGAAAGTGATGCCGCCGACCTGTTCTCCGAATTTCCGCAGACGCTCGATTTCTGGGAGAGTGTGATCGGACCGTATCCCTGGGCGGATCAGAAAATGGGCGTGATTCGCGTGCCGTTTTCGGGACTCGAGAACCAGACGCTGATCGGGCATAGCGGCAAGTACGAGAAGACGGTCTTCGGCTGGAACTCGCTGCTGAACCACGAGTTCGCGCACGAGTGGTTCGGCAACCAGATGTCCAACGCGAACTACGACGATCTGTGGCTGCACGAGGGACTCGGCTCCTATGCTCAGCCGCTGATCGCGGAGTACCTCGGTGGCGAGCTCGATTACATGGCGCAGTTGCGCATGCAGCGAAACATGATTCGCAACGAACAGCCGCTCGTCTCGGGACGAGAGCGTTCGGAGAAGGAAGTGTACGCCGACTCCGGCGGTCCGCGCAGTGACATCTATCCGAAGGGCAGCTGGGTCGCGCACACGCTGCGCCAGCTGATCGGCGACGACGCGTTCTTCACGTCGATCCGCACACTGGTTTACGGTCGCCCCGATCCAAAGCCCGGCAACTTCACGCCGCAGTTCGGCACCACGCAGGGCTTTCTCCAGATTGTGAATCGTGTCACCGGCAAGGACTACAAGTGGTTCGTTGACGTCTATTTCTACCAGGCCGCATTGCCGAGGGTGCTGAGCACGCGAGAGAACGGGATGCTGAAGGTTCGGTGGGACGTGCCCGGCAACCTGCCTTTCCCCATGCCGCTCGACGTGCGCGTCGATGGCAAAATCGTCACGCTGCCGATGACGAACGGCACGGGCGAGACGCCGGCAGCGGCGCAAGCGGGCGTCACCTTCGATCCGTCGTCGAAGCTTCTCCGGCAGCTGAATGCAATCGATGACTTCCAGGCCTGGCAGGCGAAGGCGCGCCAACGCGGACAGTGAGCCCGGAACCCACGGTAGACTCGCGCGCGTGGCGCGTGCTGTCGGTGCTGTGCTTCGTCTATGTGCTGAACTATCTCGATCGGCAACTGCTGGCGATCCTCGCCAAGCCAATCCAGGACTCGCTTCACCTCACTGACGGACAGCTCGGGCTGATCGGCGGACTCTATTTCGCCTTCTTCTACTGCTTCATTGCAGTTCCGGTGGGTTGGTTCGCCGATAGGACCAATCGTGTGACCGTGCTCTCGCTTGCCTGCGCGATCTGGAGCGCGGCGACCATGGCCTGCGGGCTCGCGAGTACGTATCCACAGCTCGTCGTCGCGCGGATGACCGTCGGATTCGGCGAGGCGGGTGGTGTGCCTCCATCCTATGCGCTGATCAGCGACATGTTTCCGCCTGGCCGGCGCGGGACCGCGTTCGGGATCTTCAATCTCGGCCCGCCCATCGGCGCGGCGATCGGTATCGCCTTCGGTGCGTCGATCGCCGCGGCGTTCGACTGGCGCTACGCATTCATCACGATCGGCGTGGTCGGGCTGGTCACTGCCGTGGCCGTGCGTCTATTCGTCCGCGAACCGATGCGCGGCCGCTTCGACGTGAACGCCGCGCACGCCGGCAAATCGGGCTTCATCGCAACGCTGCGCATGTTCTTCTCGCGTCGCACGTTGATGCTCGCGGCCCTTGGCAGTGGCGCCACGCAGTTCATCACCTATGGCATGGGGAATTTCGCGATTCTGTTCCTGATGCGTGAGAAGGGCATGACGCTGCACGAGGTGGCGATCTACTACGCGATCGTCGTCGGTGTCGGCATGGGTGCGGGAATGGTGATCTCGGGCCGGGTGATCGACCGGCTGACGCGGCGATCGAAGGCCGCCTATGCCACCGTACCGGCGCTGTCGCTGGTGTTCGCGATGCCGCTTTACGTCGCGTTCATCTGGGCACCGACGTGGCACCTCTCGTTGATCTTTCTCGGCGGCTCGATGATGCTCAACTATTTCTACCTGTCCTCGTCGGTGGCGCTGGTACAGGAGGAAGTGCGGCCAGACCAGCGCGTGATGTCGGGAGCACTGCTCCTCCTGGTGATGAACTTCATTGGACTGGGGCTTGGGCCAACCTATGTGGGCGCGGCAAGCGACTGGTTCGCAGCGCACGGCCATTCGCATCCGCTGCAAACCGCGCTGTACACGCTCACGCCGTTTTATCTCGTTGCGATCCTGATCTTCCTCTCGCTGGCACGGAGCCTTCGCCGCGACGGCGTTGCCGCATGATTGCCCGTCACCTCGCGGTCGCAACTGCCTGCTTCGCCCTCACTCCGTCCGTCCACGCTCGCGCCGCCGGGGTCTGGAGGTCGACGCACCTGCCGGCGCCGTAAGAGGGTGCATGGCGCGCCTTTCCGCCGGGCAGGCGGGTTTAGATCTCCTGAAGTAGCTGAATCTGGCGGATAGCGCGCGATGACTACTGCCAGATCACCCGGCGCGGGTTCAGTCCGCATTTGCGGAGGCTCGCGGCTATGGGGGAGCAGACGGCAGGCCGTGTGACGGTCGTACGGGCACGCCGGGTCACTATTCACGCAATGATAGGCCGGCACGTACAGCACATATGCGACTGTCGCGAGACTGCAGCGCCGTGATGAGCGGGATCGCCAGAGCGGAAGCTCGCGTTTGCTGCCGACGCTCGCGCCAATATTCAGGCGCCTATTGTGCTTTCGCGAGATCCGCGTCGTCGCCGACACATTGCCGCAGTAGACGTCCGCCTGCATCTTCGCGCTCTCGGAATTCTTGCAGCGCGAAGTTGCGCCAACACATCTCGCTCCACATGGGGGGGTCGATGTTGCATCGCCTGGTAGCTCGATGGATGTCGCTCGTGATCGTGGCATTTCTCGTCGGTCGCGCGGCGTACGCGCAGACGGGGAGAATCACCGGACAGGTCTCCGACACCGTGGGGGGACGCCCGCTCGCCGGCGTCGCCGTCACAGTCGTCGGTGAAGGGGATCGCGCGCTGGCCGCCGTGCGAACGGACGCGGCAGGCAGATATACGCTCGGTGCCGTCGCTGCTGGCAGTGTGCAGGTGCGCGCACGGATGTTCGGCTACGGGCCGAAGGATCGCGCCATCACCGTGACGGCAGGGCAGACGGTCACCGCCGACTTCTTGCTCTCGCAGCGCTCTATCCAACTCGATCAGGTCGTCGTCACCGGTACCGGCGGCTCCGTCGAACGGCGAGCGGTCGGCAACGTCATCGAAACGATCAATGCGAGCGACGTCCTCAAGACGTCCGCACCGCGCAGCGTCGAGCAGCTCATCGGCGCGCGCACACCAGGCGTGGTGGTACTCCCGGCGACGGGCCAGGTCGGCACCGGTGCGCAGATCCGCGTGCGCTCGGTCGGCAGCCTGTCGCTCAGCACCGATCCGATCGTGTACATCGACGGTGTGCGCATGGATGCGAGTGCCGCACGGGGGCCTGGGCAGCGCGGCGGCGCCGGCGCGAGCCGCCTCAACGACATCAATCCCGAGGACATCGAGACCATCGAGATCATCAAGGGGCCCGCGGCCGCGACGCTCTATGGAACCGAGGCCTCCAACGGCGTGGTCCAGATCATCACCAAGCGCGGATCGAACAGCACGCCGCACTGGGACTTCACCACACGCCAGGGAACGAATTGGCTGGCAAATCCCGAGGGCCGCGCGGGCACGCTCTGGTCGAAGAACGCCACGAGTGGGCAGCTCGAAACGCTCAACCTCTATCGCTACGCGATCGACAGCGGTCAGGGACCCGTCTTCCAGACCGGCAAGAACCGCGGATACACGGCCAATCTCCACGGCGGGAACGACATCACGCGCTACTATCTCTCCTCGTCGTACGACGACGACCTCGGCGTCGTTGCATGGAACTACGACAAGAAGTTCGCCGGACGCGCCAACATCGACATCGCAGCCAACAGCAAGCTTCGCATCGAGGGCAGCCTCGGCTACATCCGCGACCGCATCCGTCTCGCGCAGAACGGCTCGATCAATCCCGACCCATTCAGCAATCTCGTTTGGGGTAGGCGGAGCTTGATCCCTACAACAGGTGGCTTCGGCTTTACGCCGGCGAGCCTGTGGGATGACGTCGAGGATCGCGCGGACGTCGACCGCACGACCACGAGCGTGACGGCGCGCTACGAGCCGCGCGCGTGGTTCACGAATCGCCTGGCCGTGGGACTCGACGTGAACTCCGAGAACAACTCGACGTTGTATCCCAGGGAAACGCCGGAGAACGCAGGCTTCTACGGGTCCAACGGGCTGGGAGCCAAGACCGTCGAGCGCGCGTCGCGCAACTTCCTCACACTCGACTATTCAGGCAACCTCAAATACGCCGTCCGGTCGCTCGACTTCACGACGACGGGCGGGTTTCAGGCCTATCGTTCTGAGCTCAGCAACATCTCGGCGAGCGGCACGACCTTCCCCGCCGCGCCGATCACGACCGTGTCCGGCACCACGGTGAAAAACGCGACGGAAGGCTACGTCGCCAATGCGACCGTCGGTTTGTTCATTCAGCAGGCGCTGGCCTGGCAGAACCGTCTCTTCCTCACCGCCGCCGTTCGCGGCGACGACAACAGCGCATTCGGCAAGGACTACTCGGCCGCGTACTATCCCAAGGTCAGCGCATCGTGGGTCGTGAGCGAGGAGCCCATTTGGAAAGACAAGGCGGGCTTCATCGGCCGCGCACTCGGTGACCTCCGGTTTCGCGGTGCATATGGCGCAGCGGGAGCGCAGCCTGGGACGTTCGACGCAGCGCGCTTGTATACGTCGAGCGTGGGGTATCAGAACGTGGGCGGGCTCGTGCCGTCGTCATTTGGAAACCCGCAGCTGAAGCCAGAGCGAAGCACGGAGCTCGAGCTCGGCTTCGAAACGTCGCTGCTGGATCGGCGCATGGACGTCAGCTATACGCACTTTGCCCGCAGCGTGAACGACGCGATCGTGAACGTGCCCGTGCCGCCGTCCGTCGGCTTCCCGGGAACGCAGGTGACCAACATCGGTCACCTGTCGACGTGGGGCAACGAGTTCTCCGCGACCCTCCGCATTCTGCGGGGCCATCGCGTGGCGTGGGACGTCGGAACGCAGCTCGCCAACACCGGGAACCGCGTCGACGACCTTGGCGGGCAGGACTTCCTGACGGTCGGCGGCGGCGGGCAGGCACAGGCCCGCGTCGGCTACGGCATCGCCGACTTCTTCATGTACAAGGTTCGGTCGGCCGTACTCAGTCCGACGGGTGCCGTGCTGTCCGCGATCTGCGACGGCGGAACGGGAAAGTCGGGACTCGAGCAGGGCGGACCGGATGCGCCCTGTCCCATCGGCACATATACCGGCACGGCTGCGCCGCGCGTGTACTGGGGCCACACGCAGCCGACGTGGCAGCAGGGCTTCAACACGCAGATCACCCTCTGGGACAACCTGCGTCTCTACGCACGCGTCGATGGGAACGGCGGCAATTGGCAGTCGGACACCGAGATTCGTGCGCTGCACAATCAGGGATCGACGAAGGCCGTGATCGAACAGAACGATCAGTTCCTCCAGACGTATCGCGCCATCGAGGCCGATGCGCCGAGCACGTATCAGGCGGGCTTCCTGAAGCTGCGCGAGCTCTCGGCGTCGTATACGCTCAAGCCGTCGCTCGTGCAGAGGCTGGGTGCTTCGGGCGGTGCAGTGACGATCGCGGGTCGTAACCTTTCGATGTTGTGGACAGCGGAACAGGGCTGGAATACGTCGCGCGACGGCGAGATCTACGTCGACATCGCCAACCAGCACGTGTGGGACCCGGAGACGCGCGCCGTTGGCCCGCTGTCGAACGGCTTCCAGACAATCATGCCGCCGACCTCGAGCTTCGTCGCCACGTTCCGACTCACCTACTGATCCCCGACCGAGGACATAGACTCATGTCATTCAGACTCACTCATCGGTCGACGCTGGTCGCTCCAGTACGGTCGGCCGTTCACTCGGCGTGGCGCATGGCATTGGCGCTCACGCTCCTTGGCAGCACCGCGTGCAACAAGATTCTCGACGTCGAGAATCCCGGCAGCGTGCCAGAAGTAGCCCTGTCGGATCCGGCGCTCGCGCCGGCACTCGCTGCCGCCGCGATGCAGACACTTCAGTGCGGTGTCATGCAATACGCCGCCGCTGCCGGTATGCTGAGCGGCGAGTACCTGAACGCCAACGGCTTCGTCGACAATCACCCGTGGGAATGGCGCGGCGTCGTCGAGATCAAGGGTGCACCGGGCAGCTGCACCTACACCCGAGCCACGACGGCGATGGGTTTCTACACGCCGCTGCAGCAGGCGCGCTTCCAGCTCGACGACGCGTTCAACCGTCTCGAAAAGTTCACCGATGCCCAAGTGCCGAATCGCTTGGCATTGATGGCTCAGATGCGCGCCTACGGCGGCTATGCCCTGCTGCTGCTCGGCGAAGGGATGTGCGAGATGGCGATTGACAACGGTCCGAAGTTGACTCGTGCGGAGGTGTTTGCGCTCGCCGAGGGGCGCTTCACCGACGCCATGACCCGCGCGACGGCGGTCGCCGATCAGAGTGTGCTCAACATGGCTCGTGTCGGTCGAGCGCGTGCGCGTCTCGACCTCAAGAACCTTCCCGGCGCGGCTGCCGACGCGGCGCTCGTTCCGGCCGGCTTCGTACGGAACGCCGAATTCACCGAGGGCGGTGCGGCGCAGCGCGAGAATCGCATCTACAATCTGACCATCCGCAACGAGTATCTCTCGGTGGCCGCGCCATATCGCAACCTCACCGTGAACGGCGTGCCGGGCAACGTGCCCGATCCGCGCGTGAAGGTGAAAGACGCGGCCAAGAAGGCCAACGACGGCATCACACCGTTGTTTCAGCAGCAGAAGTTCATCGCGGCAACCGGCGGCACGCCGATTCCGATCGCATCGTGGGCCGAGGCGCAACTCATCCTCGCGGAGGCGGTCGGTGGGCAGGCGGGACTCGACGCGATCAACCGCGTGCGCACAGCCAATGGAGTTCCGGTGATCACCGATCCGGCGCCGACCGGGCAGGCGTTCACCGATCTCGTGCTCGAGGAGCGCCGCCGTCAGCTGTTCAGTGAAGGACAGCGGTACGGGGACATGCTGCGGTATAACCTGCCCTTCACGAAGGGGGTAACGATCAAGGGAAATACCTACAGCGATCTCACGTGCGTACCACTGCCTGATGTCGAGACGCGCAATAATCCCAACTTCAAGTAACCCAACACCAGCTTCGTGAAGACAGAACGCCCGCACATTCGTGCGGGCGTTCTGTTTTCCTGGGGTGCCCAGCGCAACGCTTCTCCCGTGCAAGACGAGCGCGGACGTCCATCTAGCTTACGCTCATCACGCAAACAGCGCCGTCGACAGATAGCGCGTCCCCGAATCCGGCGCGATGCACGCAATGCGTGCATCAGGTCCGAGCTCGCGCGCGAGACCGAGCGCTGCCCACACGATCGCGCCACTCGACATGCCGACGAACAGGCCTTCCTCGCGCGCGAGTCTACGAGCGAGAGGAAAGGCATCCTCCTCCCACGCCTGGACGATGCGATCGACCACCGAGCGATCGAAGTTATCGGGTACGAAGCCTGGCCCCATCCCCTGGAACTGATGCTGCCCTCGCTCACCGCCGGAGAGCACCGGTGAGCGCGCTGGTTCGACGGCGACGACGACGACCTTCGGATTCTGCTCCTTCAGAAATCGACCGACACCGCTGATCGTACCGCCGGTTCCCGAGCCATACACGAACGCATCGACGTGATGGTTCATTTGCTCCCACAACTCCGGACCCGTCATCTCGTAGTGCACGCGCACATTCGCGGGGTTGCTGAACTGATTCGGCATCCACGCACCCAACTCATCGCGGATTTCCTCGGCTTTCTCGATCGCCGCGAGCATGCGCCGCTCGGGATCCGTGAGCACGAGCTCCGCGCCATAAGCGAGCAGCGTGCGCTTCCGCTCCTCGCTCATCGATGACGGCAGGCAGAGGATGAGTCGATAGCCACGCGCGGCTGCAATCTGCGCGAGCCCGATGCCTGTGTTGCCCGACGTCGGCTCGACGATGATGCCTCCCGGTTCGAGCAACCCGCGCGCTTCCGCGTCGAGGATCATGCCGAGCGCCGTGCGATCCTTGATCGATCCGCCGGGATTTTGCCCCTCGAGCTTCACCCAGACCTCCGCACTTCCCGGCTCGGCGACTTCGATGAGCCGCGCCATTGGCGTGCGTCCCACATGCGCCGCGATGCCGTACTTGCGCCGCAGCTCGAATGTCTCGAGCGCTCGAGTGTCGAGAGCCGTCATGACGCCACCAAGGATGATCCCACATCGGAAAGTATTGCGTGAATCCCCTTGTCGCCCACTCGCGTCGCCCAGTTGCGGAAGATCTCGGCAGGCGCACGCGTCGTATCGTACTGACGGAACAATCGCTCGAGAGCGTCAGGGATATCCTCAGACGTGGTGCGGAAGCCGACTCGCCGAGCAATCGCACTACCAACGCCGAGTCCTCCGCCGACGAAGACGTCGAAGCCTTCGACCTGCGTGCCGCCACCCTGGTTGATCAACACACCCTGCAATCCGACGTCAGCGATCCACTGTTGTCCACATGCATTCGGACAGCCGGCGATGTGCAGCTTGATCGCCTGAGTGAATCCGGGAAGACGATCCTCCAGCTCGGCCGCGAGATGGATGCTGAAATGCTTCGTCTCCGTGAGCGCGAGTTTGCAGTACTCTCGACCGGTGCATGACAAGGTTCCACGCTGGAAGGGCGACGAACCTCCCACCGACACGCCACTCAAATCCGCCGCAGCAACGAGCGCGTCGATGTTCGCATCGGGAACGTTCAGCACCAGGATGTTCTGTGTCGCCGAGAGACGCAGTGTTCCATCGCCGTAGCGCTCCGCGAGTGACGCGATGCGCTTCAGCTGCGTGGTCGAGATGCGACCCGAGACGATCGAGAAGCCGACGAAGTTGAGACCCGGCTGCCGCTGCGCATTCACGCCGATGTGATCGCGATAGTTGCCCTCGGGCGGCTCTTCGTGTGCAGCCGGGTCGAGCTTGTAGCCGATGCGCTTCTCGACCTCGGCGAGGAAGGTCTCCGCCGTCCATCCATGGTTGATGAAGAGGAACTTCATCCGCGCTTTCGCGCGGTTGGTGCGCAGCTCGTCGGAGTCGCGAAAGATGCCGCAGATCGCTGTCGAGACGTCGAGCACCTGATGTGGATGGATGAATGCGGGAAGCAGCAGCGCCAGGTGCGGACGCGTGGAGAGTCCTCCGCCGACGCGCGCATGAAAGCCCACGACACCATCATCGCGACGAACGGCGCTGATGCCGATGTCGTTGATCTCCGGATAACTGCACCAGTGTGCGCAGCCGGTGATGGTGATCTTGAACTTGCGCGGCAGGTTCGCGTAGTCGGCGTTGCCGTTGAGGAAGCGGTCGACTTGCACGGCAATCGGCGACGCGTCGATCAACTCGTCATGCGCGACACCCGCGACGGGACACCCCGTCACGGTGCGCGTGTTGTCGCCACAGGCGCCCTGGCTTCCCCAGCCCACACGCTCGAGCTCTTCCCACACCGTCGGGATGTCCTCGATGCGCAGCCAGTGCAGCTGGAAGTTCTGCCGGTTGGTGATATCGATGCTCGACCGCGCGTACTTGTCGGACAGGTCGGCGATCGTCGTCACCATCTCCGACGTCAGCAGCCCGTTCGGCGTGCGGACGCGCATCATGAAGAAGGGCATCTCCTCGCCGCGCGTGCCGCCGCCATCGCCCTGCGTGTAGAGACCCCACGAGCGAAAGCGAACGCCCAGGTCGTCCAGCGGGATCGACGCGAAGCCTTCGCGCGCGTAGCGACGAATGTCGTCCATGATGGACCACGGCGCCTTCTCGCGCTTGATGCGCTCGACGCGCTGCGATGCCGTCTCCTTCTTCGCGGGAGTGGCTGGATCGAGAACATCAGAATCAGGGGCCGTACTCGCTGCGTCCGTCATGTCCCACTCCCTCGCTCGGTCTTGGATTCGCCGCTCGGAGCGCTCGGCTCCTCACGACGCGGAATGCCGGTGAAGGCATTGATGACGCTCGACACCGCGCTGGCAGTGGGGGGCGAAGACGAGCGGGCGTGAAACCAACTCGCGATCTCTCGGCGGAGTTCCTCCGTGCGCGCGCTCATGCCGGCACCGGTGCGATGGTCTGTGTCACGAGGGGTTGCGGTACACCGTTGAGAATGAGCTGCGTCTCGACGACGACATCCGGCGCGAGGCTCGACGCCACTGAGCAATAGGTCTGAATGGCGAGGTCGATGGCGCGGCTGGCGTGGTGCGTCTCGATGCCCTCGCCGCGCAGTTCGAAGGTCAACCGCGCCGAAATCAGCCGTCGTGGAGCGACGCTGCGACGCACGCCATCGACGACGATCTCTAGTTGCTCCGCCGGAGTTCGCCGCTTGGCGAGATACTCGATGACGTCCATCGACGAGCACGCCGCGAGTGCGCCGAGCAGTGTCTCCACCGGACCGGGCCCGGCCTTGCGATCGCCGTCGATCGTGATGGACGGAGCACCTTCGCGCGAGACGGCGTACTGCTGCCCACCACGCCACGTCGCACGAACGCTCTGTCGGATCACCTTGCTCTCGGTCATGCCGTGCCCTCTGGAGGTAATGTTGGCTTCGAGGCCAAAAAAAACGGCCGCTCGAGTGAGCGGCCGGGTTGAAATCCCTGTTCGGTTTGGAGGCGTGCGAGTCAAGCTCGCTGTCTCTGTCCCGGCCGCATGATGTCTGGGTACGCAATAGCGCACATACAGGCGCACGCCTCCATCCGACACATGCTGCCGCAGCGCCCCGCCGAGCGAGCGGCGGTTGCGAGAGCGAGTGTGTGGATGGCCGAGAACATGGGTCGGTGCGGTCGGGAGAGAGACGTCGTTCTTTCAGTCTAGCGGTCGCTGGTCCAGAATCAAGGGTAACACGAGGAAGTGGAGTGCTCGGCCTCCTTGCTCACCGTTGCTCAGGTCGCGCTGGCCCGCTCGGCGCGAACGTGACAGAGCCAGTGATACTTGTCTTCGGTCTTGCCCTGCGCGAGATCGAGGAAGGTGCGCTGCAGCAGCTTCGTCACCTCGCCCGTCCGGCCGATGCCGACCTTGATCTTGTCCACGCTGCGAACCGGCGTGACCTCCGATGCAGTGCCGGTGAGGAAGATCTCATCCGCCGTGTAGAGCATTTCCCGCTGCAACGGCCCTTCGCGCACATCGAGTCCCGCGTCGCGAGCCAGCATGATGATGCTGTCGCGCGTGATGCCGGGCAGCAGCGTGCCGTTCATCGGCGACGTGAAGATCACCCCGCGCTGCACGACGAACACGTTCTGCCCTGAGCCCTCGCTGATCAGTCCATCCGGACCGAGCGCGATGCCCTCGTCGTAGCCATTGGCGAGCGCTTCCATCTTGATGAGCTGGCCGCCGAGGTAGTTGCCGGCGATCTTCGCCATCGATGGCGTGGTGTTCGGGGCCATGCGCGCCCAGGTCGACACGCAGGCATCGGCGCCGTTCTCCATCGCATGGTCGCCGAGGTACGAGCCCCACGGCCAGCATGGAAGGAACACCTCGACCGGACTGTCGAAGGGCACCATGCCTGCCGCGCCATAGCCACGGATGACCATCGGACGCAGATAGCACGCGTTCAGCCCGTTCTTCTCCACCAGCTCACAGTTGGCCGCCACCAGCTCGTCCACCGTATACGGCACTTCCATCCTGTAGATCTTGCACGAATTGAGGAGCCGCTGGAGATGGTCCTCGAGCCGGAAGATCGCGGGTCCGCGCGGTGTGTCGTAGCAGCGGATTCCCTCGAACGCGGAGGACCCGAACTGCATCGAATGCGCGAGGACGTGCACGTTGGCGTCCTGCCAGGCGATGAACTCGCCGTCGCGCCAGATCCAGTCGGTTGCGTTGAGCTTGGCCATCCAAATCTCCGAGTGTGTAAAAAATGTCATCCCGCAGGCACGAAGCGCCTGAGGGGACCTACCATCAAAGCGATTTCAGCCAGCTCCTGGCGCGGCACGCGCGATGACAATCATGCCCCGAGCTCGTCCCACAGCATCGCGATTGCGCGCATGCCCTTCGTGAAGTTCTCCACGCTCATCCATTCGTCCGGCGCATGGGCGTTCTCGCCGGGTAGACCGAAACCTACTAGGAGGACGGGCGCGCCGAGAATACGGGCGAAGTCGCCGACGACGGGAATCGAGCCGCCCTCTCCTGTGATTACTGGCTCCCGACCGAATGCGCTGGCGAGTGCACGACGCGCAGCGTCGAACAGTGGACCATTGAGCTCGGCCCGCCAAGGCCGGCCGCCATGGAGATGCGTGACCGTGACATTCACCCCCTTCGGCGCGACACTCTCGACGTGCGCCTTCATGAGGCGCTCGATCTCCACCGGCTCCTGATTCGGCACGAGACGGCAGCTGACCTTGGCCATCGCCTTGGCCGGGAGAACGGTCTTCGCGCCCTCTCCTGTGTAGCCGCTGAGCAGCCCATTCACCTCGCACGTGGGCCGCGTCCAGAGACGCTCCAGCACCGTGTGCCCCTTCTCGCCGCCGAGCGCCGGCGCGCCGACCTCGGCGCGGAAGTGCTCCTCGTCGAATGGGAGTCCACCCATCTGCTCGCGCACGGCGGAGGGCCACTCCTCTACAGTGTCGTAGAAGCCCTTGATCGTGATGCGACCTTCAGTGTCGTGCAACGTTGCGAGAATTCTTGCGAGCGCCATCGCTGGATTCACCACCGCGCCACCGTAGCTCCCGGAGTGCAAATCCTGCGCAGGTCCCTGCACGTCGATCTGGAAGTACGCCATCCCGCGCAGCGACGACAGGATACTCGGCAGCCCCGGTGCGAACATCGCCGAGTCCGAGATGACGACCGCGTCGCACGCGAGACGTTCGGCGTTCGCTTCGATGAACGACTCCAGATGCTCGCTGCCGACTTCCTCCTCGCCTTCCGCGAGGACGATGACATTGATCGGCAGCACCCCTCGAACTGCGAGATGAGCCTCGAGCGCCTTCACGTGAAGGAAGAGCTGTCCCTTGTCGTCCACCGAACCGCGGGCATAGATGCGGCCGTCGCGAATGGTGGGCTCGAAAGGCGGACTGGTCCAAAGGTCGAGCGGCTCGGCGGGCTGGACATCATAGTGACCGTAGATGAGCACCGTGGGTTTCCCCGGCGCACCTCGCCACTCTCCCAACACAACTGGATGTCCAGCTGTCGAATGCACGCTCGCGTCGAGCCCCGCGGCGCGCAGGGCGTCGGCCGTCCATTCCGCTGCACGTGAAGTATCTGCGTCGTGCTCGGAACGCGCGCTCACGCTGGGAATTCGGAGAAAGTCGAACAGCTCGCCTCGAATCCGCTCGTCGTACGCGGTGAGGAACTGATCGAGGTCGGTTGTGACTGGGGTCATCGCGAAATCCGATGCGGGTGACAGTGTTTCGCCGAGGGCGGAAGAATACTCGAATTGTCACGACGGCGTGAACCATCAACCTTGTTGAAACATCACGCGTATAGACAACGGAAAGGAGCATTGGCAGGTCAATGATTGATGTACATGTGCTCGCACACAGTCCGGGCAGCCCTCGCGCGGTAGTACTAACCTCGACGCAAGACACGATGCCAACGAAGAGCAGTGCCCTCCGAGATGAGATCAAGCAAACGAGGCCATTCAGCTCACCCTCGCACGAGGCGCTGGTCAGTATTCTGCGCACGGCGGCCGTGGTTCAACGGCATATCTCTCAGGTCGTTGAAGGCAGCGGCGTCACGATCCAGCAGTACAACGTGCTGCGCATCCTCCGCGGTGCCGGCACCACTGGGCTCCCCACGCTGGCCATCCGCGATCGCATGATCGAGGAGGCCGCTGGAATCACTCGGCTGCTCGACAAGCTGGAGTCGGCCGGCCACGTGGTTCGTGAGCGCTCCACGCCGGATCGACGACAGGTGCTCTGCCAGATCACGCCGGTGGGACTTCGGCTCCTCGCCGAGCTCGACGAACCTGTGGATGCGGCGAACGATCTCGCCCTCGGCCACCTCGACGAAGCAGAGAAACACTCGCTCGTCGAGTTGCTCGGCGCCGTCCGCGCGGGATTCTCGGGGACGCGAAAGACCTGATCGCTACGGCTGCCGCGCGGGCCATCCGCCGCGGTAGCCGGACAGCATCCACACCCGACGCAGGCTCACCGTGTCCGCTCCGCGCATCAGTGGAGCGAGCGTTCCACGCGTCGCCGTGGTGAAGAAAGGTGAGAGTGCTTTCACCGTCCCGTGAACGTCGGGCGTTTCGTCGAGCGCGAGCACCAGGTTGTCGCCCGGCTTCGCCACCTGCGAGTAGCTCGGCCAGAGGTCGTACTGGTTACGGCGGCCGGAGAGGCAGGTACAGAACGTCTGTGGGCGACCCGGCAGGTGAAAGCCAAGCTCGCCGACGTCCTGGTATCGGTCGGCACCGGCGTATGTGTTCGGGCCGAGGGTAGTGCGTGCCAACTCCACTCTCGCGGCAAGCTCGTTCCAGCCAGCGCTCCGTGCGACTGGATCGCGCCGAGCGGGCAGCGGAAGAATCGGCACGAGCGAGTGCACATAGATGATTGCGATCATCAATCCAGCGAGGACGATACCGCGCTTGATCCACGTGTCGCGAGATGGCGTGGAGGACAGCGCCGCGAGCAGCGCGATGCCCGGTACGTATGACGGCGCCGGCCAGTTGGCCTCGACGGAGCGACGCATCGCGCTGTACGCGAAGAAGACCCAGCTGCCCGCCGCAACGACGGCGAGCAGGAAGCGTGCATCGTCGCTGGGACGACGCAGGGTGCGCCAGACGGCATGCGCGGCAAAACCGAAGATGATGGGAGAGACGAGGCCTAGCTGTCCGCCGATGAGATCGAGCTCGCGCTTGATCGCCGAGCCTTTCGGTGTGCCGAGCCCGTGCTCGATCTGGAAGCGGAACGAGATCCAGTCGTGCTTCGCGTTCCAGTAGAGGACGGGAAGGAAGACGATCGTCGCGATGATGCACGCGAGGTAGGGACCCGGCTCGCGGAGCCGCATCCGGAGTGACGGGCGGATGAGCACCGCTGCGGTGACGGTGATGGGGAGCAGGATGCTCGTGTACTTCGACGTGAACGCGATGCCGAGCGCCAGCCCCGCGACGCACCAGTATTGCCAACTCTGTGCGGATCCGCGTGGCGCCTGAACGGCACAGACGACGAAATACAACCCTGCCGCGCTCGCCGCGAGGAGCGGCGCATCGGGCGTGGCGAGGACGAGTCCCGTGGCCGCGAGCGGCATGAGTGAAAAGACGATCGCCGCGGTGCGTGCCGCTCCACTCCCACCGAGCCGCTGGGCGATCTTGACCGCGAACAGTGTGGCGACGCCGCCGGCGAGCACGGGAAAGAATCGAATCGCCAGCGGCGAGGGATCGACGCCGACGAGATCGGCCAGGGCGGTGCCCCAGTGAATGAGGATCGCGATGGCGGGCGGATGGTCGAAGTATCCGCTCGCTGGATGCCGCGACCAGTCCCAGTAGTAGGTCTCGTCGGGAAAGAGCGGCAGCACCGTCGCGAACACCAGCCGCACGAGGACTGCCGCGAACGTGATGAGAAGTGCACTACGCCAGAGACGATCTTCCTCGCGTGCGGCCATCGACTCAGCGCTCGGCAGTGCGGTTCAGCCGCGCGCGCCGGAATCGCCACATCAGGTACAAGGCTGCCGTCCACGCGAGCCACACGATCCGTTCGTCGTTGGACAGCGTGCGCAGCATTCCCCACGCGACCAGCGGTACGGTGAGCGGGAGAGCGATGCCGGTCTCCGTATCGGCGACGTAGCGCTCCACGACGCGCGTCGACGTGCGTCCGCCGCCGCGAATGTTCTTGCTGATGCCTGCGGACAGTTGCTCGGGCGTTGCAGCGCGCCACTGCGGCAGGAACATCAGCGTCCACCCCGCAGCCGTGTGCCCCCATCCGTGATGATTGCTGCCCGCAACGAGTGCGAGGTTCGTGCTGTCGGCGAGATGGAGGATGCGTGCGCGCTCCCGCCGTGTCTGGCCGAGTCCCTGCGGTGCGCCGTCGATGATCTCGATGGCGCGGATGCCGCCGGTGCCGGGTCCCGCCGCGGTGACGACTTTCGAGAGGTCGCCGGGGAAGGTCTCGATGAGCACGGGCTCGTTCCCCGGAAGTGTGCTGGCAATCGTGAGCGCCTTCTCGTCGATGTCGCGCAGCGTCTCGGTGAGGAGTCCGCGAAACATGCGGTCGGCATCGAGGACGTTCACGTGTTCGCCGCGCCACACGACTTCGATACCGGGCAGGAGCACGGTCGCCGTGCCGGCAGAGAGCGGATTGTTCGCCCACGCATCGCGTGCGCCCTCGAAGGTGCGATGATCGGTGACGTAGGCGACGTCGAATCCCGCCGCGCGATGCCAGGCGCGAACGTCTTCCGGCCTCCAGTCGGGGCGGCCGTCGTGCGAGAACTTCGTGTGCGCGTGGAAGTCGATGACGATGATGTCCGTCGCGGCTTCGATTCCCGCCATGGGGCGCGGCACGATCATGCCGACGACGTAGACGCCGATGACGACGACGAGCCCGACGCCGATTCTCGCGATCTCGCGAAGTGCGCGGCGGTTCGGCGGCAGCTCGGCGAGTTGCGCGCGCCCGAAGAACCACCACCAGATGGCGTAGCAGACGAGGATGGTCGCGAGCAGTGCGATGTGCTGCCGCAGGCTCAGCAGGGTGAGCGTGTCGAGCACGTTCGAGATGGGCGCGAGCAGGAGATAGCCAGCCGGCCGCCGCAGCGAGACTTCCAGGAGGTTCTCGAAGGTCGCGGCATCCCACAGGGGATCGCGCGCGAAGAGCGCCGAGAGGGCGACGACTGTTACAACCGCAAGTAGACCGAGCGGTAGGGCGCGCACGCGAGTGGAGAATTTCATGGTCGTTGAACTTTAACAGCCGGGGGAAAGGCGGATAGGTTCCTACGCGACGGTCGGTCGCGCGCATTCCTTCCCCAAACACCCTCAACGACCGAAACGCGTTTTGCGGCTGAAACGCCAAACGCCGTTGGATTCCTCTCCCTCCCTCCGAAGAGACACGCACGCTCTTTCATATCGGCCGTGATCGGTCGAGATGCTCGAGAGTAGGAGCGAGCGTTCGTTGAGGCGGCTTCTGAGCGCGCTCGGCAGAAGGGTCGTAGGCGGTAGTGCGTCGAGCGCGAAGTGGCCGTCGCAACGAATGCCGCGACGATCGCGAAATGATCCTGAACGCACGTGAAAAACGCAGTCAATTAGCTTCGGAGAATGGCCAACCACCTCGCCTCCGAGACCAGCCCATACCTCCTTCAACACGCGCACAATCCCGTGGATTGGCACCCATGGGGCGAGACCGCCCTCTCGCTCTCGCGGGCCGAGCGAAAACCGATTCTCCTGAGCATTGGATACGCGGCATGCCATTGGTGCCACGTCATGGAGCGCGAGTCGTTCGAAGACGGGGCCATCGCGGAGCTGATGAACGAGCACTTCGTCTGCATCAAGGTCGATCGCGAAGAGCGGCCCGACCTCGACGCCATCTATATGCAGGCCACGCAGGCGATGACCGGGCATGGCGGATGGCCGATGACCGTATTCCTCACACCCGATGGAGATCCGTTCTTCGCTGGCACGTACTATCCGCCGGACGATCGCCACGGCATGCCGAGCTTCCGTCGCGTGCTGCTCGGTGTGGCCGATGCATGGACGAGCCGGCAGGACAGCGTCGTACGTACGGCGGCGCAGATGCGCGAGCTCTATGCGTCGAGCACAGAGCGCACGCGCGCTACCGGCACGCTGAGCGAAGAGCTCCTCACTCGCGCCGCGGCGGCGCTCGAGCAGCGCTTCGAGCCACAGTTCGGTGGCTTCGATGGCGCGCCCAAGTTTCCGCCGACGATGACTCTCGACTTCGCGCTCAGGCAATGGGCACGCACAGGCGGTGCGAACATGCTGCACATGGTGTCGCACACGTTCCAGCAGATGGCGCGTGGGGGCATCTACGACCAGGTGGGCGGCGGCTTCTCGCGCTACAGCGTGGATGCGTACTGGCTGGTGCCGCACTTCGAGAAGATGCTCTATGACAACGCCCTGCTCGTGCGGCTGGGGGCGAATCTTTGGCAGGCCACCCGCGACGCCGAAGTTCGTCGCGTCACCGAGGAGACGCTCGGCTGGCTCTCTCGCGAGATGATGTCGGCCGAGGGTGGCTTCTATTCCTCGCTCGACGCGGACAGCGAAGGACACGAAGGGCGCTACTACGTCTGGGATTCTGGTGAGCTGGACACGCTGCTCGGCGAAGATGCATCGCTGCTGAAGGCGTATTGGGGCGTGACGGCGAGCGGTAACTTCGAGGGGCGCAACATCCTCTTCGTTGGCAACGATCCGTCATCTGTTGCGGCCGAAGTTGGCGTCACGGAACACGAGCTGCGCACCGCGATCGAGCGCGCGACGCGCATCCTGTACGACGCACGCGAGAAGCGTGTCCGTCCCGCGCGCGACGAGAAAGTGCTCGCCGGCTGGAATGGTCTCATGCTGCGTGGCGTCGCCGAGGCGGCACGTGTATTCGGCGACGCAGAGTTGCGTGCGATGGCATTGAAGAGCGGCGAGTTCCTCTTTCGCGAGATGGTGCGCGACGGTCGCGTGCTGCGCTCGTGGAAGGATGGCGTCGCGAAAATCGGTGGATTCCTCGAGGATCACGCCGCACTCGCACTCGGCGCCATCGCGCTGTATCAGCTCACCTTTCACCGCGTATGGCTCGACCGTGCACGGGCGCTCGGCGACGAGATCATCGCGCGTTTCTGGGACGAAGATACGCAGGCGTTCTTCGACACGGCGTCGGATGGGGAGCAGCTCGTCACGCGGCCGCGCGAGCCAACGGACAATGCGATTCCGAGTGGAACGTCGCTCGCCGTGGAGCTGTTGCTGATCCTTGGCGACATCTTCGGCGATGCAGAGATGACGTCGCGCGCCACTCGGATGCTGGAGACAGTCGCGGAGCCGATGGCGCGCTATCCAACCGCGTTCGGGCACGCACTCGGTGCGCTGGACCTTGCCGTTCGAGGAGCGATCGAAGTGGCCGTCATCGGAGAGCCGGCCGACCCACCATTCAGCGCGCTGACGGAGGCAGTCGCGTCGCGATACGTGCCGTCGTTGGTGATGGCGGGGGGACCGCCCGCCAGCAGCGCTGGCATCGCAGTGCTGGTGGGACGGACAGGCGAGACCGCACTGGCATACCTGTGCCGGAGCTATGCGTGCGAGGCGCCGACCGCATCGCCCGAGGAGCTGGGCGCTCAGCTCGATGCGATGCGGCGCACGCCATAAGCGCTACTTACACGCAGGCTCGCCGTCGCCAGCCGTGCCGACGATCGGATTCGTCGTATTCACGCCGATCCCGCAGCTGAAGCTCGCGATCTGCGTGTGCGTGATCGTCGCGGACCAGTAGCCTGCGCCAGGAACGATCGTCGGGTCGTATACTCCCGTGGACGGCTTGAACTTGAGCTTCGTCGTATCGTAGGTGACGTACTTGGTGGAGTCGGCGAAGAATGATTCTTCCGCCGTCACGAGGTTGCGGAGATCCGACTTCATCGCGGCGATGTACGCCTTCGATTTCGTGTTCGCGAACTTCGGGATGGCGATCGCGGCCAGAATACCGATGATGACGACGACAATCAGCAGCTCGATGAGCGTGAATGCGCGGCGATTCGAGAGTTGCATGTGCAAGTTCCTGTTTCGGGTTGAACGCGCAGTATCTAATGACGTGAGCGATTTCGACAGTGCGCGACGTCACTTCTAGAGACGTGAGACAAAGGTTTATAACGTCAGCTCCCATGTCTGCGACGTCATGGCGCGGCCGAAGCTGTGCTGCTTCTCCTCGGCCACGAGCTTGAACCCCGCACCGATATAGATCTTCCGCGCTGACGCCAGGACCTCGTACGTCCAGAGTGTAATGGTGTGATACCCCGCGCTGCGGGCGAAGCGGATGCACTCGTCGACGAGCCGGTTACCGATGCCGAGCCCACGAGCCGCCGGCTCCACGAGCAGCACGCGCAGCTTCGCGACGCTTTCGCGCTCGGGGTGACGCACGAGCATGATGCAGCCCGCATTCACACCGTCGCGCTCGGCGATCCACGCGCGTTCGCGCTGCGGATCGAAGTGTTCGACGAAGTCCGCCATGATGCGCGCCACGATGCCCTCGAACCGGTTGTCCCAACCGTACTCCCGCGCATACAGCTCCCCGTGACGCTGGACGATCCATCCAAGGTCGCCGGGGTTGGGCGCGCGGAACACGACCATGGGGGCCGGCACTCGCACGCGATCGGGCTCGTCGCCGAGGAGTGTGCGGACGCGCGCCATGGCGTCGACGAGAGTGTGCTGGTCGTCGGCAGAGAGCGGTGCGAGCAGCTGCGCGACGTCGGCCCTTGCGCGCGCGTCGAGCTCCGCGAATGCGGCGCGACCGGTTGCCGTGAGCGTAAGGTGGCTCTCGCGGCCGTCGGTGGCCGAGCGGGTGCGCTTCACCAGGCGTCGGCGTACGAGGCGCTGCACGAGGCGGCTCATGTAGCCGGCGTCGAGATCGAGATCGCGCATGAGCACCGCGGCGGTCGGCGCGTCGCGATTCGACAGCTCGAATAGCAGCCGCACCTCGGCCAGGCTGTACGCGCTGTCGAGGTAGCCCTGGTCGAGCGCGCCGACGATGCGGGTATAGAAGCGGCTGAAGCGCCGAACAGCGTCAACCGCTGGCTTGGAAACCGTCTGTCCTGGCATGCCATCGCCTTTTGTGGTCGATGGTTGCCAAGATCAACTAACTCATGGCCTTTGTCAAACTGGTGAGGTCAGTGGCCGACCTTGATGTAGCCCCAGCCTTCCTGCTGCTTCGTTACGAGCTCTCGCAACCCATCGGGCACCGTCTCCACACCAGGAAAGAGCTGCGCCTTGTCGACCTTGTTGTTCCGCAGCGCAATCGCGCACACCCGGAAGGAGACGTTCGGATTCCTGACGGCTTCCTGGACCTCGGCCGAGACGGTCGAGCGTTCCGGCATTACGAGCTCGAAGCCCTTTCCATACATCACCACTTCGATTTTCGCGTCGGGGCTCGACGTGCTGACCTCCTTGACCCACCGCATGACGGCCTTCTGATCGAGGCTATCCCTGCTCGTGAGGTCGAAGGCAATGAGGTAAGGCTTTTCATGGCGCGTGGTGAATGCTGCGCATACCAGTGCGACGACGATGACTGCGAACAGGCGCTTCATGGCAGTTCTCCTCGGTGGAGATGATGAATATCGGGGCTTCTATCCGTCAAATCCGTTCACGTCGGTTCTCTGTAGTTGGTCTACGGCAAAACCCAATGCTTGGCCGTCTTGTACTTGCTCGGAACGAACAGGTCATCCGACAGGTCGACGTTCGTGCGGATGTCCGAATAGTCCTCGAAGAACACGAGCTTGCCGTCGGAGTGGATCTCCACTCGCGGTGCGAGCCACGCTTCACCCTGGCGCTGGTAGTTCACGAAGCGGACGTCCTGCACCTTGGTCGAATCGCGCGGCGCCGGCTCCAGCGTCCGTACGAAGTACAGCCGCTCGGCGTCCACCCAGAATTGCTTCCGGTGCGTGTCGCCCGTGCGCGCGCCGACGACGATCATCGGCCGACCCTGGAAGGTGTCGGTGTGCACCACCGAGAGGTCGTAGCCCTCCTTCCGCAGGAGGGCCGCGGTGCGCGACGGGGCGTTCGCGTAGACATCGAAACCGAGGAGCAGCAGCGGATTGATCGACGCTGAGCCGCGCAGCGGACGGCCGGCGCTCACGGTGAATGCGCTGTCGCGGGCGTAGATGACGCCGTTGCCGCCGCTGATGGGATCGAAGTCGATGCGCAGGGTGCCTGGCAGCTTCATCGCCTCGTACCAGGTCTGCACGTTCCACTTGCCGTCGGCCGTGAGGCGCGACGTCTTCTGCTTGAAGGTGAGGGTCCTGTACCACTTGCCGTCGTATCGGTCGCGCATCGCGGCCAGGACATCCTCGCCAGTCGCGTACCTCGCGCGGGATGGAGCGGTTACAGGCGCGGGAACGGGGACGGCGGCGGGGGTGCGGCTGCAGGCGGTCAGTGCAGCGAAAAACAGCGCAGCAGTCGGCGCAGCGCGGAAGGCTAGTCGTGTCATGCCACAATGATCCGTCGCGATTCCATAGTATGCAACGTCTGCTGGTGTCGCCGCCCGTCGTCACCTAAGCTTCGCGCATGAGTGATGACGCACCTTCTTTCGTGCGGGGCATCTTTGCCGGTGCCATCCACGACAGCCTGCTCTTCCCGTTTCCCGCCTCGCTCGACGAGCGCGATCCGGAGGAGACGCGGACCGTCCGTCGCCTCCTCAGCGAGCTCGAGCGAATGAGTCGCGGTCTCATCGACCCGGCTCGCTTCGATGAAGAGGAGACCATCCCCGAAGAGGTCATCCGCGCTCTCGCGGAGACGGGCTGGCTCGGGCTCTCGATCCCGAAGGAGTACG
>JAQBPV010000010.1 GCA_028287345.1 Gemmatimonadota bacterium
TGGCTACATCTACGGCCGCGAAGGCATCAAGGATTATCAGGAGACGGGCCGCGGCCGCATCGTGATGCGCGCGCGCGCCGTCATCGAGGAGAAGGAGAGCTCGAACAAGTCGCAGATCGTCGTCACCGAGATTCCCTACCAGGTCAACAGCGCCCGCCTGCTCGAGAACATCGCCGAGCTGGTGCGCGACAAGAAGCTCGAGGGCATCAGCGATCTCCGGAACGAGAGCGATCGCGACGGACTCCGCATGGTCATCGAGCTGAAGCGCGATGCCATTCCGCGCGTCGTCCTCAACCAGCTCTACAAGCACACGCAGCTCCAGACCACCTTCGGCGTCATCATGCTCGCGCTCGTGCCCGACCCGACGACGCGCCGGCTCGTGCCGAAGATCATGCCGCTCAAGGAAGTGCTCGAGCACTACATCACGCACCGCCACGAAGTCATCGTGCGGCGCGCGCAGTTCGAGCTCGACAAGGCGCTCGACCGCGAGCACATCCTCGAGGGGCTCAAGATCGCCGTCGACAACATCGACGAGGTCATCAAGATCATCCGCGGCGCGGCCGACACGCCCCAGGCCAACGAGCAGCTCCAGACGCGCTTCAAGCTGAGCGACCGGCAGACCGAAGCGATCCTCAACATGCGTCTCGCCAAGCTCACCGGCCTGGAGATCGAGAAGCTCGAGGAGGAGCTCAAGGAAGTCCGCACGTTCATCGCGGAGATGCGCGCGCTGCTCGGCTCCAAGGAGAAGCGCATGACGCTGCTCAAGACGGAGCTCCTGGCTATCTCCGCCAAGTACGGCGACGAGCGCCGCAGCGAGATCACCAGCGACGAAGGCGAGTTCACCATCGAGGACCTGATCGCCGACGAGGAGATGGTCGTCACGATCTCGCATTCCGGCTACATCAAGCGCACGTCGGTCTCGACGTACAAGAAGCAGCGTCGTGGCGGCCGCGGATTGAGCGGACAGACGGTGAAGGATGAGGATTTCATCGAGCACCTCTTCATCGCCAGCACGCACGAGTACCTGCTGGTCTTCACCGACGACGGACGTTGCTTCTGGCTGCGCGTCCACGAAATCCCGCAGGCTGGTCGCGCCGCGAAGGGCAAGCCGGTCGTCAACCTCATCAACGTCACACCGGACACGAAGGTGCAGTCCATCGTGCCGGTGCGCGAATTCCGCGACGACCAGTTCCTCCTCTTCTCCACCAAGAAGGGCACGGTGAAGAAGACGGCGCTCTCGGCCTACTCGAACCCGCGCAGCAACGGGATCAAGGCGATCAAGATCGAGGACGCCGACGAGCTGATGGACGTGCAGATCACGAGCGGCACGAACGACATCGTGCTCGCCACGCGACACGGCCTGTCGATCCGCTTCCACGAGCAGGACGTACGCGAGATGGGCCGCGACACCACCGGCGTGAAGGGCATCGAGCTCGGACCGCGCGATGAGGTCATCGGCATGGTGGTCATCAAGCGCGAGGCGACGCTGCTGGTCGTCGCCGAGCGGGGCATCGGCAAGTGCTCGCCCATCGACGACTACCGCGTGCAGAAGCGCGGCGGCAAGGGGATCATCACGATCCACCGCACCGAAAAGACGGGCGATGCCGTGTCGATCATGGAAGTCCTGCCCGAAGATGAGCTGATGCTCATGACCAAGCAGGGCATCCTGATCCGCATGCCGGTGAAGGGCATTCGCGTCGCGGGCCGCAACACCCAGGGCGTCAAGCTCGTGAACCTCGACGAGAAGGACCTCGTGATGGCGGTCGCTCGCGTGGTGCCCGAGGAAGAGGGCGAGGAAGGCGACGTCGAGGCAGAAGCCGGCATAGAGGCGGAGTCCGGCGAAGAGTAAATATCGACGAAATCAGAAGAGCAGGTCCCTCGCTCCACTCGGGACGACACATCAGCGCTGTCGTCCCGAGCGCAGCGAGGGACCTGCTTTTTTTTCACCTGCAGCCAGCGAGGGCCGAAAACAAAGCAGCAGCGCGAGCCTCCAGCCATCAGCCCTTCAGAGCGCGAGCTATGGCTCGAGCTGAAGCTCGAGCTCAAGTCAGCTGAGTGCTGGAGGCTTCACGCTCACGCTCATGCTGCACTCCGTTTGGCTGCTTTTTGATCCCAAAATGTCTTTCCGCGCCCCTGTCGCAGCGCTACCTTTGCGACTCCCCAACACACCCGCCGTATCGAGCATGTGAGCTGGCCTGCCGAGCAGGAAGAATCGCTTCTGACCACCACGTTGATCGGAACGACGCTGGAGTTGCCAACGTCGACGCCGGAGCTCGTGGAGGCGCTGCGGCATGACCGCGAGCTCCTCGTGCGCGAAGCGCTCCTCTGGCAGAGGTGGGTGCGCTACACCGCGCTGGCGGCCGTCGTCGCGCTGGCGCTTGCCTTCGGCTCGCGTCCGCGCGAAGCGATGCTCCTCCCGATCGCACTCACGGCCCTTGGCTACGTCCTCTGCGTTGGACTCACCGCCGAGCTGATTCGCCGCGCCGAAGTCGTGGACGAGCACCGGTTGCCTACCCTGCTCGTGACGGCGGACGTCGCCGCGATGGCGATGCTCATCTGGGTCAGTGGAACGCCCGCCGAGATGGGGCGCATTCTCATGGGCGCCACGCTGGTGGTGCAGCTGGCCGTCTTCTACTTCGGACGGCTGCTCGGCAGCTACGCCGCGCTCCTCGCCGCCCTCGCGTACCTGCTCACCACGCGCGTCGCACCGTCGTCCGGCATCGTGCAGGACCAGTCGCTGTCACACCTGCTGTTCAGCCTGGGCGTCTTCGGCCTGGTGAGCGGCGTGCTGGTGACGGCGTACGGAAATTTTCGCGTGCGCATGAATCGCCTGCGCCTCTTCTGCAAGCTCGTCGAAGAGGGCGACCTCACGCCGTCATTCGCGCTCGGCGTCGACAAGCGGCCGGACGACCTCACGCTGCTCGCGCGCAGCTTCGAGGCGATGCGGTCGCGCCTCGCGGAGCAGATCGGCACCGATCCGCTCACCGGCTGCCTCAATCGGCGCGCTCTCGAAAGTCGCCTGCGCGCCGAGTGGCGGCAGGCGAAGCGGCGCAGCTCCACCGTGGCCGTGCTCGCGATCGATCTCGATCACTTCAAGAACATCAACGACACGCACGGCCACCCCTTCGGCGACGTCGTGCTGCAGGAGCTGGCCGGCATCATGAAGGCCACCGCGCGCGATACGGATGCGGTGGCGCGCCCGGGCGGCGACGAGTTCGTCATCGTGCTACCCGACACCGGATGGCAGGGCGCGCTCACCTTCGCCGAGCGACTCCGCCGCAAGGTGGACGACTTCGATTTCGGCGCTGCTACAATCCCCACTCGCATCACCATCTCGGTCGGCGTCGCACTGGCCCGCGGCACGGATCCCATATCACCCGAGATGCTACTCCAGGAGTCGGACCGGTCGCTCTAGATGGCGAAAACCGGTGGACGGAATCGGATCTTTGCCTGAACGGAGCTCGACGTTGACCGATCTCATTACTCTCGCCGACCTTACGGCCGCCGCCGCTCGCATTGCGCCGGTCGCCGTACGTACTCCCCTTCTCCCGTGCGACCCGGTATCGGAGCAGATCGGTTCGCCGGTCTGGATCAAGCCGGAGATGCTGCAGCGCGGTGGCGCATTCAAGTTTCGCGGCGCCTACAACTTCCTTGCGCAGCTCACCCCGGACGAGCGCGCACGCGGTGTCATTGCGCCGTCGTCGGGCAACCATGCGCAGGCGGTGGCACTGGCCGCGAAGATTTTTGGATGCAAGGCTGTCGTTGTT
Organism: Gemmatimonadota bacterium; assembly: GCA_028287345.1. GTDB lineage: Bacteria > Gemmatimonadota > Gemmatimonadetes > Gemmatimonadales > Gemmatimonadaceae > AG11. Next base: position 3,768 of record JAQBPV010000010.1, read on the forward strand.
ATGCCAACCACCGTCGCGCCGGCCAAGCGCAGCGGTGCCGAGCGGCTCGGCGCTCGCATCGAGCTCGCCGGGACGACGACACAAGACCGCTACGAGCGGGCTGAAGAGCTCGTGGAAGCAGAGGGGTTTACGATGGTGCCGCCCTACGACCACCCGTGGATCATCGCCGGCCAGGGAACCTCGGGCCTCGAGATCGCGGAGGACATGTCCGACGTCGGCACGGTGCTCGTGCCGGTCGGCGGTGGCGGGCTGAGTGCCGGCGTCGCCACGGCGATCAAGCTCCGCGCTCCGGCAGCACGCGTCATCGGTGTGGAACCGGCCAACGCGCCGAAGCTCTCGAAGGCACGGGCCGCCGGCAAGCCGGTCCGCATTCCGTCGTCCCACGGACTGGCCGATGGCTTGCTGGCTGTGGAGGTGGGTGGAATCACCTTTGCTCATCACGAGGCATACGTCGACGACGTCGTGCAGGTCGACGACCGCGCTTTGCGTAACGCCATGCGCATGCTGCTCGACCGCATGAAGCTCGTGACCGAGCCGAGTGGCGCGATCACGCTCGCGGCGTTGATTGAAGGGATCGTGAAGCCAACAGGGAAGACCGTTGCCGTGCTGAGCGGCGGCAACATCGAGTGGGACGGGCTCGTACCACTACTCTCAGAAACGCAGACATGAATCGCTGTCCCGCCTGCGGCACCCAATACGCCGACGAAGCACGCTTCTGCACCAAGGATGGCTCGAAGCTGATCCCCTTGCCGGGCTCCACGGCGCCGAGCGGTGTGGGCAAGCACACGCCCGCCCGCGGAACGGCCGCCGGTCGCGCCGAGCAAGCACCTCCCGTCTCGCCGACGAATCTCGTCGACCAGGTGCTCGACGGACGCTACAAGATCGTGCGGAAGGTCGGTGAGGGCGGGATGTCGTTCGTCTATCTCGCCAACGATACCGCAACAGCGGACCGCTACGCGATCAAGGTGCTCTCGCACGCGCTCTCGAGCGACCAGAACGCCATGCAGCGCCTCAAGCGCGAAGCGAGTCTCGGCATGCGCCTCGCGCATCCGAACGTGTGTCATATCATCCGTATGGGCGAAACGCAGGATGGGCTGGTGTACGTCGTCATGCCCTTCGTGGAAGGCGAGATCCTGTCCGACCGGAACAACCGGATGGGTACGCTGTCACTCGCTGAAGTGACGCGATACATCAGTCAGATCGCTGCTGGGCTGCAGGTCGCGCACGAGCTCAAGATCGTGCACCGCGACCTCAAGCCCGAGAACATCATGATCTGCAAGTCCGAGGACGGCACTGAGCGCGCCGTCGTCATGGACTTCGGGTTGGCGAAGGAACGTCGCGCCGACGCCGAGCTGCAGAAGCTCACGGCCACCGGCATCATTCTCGGCACGCCTGAGTTCATGAGCCCCGAGCAGTTGCGTGGCAAGCCGCTCGATCCGCGCACCGACGTGTACTCGCTCGCGCTGATGACGTACGAGATGCTCACCGGCAAGCTGCCATTCACCGGACGCACGCAGCAGGAGATGATGATCGCGCGTCTTCGCAACGAGCCAGTGCCGCTTCGTCAGGCGCGCCCCGAGCTGGACCTGCCCGAAGGAGTAGAGAAAGTGTTGGCGAAGGCAATGCAGCGAAATCCGGATGACCGGTACACGACTGCGCCGGAGTTCGCGAACGCGCTGATGGGCGCGAGCGGTGGCGGCCAACGGCCGGGCGATACCGGTGGCGGCATGCTGGGGAGATTGTTCGGACGCTAGGAGGCACGCAGATGCAGTTCATTCTCCTCGCAGGTGGTGTCGCCCTTTCCCTATTGAGCTGCACCAGCAGCGCGCACGACGCGTCGACGAGTCCTGCCGACACCGTCAACACGACGGCTGCGCTGGACGGACGCCTTCGTGTCCCGACGGGATTCAAGGTTGCGTACTTCGTCGAGAATGTATCTGGCGTCAGGTTCATGGCCGTGAGTCCGGACGGCGCGGTGTACGCGAGTCAGCCTGGCCGCGGCCGTATCGTCCGCCTCGCCGACGCGAATCACGACGGAAAGGCGGACGGCGTCGTCGAAGTCGCAGCCGGATTGGCGCAGCCGCACGGACTGGCCTTTCACAAGGGATTCCTCTACGTCGCGAACACGGACGGCGTCGTGCGATTGACGCTCGACGCCAACGGTGTGGCGACTGGTGCACCCGTGTACGTCAATCATTTCCCGAGCGGCGGCGGGCATTGGACGCGAACGATCGTGTTCGGTGCGGACAGCGCGATGTACGTGGCGGTTGGATCGTCGTGCAACCTGTGCGTCGAACAGACGCCGGAGCGCGCCGCCGTGCTCAGGTTCAACGAAGACGGCTCGGGCAAGCGCGTGTATGCGATGGGCCTCAGAAACGCCGTGGGACTCGCAGTGAATCCACAGACGGGCGCACTCTGGGCATCGCAGAACGAGCGCGACGACCTGTCGCCCAATCACGAGAACCTGCCGCCGGAAGAGATCAACATCGTCACCGATGGTGCCGACTACGGATGGCCATACTGCTACGGCAATCGCGTGCCGAACCCGGAGTACAACGACGCTGCTCGGTGCGCGAACACCATTGCACCAGCACTTGCCCTGAAGGCACACTCGGCGCCGCTCGGCATGAGCTTCCTGTCGAAGGCGACCACATTTCCCGAGGACTATCGTGGCGATCTGCTCGTCGCGTATCACGGCTCGTGGAATCGCGACACGCCAACGGGCGCGAAGGTCGTACGTGTCCATGTCGCGGGTGGCAAGCCGGTGAGCGTGGAGGACTTCATCACGGGATGGCAGCAGTCGAACGGCAATCGCTGGGGACGGCCCGTGGATGTCCTCGTTGCCGCGGATGGGAGCGTCCTCGTCTCCGACGACGCATCGGGTTCGATCTACAGGGTGACGCATTGAGAGTTCGGCTACTGGCCATCGCGCTCCTGCTCGCTGCCGCGAGTGCGGATGCGCAGCCGCCGGCGTACCAGCCCGGCATCGACGTTCTCGACTACACGATCGCGATCGAGCTGCCCGACACGGGTGCCTTCATTCGCGGCGACGTCATCGTCACTCTCCGGCGGTCGCGGAACGTCGATCACCTCACGCTCGATCTCGTCGACGCGCTGATGGTGCGAAGCGTCGAAGTGGACGGACGCGCCGTGACCGCACCGCACACCGCGAACAAGATCAGCGTTCCGCTCAGCGGTGCCGCCGAAAACGTGAAGGTTCGCGTGCGCTACGAAGGCATGGTGAGCGACGGCCTCATTGCCCGAAAGGATGCGAAGGGCCGCTGGACCTGGTTCGGTGACAACTGGCCCAACCGCGCGCGCCAATGGTTGCCGACGGTCGATCACCCGAGCGACAAGGCAACTGTCAGCTGGCACGTCCGAATGCCGCTCGGCCGAAGCGTAGTGGCGAATGGACTGCAAGTCTCGACGCGACCAATTGCCGGACAGCCACGCAAGGTCGAATCGATCTGGAAAGAGTCCAGGCCGATCGCGACATATCTCATGGTGATCGGCGCCGGGCCGCTCGAGCGCTTCCCGCTTACGGAGACGGTGTGTCACCGCACCGACGAAGGACCGTGCGCGCTGCAGTCAGTATGGGTGATGCCGGAAAACAAGACCTGGCTACCGGGCGTGTTCACGACGGCAGGGCCGATCGTCTCGCTGTTCGAGAAGCTCGTCGGCCCATTCCCCTACGAGAAGCTCGCGCACGTGCAGTCGTCCACGCGCTTCGGCGGCATGGAGAACGCCAGCGCGATCTTCTACGACGGCAAGCTGTTCGACACGCAGAAGATGAGCGATGGACTCATCGCGCACGAGACGGCGCATCAATGGTTCGGCGACGCTGTTACCGAGCGCGAGTGGGGACATCTGTGGCTGTCGGAGGGCTTCGCGACGTACTTCGCTGCGCTGTGGACACTATCGAGCAAAGGCGACGCGGCGTATCGCGCCGAGATGGCGGCAATTCGCAAGCAGGTTCTCGCCGACAAGGTGGTTGCCGAGCGGCCGGTCATCGACACAGCTCAGACCGACTACCTCGCGCTGTTGAACGCGAATAGCTACCAGAAAGGCGGCTACATTCTCTACATGCTGCATCAACAGATGGGAGACAGTGCGTTCTTCGGCGGCATTCGCTCATACTACGCCAGGTATCGCAACGGCAATGCACTGAGCGACGATCTGCGCGCCGAGCTCGAAGAGGCGTCACGCCTCGATCTGAAGCCGTTCTTCGACCAATGGCTCCGTCGGCCCGGCGTGGCCGAGCCGACCATCGGCTGGGCGTACGACGCGTCGGAGGGCAGGATTTCGGTGCGCGTGCTGCAGCAGGACGCGCGCTGCATCTCGATGGCCGCGGCCGTCGTCTGCGAAGGCAACAAGACCCTCCCCTACGCGCTGTCCCTTCCCATCGTCATCACCGATGCGACTGGAACGACAGTGCGTCTGACGGTCGAGATTCCAGCCGATCAGCGCGTGACGATGCCGCTGCCAGGTCGCTACGCGAGACAGCCGCGGGCGGTCGCAATCGATCCCGACGAGCGCCTGCTCGCGCGCATCGCGCGACTGTGAGACTGCCCGTCTGGAGTCGCGCGGCGATCCTGCTCGCCGCCATCGTCAGCACCTCGTCGCCGCTGCTCGCACAGGAGCGTGCGCCGCTGCCGCTCACGCGCGCGGACGCGTTGCTCGAGGAAGGCCGTTGGGCCGAGGCCGAAGCGCTGTTCTACGCGCAGTCGGAGCGATCGTCGCGCGATCCCGTGGCGCGTGCGGCGCTCGGCAGGTTCATCGCGATGAAGGGGGCCGTGCGGCCCGGCATGGTGCTCATCGAGGAAGCGCGTCAGTTCGGCCTCGATGCGGCCACGGCGCGCGAGCTGCTCGCACCATTGCGGGCGATACTCGAGTGGCGCACTGCGGCAGCTGACCTGAAAAAGGATTCGACGCTCACCGTGCGCGTGCCAGCGGAGGGAAGTGCGCTGTTTCAGATGCCGCTGCCGCGCACTGGTGCTGACGGACGCTCGATCGTCGAGCCTGGCGACGTTAAGGAGCTCGTGTGGCACGATGTCGTCGACCGCGGAGTGGGTTTGGACAGCCTCGCCGTGAAGGGGAGCCCGATGGGGATCGAGATCTTCGAAGCGCTCGTTCCCTCGCTGAACGTACGAACGAACAAGCTCACCCTGCACGCCAACTCGCGCTCGGCGCTGTCTGCAACGGGACGTCGCTATCAGGTACTGCGTTCGCCGCGAGAGGTGCTCGTGCTTGTCGGCGACCGTCGCGTGCTGCCGCTCGTCGAAGCATTGCGCGAGTTGTCGCCAAGCTGGTGGCAGCTCGACCTCCCGCACGGCCTGCTGGTGGTGCGATAGCCGCTATCGGCCGATCGCCTTGAGCTCCACGAGCAGGCACCTGTCCTGCACGACGTCGATGCCGGCGCGCGCGAACTTCTCCGCCGCGCGATCGTTGCGGATGCCGAGCTGAAACCACACGGACGCCGGCTTGGCGGCGAGAATGTCGTCGACGTGCGCGTCGATCTTCGGTCCACGCCGAAAGACGTTGACCATGTCGACGGGCTCCGGGATGTCGGCGACCGCGCGGTACACAGGCTGCTGCAGGATCTCGACGATCTCGGGATAGTAGACCGGCACCGGGACGATCTCGTAGCCGGCCTTCTGTGCGTACAGCGGGACGTAGTAGGCCGGCTCCATGCCGTCGTGTGCCGTCTTGATGCCGAGCACGGCGATGCGGCGACTGTTCTCGAGCAGGCGGCGAATTCCGGCGGCGTCGTCGATGAGATGCGTGCGCCAGTCCGCGGCAGACGCGTGAAGTTCTGGAGGCTTCGTCATGAAAACCGTGTGTGCGAGTATCGTGCGCGCCGAGGGTGTGGAATGGCCCGGGGCCCGCACGTCGGGTAGATTTGCAGACTGTACTTCGATCGACAATGGAGACCCACTCAATGCGAATGCTCGTCCTTGGCGCCGGGCTGCAAGGCTCTGCGTGTGCCTATGATTTGTTGCAGAATCCTGAAGTCACGCAGGTCCGCCTCGCCGACCTGCACTTCGACCACCTTCCGGCCTTCCTGAAGCCGCTTTCCGGTCCGCGGCTGTTGCCCACCACGCTCGACGTCCGCGATCGAGAGGCCGTGCTGGCCCTGATGCGCGAGAGTGACGCGGTGATGAGCGCCATTCCGTACTACTTCAATCTGCAGCTCGCCGAGTGCGCGGTCGAGGCTGGCGTACATTTTTGCGACCTCGGTGGAAACACCGAGATCGTCTTCCAGCAGAAGGCCTTGGCCGATCGCGCGGCGGCGAAGGGGATCACCGTGGTGCCCGACTGCGGTGTCGCACCAGGCATGGTGAACATCCTGGCGCAGTACGGCATCAGTCAACTCGACGCGGTGGATTCGGTGCGCATCTACGTCGGCGGTCTGCCACAGTCGCCCGAGCCGCCGCTCAACTACCAGATCGTCTATTCGCTCGAGGGGGTGCTCGACTACTACACGACGCTGTCGTGGGTCGTGCGCGACGGCAAGCGTGTGCACGTGACGGCGCTGTCCGAGCGCGAGATCGTGGAGTTCGACAAGCCGGCTGGCTCACTCGAGGCGTTCCACACCGCGGGCGGTCTGTCGACGATGGCGTTCCGCTACGAGGGCCAGATCCCGACGATGGAGTACAAGACGCTCCGCTATCCGGGACACGCCGAGATGATGGAGAACATCCGCGCACTCGGCCTGCTGGATCTGGAGCCGGTGGACGTGAAGGGCGTGAAGGTCGTGCCGCGCGATGTGTTCGTGAGCGTCGTGGGCCCCAAGTTGACGAAGCCGCAGGGCAAGGATCTCCTCGCGCTGCGCGTGACGGTGACGGGAATGAAGGACGGCGCGCCGGCCAAGCGTCAGTTCGACCTGATCGACAAGTTCGACGAGAAGAACGGCATCAGCGCGATGATGCGGACGACGGGCTATTCACTGTCGATCACTGGGCAGATGCAGGCTCGCGGGCAGGTTCGGCCGCCGGGAGTCTGGACGCCGGACGAATGCATGCCGGCGCCGGAGTACATCGCGGAGTTGCGCGCTCGCGGCATCGAGGTGCGGGAGTCGCAGTAGGTCCATAAGCCGTATGCACGCCCGTAACATCGACCTTCAGTACGGCCTGCAGTATGGACCTCCAGTACGATCGTACGCAGTACGCGAGTATCTCACAGTACAGTGTATCGCTACGTGCCGTGTGGATGAATGATTTCGCCGACGCTCGAAGGGCTGCGCTCATGGTCGAGCGCAGCCCTTTTGAACTTCACACATCGTCCACACGACACGTCGTGATACTCGCTACTCCCCTACTCCCGTACCAGGTACGATAGTACTGGACGTCCATACTGCAGGCAGTACTTCAGTCCATACTGAAGCTCGTACTTCAGTCCATACTGAAGCTCGTACTGCCTTACTCGCGAACGAAATTGGCCAATGTGGCGCCCATTGCGTCCATCGTCGCCTTCGCGTTCCAGCGGTCATTGCCGTTGTAGATGAACGAGAAGGCGACGATCTCGCCATCCTTCGCCGTCACGTAGCCACCGAGTGCGACGACGACGTCTGTCGTCCCCGTCTTGGCGTGGAGATTTCCCTCCGCAGGCGTGCCGCGCATGCGCCGGCGCAACAGCTCCGACTCTCCCGCCACCGGCAGCGATCCATGGAATGCCGATGACCACGGACCCTTGTGCGCGTAGCTGAGCAGGTGGATCATCGTGCGCGGCGTCAGGTAGTCGAGCGTCGATAGACCCGAGCCGTCGAAGATGCGGACCGATTGCGGATCGGCACCGACCTTCTTGCTGAGGAAGTCGCGGAGGTTCGCCTGGGCGACTTCCGCGGAGCTCATGCCATCGGCCGCCGCGGCGCGACCCGCGTCGCGATAGAGCAACTCGGCGACGATGTTGATGCTCTCGCGATTCATCTCCGAGACGATCTGCGACAGCGGCGGCGATGCGAAGCTCGCAACCTTCGTCGCCGTGGACGGAACGCGACCTGCGCGCACAGTGCCGCTGACCGCGACGCCTGCGGTCTGCAGCCCCGCTGCCAACGCGCCGGCTGTGAAGTGCGCCGGATCGTCGACCACGAGCGAATAGCGCCGCGGTCCGCTCAGTGAGCCGATGGTGCCGCTGACGTCGATGCCGCCATCCGAGGCGCGACGTGCCGAGATGCGGCCGCCCGCTCCGCCAACGATGCGGACCTTGCTGCGCAGTGGAATCGTCGTCGTCACCGGATCGAGCGTGACTTGCGCGACCTTGCCTGCCGGACTCACGACCACCCACACGAGATTCTCGTTGAGCGAGAGCGCCGACACCCGCGCGGCGTACGCGGAGCCGAGATACGTCGTCTTCCACCCTTCGGGAATGCGGCGGTCGTCGAATGCCGACGCGTCGTAAATGAGGTCGCCCGTGACTCGCTTCACGCCGGCTGCGGCAACGGAGCGCGCCAGCGTCGACATGGGGAGATTGGCGTCCTTGAAGAAACGCGCGGACATGGCGGGATCGCCGTCAGCGCGCAAGTAGAGGTTGCCCTGCACGGTGCCGTCGGGGCCGACGGTGCCATCACGCAGCACGTCGGTGGAGAACTTGTACTCCGGGCCAAAGCGGTCGAGGGCGACGGCCGTGGAGAACAGCTTCATCGTCGACGCCGGCTGCATCATCTCGCCGGCGTTCTGGGCGAAGAGCGTGTCGCCGCGCGACAGAGACACGATCATCACGCCGAACTTCCCACCCTTCACTCGGCGCGAGAGCATGTCGTTGATGTCCGCCTCGAGAGCGACCTTGCCGCGGGGCGATGTCCAGGACGTGTTCAACGGCGCGGCCACGGGCCGGCGTGCTGTCGGCTTGGCGGCAGGACGCTTCGTGGCGGTGCGCCTGACCGTGCGCGTCTTCCTCGGCGCGCCGTCGCCCTGCTGGCTGGCGAGCGCGTCCGCGCCAGTCGACGCGAGCAGAGCGATGGCAATAGCAATAGTCGCCGCGGTGCGGAGCACACGCGGCAAGTGGGGTGACGAAGTCATTGCTCGTGAAGGGGGCAACTCGCGTTCCAGTCCATGGCCGTATTACGTGCAGATACACCGAGTCTCGGCCTCAGGTGCCGAAACGATAACGCCGTGTTCAACGCGAACACGGCGTCTTCGAGAACTACGTCGCCGGTGGTGAAAAGGTGCCTAGACCTTGAAGACGATGTTCCGCTTGTAGAGGTAGTAGAGAATCGCGTAGAAGAACAGCACGAAGGTCACCGCGAACGCGAGTGACGCGTTGATCGACGGAAGCCACGAGGCGTAGAAGGTCTGGTAGATCCACGCCTGCAGGGCAATCGGCTTCCCGTCCTTCATGACCTTGAAGATCGAGTAGATGCATCGCGCCAGCACCCCCGACCCCACGAAGGCAACCATCGGGTTGAGGCCGTAGACGACGAAGAACTTCGTCCATCGGCGCACCTTCTGGAAATCGACGATCCAGATCACCGTCGCGAGCGACACGCAAGCCAGTCCGGCGGTGAAGATGACGTAGGAGCTGGTCCAGAGGCTCTTGTTGATCGGAAAGACCCAGTTCCACATCAGCCCGAGCATCATCGCGATGGCACCGGCCGAGAAGAGGCCGGCGAGCCGTTCGCTGAGCGGGCGACGTTGGGCGATCCACTGGCCGGCAAAGTTGCCGAGGATCGCCGTGGCGATGGCGGGAATCGTGGAGAGCACGCCCTCGGGGTCCCACGTCCTGCTCGACGCCCAGAGATGATTGCCGAGCCCCCAACGCGACCAGTCGAGCGAGATGCGGTCGACCCACGCGGCCATCGTGCGTTCGGGGAAGTTCAGCAGCAGCGCGCCGATGGTTCCCTCGCCAGGGACGGGCAGCGCGGTCATGACGATCCAGTACCCCAGCAGCAGACTGGCGACGATGATGATCTGCTGTCGCAGCGTCGTACGGAGGGTGAGCAGGCCGGCAATCATATACGCGATGCCGATGCGCTGGAGCACCCCCATCACACGCCAATGCATCAGGCGATCGGTGATCCGATGGAGGAAGCTCGGATCGGTGACGCCGGGGATGTCCGTCCAGGTGAAGTACGGAAAGCCGTTGACGAGGAAGCCGAAGAGGAAGATCAGCGCCCCGCGACGAATGATCTGGTTGCGGATCGCGCGTTCGTCGTCGCCGCGGGCGCGTCGCGCCGAGAGGGACAGGTGGGTGGTGATGCCGGCGATGAAGAGGAAGAACGGGAAGATGAGATCCGTCGGCGTCCATCCGTTCCATTCGGCGTGCTCGAGGGGCGGATAGATGCTTGCCCAGCTGCCGGGATTGTTGACGAGCAGCATGCCGGCGACCGTCATCCCTCGGAAGACGTCGAGGGAGAGGAGCCGCTCCCGCACGGCGCTCCCTCTGGTCGCGGCTGTGACTCGGCCGGGCGGGAGGTCGTGCGTCCGCGGTATGGAGGGAAGGGTAGCGGTCATCTGGCGACCTCGGCAAAAACGTCAGCCCGCGCAGCGGCGGGGGGAACGAAAATCGAAGGCGGTGAGTCTGTTAACTAGAACGCAGAGTGGTGCGTTTGTCGAGGCAAGGGGGTGAAGGCGGACTTACCTCCGCGCCCCGCCACTCACAGATTGAAGCACGGCCTGCGCGATTTCGCCTGCCGCGAACGTCCTGGGTGCAATCGCGTGGCCGACTGCCGCGCGTGTCAGATAGCTCGAATGTCAGACACCACGCCAACAGGGAGGTTCGAAATGCGGCACAGAATCGTCCGCGACGGCGTCGTCGCCGGGATACTCGGAGCGACGGCGGTTGCGGTCTGGTTTCTGGGGGTCGACCTGATCTATGCCCATGCGTTTGCCACGCCGGAGGCGTTGGGTCGCGGGGTGTTGCGGTTGTTCGGGCCGCCCGGGACGGAAGGCGCGATGGTGTTCGTCGTCGTGTATACGATTTTCCACTATGCAGCGTTCATTGCGGCGGGTCTGCTGGTGTCGGTGATCGTGCACTGGGCGCAGACGTCGCCGACGGTGCTCGCCGGGGCGATGATGCTGTTCGTGGCATTCGAGATCGGATTCTACGGATTGAGCTCGGCGCTGTCGGAGTCGCCGTTCCTCGGCGCACTCGGGTGGGCGCAGGTGGCGACGGGGAACCTGATCGCGGCGTTGGTGATGGGGACGTACATGTGGCGTACGCACCCGGAGCTCAAGAGTGAGCTGGATTATGCGCTGGCAGGGAAGGAGTAGTTCTCTTCGGGGCGTGCTCTGACGCGGGCTCCAAGGGCGTGCTCTTTGGACGTGCTCTGGGTGCGAACTAAAGCGCAGTCAGAGCACGCCGTCGGAGCACGCCGTCAGAGCACGCCGTCGGAGCCCGCCGTCAGACCACAGGCCTCCAATCCACCTGCGCTCCCGCCTGCGAATCTTCATCTCCATTCCGCTGCTGCCAGCGGAAGAACACCACCGAAATGATGGCGAAGAAGAACAACCCGCCCGGCACCCACATGATCAGCGCACCGAGCAACTGATCCTGCAATGGCGTGATCCCCCAGATCCTCGGCGCACTCGAATAGGCCGGATAGAGGATGTGGTCCGCGTATCCGATGCAGATCGCGATGATCGACATCGGGATCGTCAGCAGGAATAGATAGAGCATCTGCAGCGGGTATGACAGACGTGGGAGCTCGGGCAGTGGACTCAGCACGGGCCACCACATCAGTGTCGCGGCGACCATGAAGCACAGGTGCTGCACGATGTGCACGGGATGGAACCTCATCGCGAGCCCGTACACCGGCGGCAGGTGCCACGTCGCGAGCACCACGGTGAAGATCAGGAAGCAGCGCGGGCCAGTGGTGACCCACCGCGCGATCGGCCCGACGATGCGCCACTGAAGCATGGGCCGGAGCATCCAGCCCGGTGTGCCCATGATGAGCAGCGGCGGCGCGATGAGGGTGAGCAGCAGGTGCTGCACCATGTGCGCGCTGAACAGATAGTAATCGCTGAGGTCGTGCAGCCAGCCGTTGAGCGACAGGAAGATCAGCACGAGTGCGCCGTAGAAGCAGGCGCGTTGACCGACTGTGGGTGTGTGAAGAGCAGGTCCCTCGGTCGCGCTACGCGCTCCTGTCGGGACGACATCACCGTTTGCGACGGACCTGTTCTTCTGGTTGGAGCGCCAATGGTACAGCGCTCCCAGCCCCGCCAGTCCGATCACCGTGCTGGGATGCACGGTGAATTCGGAGAGGGCGATGCGCGCTGCCGGATGCAGCAGCAGCGCGACCGGCGGATGCATCAGTTCAGCGCCCCGACCCTCACGGAGAGTTTCCCGAAGAGGAACATCAGGCCGATGAGGGTCGTCATGGCGATGATCAGTGGTCCGGTGAACAGCACCCGGAACAGCTTGTGGTCGTAGCGAAGGTGCATGTAGAACAGCACCACCGTGACGAACTTCACCGCCGACATGATGAGCAGCGAGGGAACGAACAGCCGCGACGCGACGAAGCTGGGGATGTAGTAGATCCAGACTTCGACGACGGTGATGAGCGTGAGGATGACCGCGACCTTCCAGTACGTGGACCAGGTCGGGTGCTCCTTCTCGATGCCCATCGACGTGTGGTCGACGTGCGCGACGTGCGTATCGGAGGAATCGTGTGCCATATCGTCGGCCTACTTGATCAGGTAGACGAGCGTGAAGATCGCGATCCACACGACGTCGACGAAGTGCCAGTACAGCGCGGCCAGGTCGACGTTGAGGGCATCCTTTGGTCCCAACCCGCGACGGTAGTCGATCGCGAGCAGGGTGAGCAGCCACAGCACACCGGCGGTGACGTGCGCGCCGTGGAATCCGGTGAGCGTGAAGAACGACGAGCCGAACAGGTTGGTCTTGATCGTGAGCCCTTCGTGCACGAACGACGTGAACTCGAACGCCTGGAAGCCGAGGAACGTGGCGCCGAGGATGGCCGTCATCCACAGCCAGAGCTTGGAGGAGCGGAGGATCTTCTCGCCAAAGGCTACCGGCGCAGGCTGGTCCTTCATCTCCACTGCGGCGAGTGCGAGCACCATGGCGAGCGACGACATGAGCAGCACGAACGTCGATGCGGACGTGACGGGGATGTTGAGGATCGGCTTGAGCACTGTGGCGCACACCGGTGGGCTGCACACCTCATGCGGGTACGGGCCGACGACACTGCGTCCCTTGTAGATCAGGTACGTCGAGATGAGCGAAGCGAAGAGCATGCACTCCGAGCCGATGAAGGCCCAGATGGCAATCTTCTTGTTGTCGAGCCCCGTGGAGGTCGGGGGATGTCCACCATGCGAATCGTCGTGCGCACTGTGGACCGCGGCTGCGTGTGCCATTTAGTGAGCGTCCTCGAGCGGTGTGAGCAGCCACGCGTACAGTGCGTTGACCATGATGAGCGCGCCGCCGATCATCGTGGCGAGGGCGAGCGGCATCTTGCCGGTGTGAATGAAGATGAGGCCACTGAACATGATGATCATGCCGGCTGCGCAGATGAGCGGCTTGATCGTCGGGTTGGGCATCGGGATGTGGAGTTCCTTCGCCGTCTTGCCCGAGGCGTGCTCGATGTGCATGCCCGACTCGGCGGCCTGCTTGGGATCGTTGCCGATCGGGTTGGGATGCGCGGCACCTGCATGCTTGCTCGCGACATCCACGTCGAGACGCTTGTCGCCATTCGCTGTGTGCGGGACCTCGGCCGTGAGGGCCGGGCTCTTCATGTCCCACATCGGGTAGCGTGACGTCACGCGCGGAATCTTGGCGAAGTTGTACTCGGGCGGCGGCGACGGGATCGACCACTCGAGCGTACCACCACCCCACGGGTCGTTGCCGGCAATCGCGCCCTTCTTGAAGCTGCGGAAGAAGTTCCAGACGAAGATCGCGGTGCCGATGATCAGGATGATCGTACCGTAGGTGCTCATCAGGTTGAACAGCTCCCAGCCCTGTCCTGCCTCGTATGTATAGATGCGGCGCGGCATGCCCATCAACCCCGAGAAGTGCATCGGGAAGAAGGTGAGGTTCATGCCGATGAACGTCAGCCAGAAGTGCCAGTTGCCGATCTTCTCGGAGAGCAGGCGGCCGGTCATCTTCGGGAAGTAGAAGTAGATACCGCCGAAGATGCCCATCATCGAGCCACCGAACAGCACGTAGTGGAAGTGCGCGACGATGAAGTAGGTGTCCGTCTGCTGGAGGTCGGCCGGTGGCGAGGCGTGCATGACGCCCGAGATACCACCGATCGTGAACAGCGCCACGAGTGCGATGGCGAACTTCATCGACGTCGTGAACTTGATGGAGCCGCCCCACATCGTGAAGATCCAGTTGAAGATCTTCACGCCTGTCGGAATGGCGATGAGCAGCGTGGTGACGCCGAACACCGTGTCGCCGATGGCGCCCATGCCGACCGCGAACATGTGGTGCGCCCACACGCCAAAGCCGAGGAAGGCGATGAGCATGGTGGCGTACACCATCACTGGATACCCGAAGATGGGCTTCCGCGAGAAGGCAGGAATGATCTCCGACGTGAGGCCGAACGCCGGGAGAATCAGGATGTACACCTCGGGATGTCCGAACACCCAGAAGAGGTGTTGCCAGAGCAGCGGGTCAGCGCCCGCGGCGATCTCGTAGAACTGCGTGCCGAAGAAGCGATCGAACTGCAGGAAGACCAGCGCGATGGTGATGACCGGGAAGGCCAGCACGAGCAGGAACTGCACGACGAACGCATTCCACGTGAACATCGGCATACGCATCAGGTTCATTCCTGGCGCGCGCATGTTGATGATCGTGGTGATGAAGTTGAACGCCGCGGCGAGCGAGCTGACGCCGAGGATCTGGAGGCCGATCACCCAGAAGTCGATGTTCAGGTTCTGCGAGAACTGCATGGTGGTGAGCGGCGCGTAGCCGAACCATCCGCCGTTGGGCGCCTGTCCGATGAACCACGAGAAGTTCATGAACATCGCGCCGAACAGGTACACCCAGTAGCTGAAGGCGTTGAGGCGGGGGAAGGCGACGTCGCGCGCGCCGATCTGGAGCGGGATCAGATAGTTGAAGAACGCAGCGGACAGCGGCATGATCGCGAGGAAGATCATGGTCGTGCCGTGCATCGTGAACATCTGGTTGTACATCTCGGCCGAAAGGACCTTGCCGTTCGGGTACATCAGCTGCCAGCGGATGAGGCCTGCCTCTACGCCGCCGACGAGGAAGAAGAAGAGTGCAGTGAACAGGTAGAGCGTGCCGATCCGCTTGTGATCGACCGTGGTGAGCCAGCTCCAGAGGCCGCTCTCACCGACGTAGCTCTCCGTCGGCGCGTATGCCGGTGCGGTAGCCGTAGTTGCCATTCGTCTGTATCTCCGGTGATTCCGCGGTTACTTGAGCGCCTGCAGATACGCGACGATGTCGGCGATCTGCTGGTCGTTGAGGCCCGTCTTGGGGATGAATGCCCTGGTGACTCCGTCGTATTCACCGGCGCCGAGCGTCGGCATCAGGACACCAGGCTTCATGCGGCGCGCATTCTTGATCCAGAGCGACAGGTGCTTCGTGTCGTTCGGATAGATGCCGCCGGCGATGGTCGAGCGCGATGCGATGTGCGTGAGGTTCGGTCCGATCGTGCCCATCATCATCGGGTTGCCATTGATGCGGTGACATCCGACGCAACCGCCGCCCATCTTCGTCAGGAAGTCGCGGCCACGCTCCGGATCACCCTTGAGCGACTCGTTGAACGCGAGTCCCGCGGGCAGCGGTGTCGTGGGCATGGTGTGCGCCGGCATCTTCTCGCGCGGGAAGTTGACGAAGCCCGCCTGCTGCACCGGCGTTGCGCCCATTGTGCTCATGTCGTGCGCAGCCGTTGGCGCCGTCGCAGGATTGGTTCCGCCAGGGCCGGTCGTCGGCGTCGCCGACAGCTGCGAGCCGCCCTTGGGCGGAGTGGGAACCTCCTGCCGAACCTTCGTGGTGTCCGTTGCCGCTGCCGTCGCAGCAGGCGCCGGCGCCACCGCTGCCGCCACCGCGCCAAAGGCCGCAGGCGTGAGCTGATGTGCTGCCCACGACTCGAAGTTCGCCGGCGTCACCGTCAGCACCTTGAAGTGCATGTTGGCGTGCGACGACCCGCAGTACTCGGCACAGAACCCGTTCCACGCATTCTCGGTGACCGAGTCGGGCGTGAACCACAGATGGTTCAGGCGGTTCGCCATCAGGTCGCGCTTGCCGGCGAGCTGTGGAATGGAGAACGAGTGAATGACGTCCTGCGAGGTGAGCGAGAAGTTCACCTTGCGACCGACGGGCAGGTACACCTCGTTTGCCGTGATGAGCGTGTCGACTTTTCCGCCGGCGCCCGTGGTGGTGTACTGCGGATAGCGGAACTCCCACCACCACTGGTGTCCGATCACCTGCACGTTGAGCGCATCGGCCGTGGCCTTCGCCTGCGACTTGAAGATGACGCGCACCGTGGGCACGGCGATGAACGCGAGGATCAGCGCGGGAATCGCCGTCCAGAGAATCTCGAGCGTCGTGTTCCCATGCACGTGCTTGGGACGATCGTTCTCGCTGCGGCGGCGATACTTGAAGATCGTGTAGAGCAGGATGCCCTCCACGAAGATGAAGACGAAGGTCCCCAGATAGATGAGGATCTTGAACAGGTTGCCGACGTCGCGGTTGTTCTCCGTGTGCCCAGTAAAGATGGAGTTCGGATACTGGGTGCTACACGCAGTGAAGGCGACCGCGAGGATGGCCGGCAGCGCAGCGGCGAGCAGCCGGCGCGGTCGGGAGGGAAAGGGCATGCGATGTCCTTGTTCCGACAGTGTCGTGAGTAGCGCGATCTCGACCAGATCGCCGCGCTCGAGCGAAGTCCTGCAATCCGGGAAAAGTACCGGGGCCCAGAGGCGAAAGCAACGCAAAAACAGCGCGCTCAAACAGTGTAGGAGATTCCCCCACACCGCCTTACGGCATCGTCATCACTCGCCTGGTTTCCGCGCGCCTTCGACAGGCTCTTCCTTGACCTCGTGGAGCTCCTTGATCTTCACGATGGCGATCTCCAGTTGCTGGCGCAGCGACCCCACACCCTCGCGCAACATGCGGATCTTCACCGTCTCGCTGCCGCCACGCGTGGCCACGAGATTCAGGGCAGCCGCCTGATCGGCAATCATGCCGAACTGGCCCTTGAGCATGCCCACGAGCGGCGAGAGCGTGCGCTTCACCTGCTGCGAGTACATCATCGTCGGCTTGTTCTGCTTCAGCGAGAGGGCGTAGATCTCCACGACTCCATGCAGCTTCTGGAGCATGAGCGTCGCCTCCTCGATCGTCTTCAGCTTCTGAATGCCCGCGCCGTCGAGCTTGGGTCCTGCCGCCATTTCACTCCATGTCGAACGGGATGCTTACTTCACTTTCTCCATTCTACCGTTGGGCCGCAGCTCACGCCCGGCCTTTGCCTGCGGCTGGCCGTCGAGACGCACGACGTCCGCGGTGAAGTCCCAGCGGCCATCCAGCACCGAGGCGCCCATACCGTAAGCATCTACGGGAACACCTTCTTCCTCGAAATGCCGAATGCGCGAGACGTTGAACCCTCCGGACGCCACGATCTTCACATCGCCGAAGCCCTCGGCGTCGAGGGCATTCCGCACGTTCCATACGAGGGCCGTGTTCACGCCGGTCGGCGGAAAGGTGCCCATCTGGGATGCCACAGACTTGTCGACCATCAACTCGGACGTATCGAGTCGGACGCCCCACAGCCGCCCCTCGAGTGCTCGCGCGACGGCGACACTCGTCGCAACGGAGTCATTCTCGTAGTCCACCAGCACGATGAGCGGCACGTCTGCAGGGAGAATCGCTGCCATCGCTAACGCTGCCGCGACGGTATCGCCTCCATGCGCCGCAATGAGAGCGTGCGGGATCGTACCAACTCCCTTCTTGCCGGTGAACAGGCCCTGCGCATCCGTCGAGACGCTGGCAGCACCACCAACGTGTGCGCTCAATCCGTCGCCGGGCTGAAGCAGCGCGTGATCGCTCCGCGCACCGAAGAAGTAGATGGGCTTCGGACGCGCGGCATCCACGAGCAGGCGCACGTTCGTACAGACGCGCGTCCGTCGCGCGATGGTGCCGAGGATCAGCGTCTCGAGGTGGGCGAAGTCGACATACTCGCCTTCGACGAGAAGCACGGTGTCCCATGCCTCGATGCGGTCGCCCTCGTACAGTGCCTGCACGTCGAGGGCGGCAAAGTCGTCGCTGCAGAGCTTGAGCAACGCGACCGCTTCATCGATGCCGCCCAGCCATCCGTCGCGCTTGGCGGACACCTGCCAGGTGACGCGCGCCGAACGTCCCGACGCGCGCAGCGCATCGCGCGACCGGTTGAGATAGACGTCGCTGTAGAGGCCAGCCTTGATCCGCTCGACCGGCAACTCGAACAGCGCGGGGTCGATACGCTTCTTTCGACGTGGAGGCATACGCGCCTTCTAGCGCTTCGGGGCCGCGCTACCTATCGCGATCGTCCCTCTGCTCGGCGTCGGAAAGGACGCCGGTCCGGTCATCGTCTCCGGATTCAGCGCGCGGTCGAGCTGCTCGCGCGTCAACAGCCCGCGCTCCATCACGAGCTCGAACACTCCTCGGCCGCTCGCCAAGGCGTCGCGGGCGATCTCGGTGCTGGCTTCGTAGCCAATGACTGGAACCAACGCGGTCACTATGCCGATAGACTGCTCGACGAACTGACGCATGCGATCGGGATTGGCCGTTATGCCGACGATGCAGCGTTCGCGCAGCACAGTGCACGCGTTCCTCATTGCACTGAGCCCGGACAAAAGACGGAAGGCAATGACGGGCTCGAACACATTGAGCTGCAGCTGGCCGGCTTCCGCCGCCATCGTCACCGTGATGTCGCCACCGATGACGTCGAAGCAAACCTGATTCACGACTTCGGGAATGACGGGATTGACCTTGCCCGGCATGATCGACGAACCGGGCTGCATGGCGGGAAGATTGATCTCGCCGAAGCCGGCGCGCGGGCCGGAGCTCAAGAGCCGCAGATCATTGCAGATCTTGGAGAGCTTCACTGCACACCGCTTCAACACGCCGCTCAGCTGCACGAATGCGCCGGTGTCCGCCGTAGCCTCGACGAGATCGGGAGCGGTGATGAGATCCAACCCCGTGATGCGCGACAGGTTCTCGCGCACCGTCTCGGCGTAGCCCTGCGGCGCATTGAGGCCCGTACCGATGGCTGTTGCGCCCATGTTGATCTCGCGAATGAGCGCCTGCGCTTCGCCAAGTCGGTCGACGTCTTCCGCGATCGTATGTCCGAACGCGGCGAACTCCTGACCGAGCGTCATCGGAACGGCGTCCTGCAGCTGCGTGCGGCCCATCTTGAGAAAGGGCGCGAACTCCTTCCCCTTCTCGAGGAACGCATCGACGAGCTGCCGCATCGCTTCGCGCAGGTCCTCGATGGCCGTGTGCAGCGCGATCTTCACCGCCGTCGGATAGACGTCGTTGGTGGACTGGCTGAGGTTGACGTGGTTGTTCGGGTGCACGAACTGGTATTCGCCACGCGAATGTCCGGACAGCTCGAGCGCGCGATTGGCGATGACCTCGTTGACGTTCATGTTCGTCGACGTGCCGGCGCCGCCCTGAATCATGTCCACGAGGAAATGTTCGTGGTGCCGTCCAGCGCGAATTTCCGCAGCTGCGCGGACGATGACGTCGGCCGTTGCCTGTGGAAGAAGGCCCAACTCGGCGTTCGCGACCGCGGCGGCTTCCTTCACGGCGGCAAGCGCCTCGATGAGGTCTGGAAACTCGCGCAGCGCGATGCCGGTGATCGGAAAGTTCTCGAGCGCGCGGAGGGTCTGGATGCCGTAGAGCGCGTCGTCGGGCACGTCACGGTCGCCGAGGAGATCGTGCTCGCTGCGGGTATGCGTGCCGCCGAAACCGAGGGTGCGTCCGCGTCCGACGAGCGTTGCGTCAACCGCGGATAGCCGCTGCTTGATGGCTCTCGCCGCGCGTCCGACGAGTGCGGCGTAGAGCGTCGGCACTTCCTTGAGCATGTCCTGGACTTGCTCCTTGGTCAGGACGTACGCTCTCGTGTTGGTGAGAGCGCGTGCGCTGGTGCCGTGAATGGAGTCGTCGAGGAGCAGCCCTTCGCCCACCGCTTCGCCGGCGCCGAGTGTGGCGAGGCGCACGGGGCGGGTGTTCTTGCCCTTTTCGATGGCGACGGCTCCGGAGGCGATGAGCGCCATGAGGCGACGCGGTTGGCCCTCTTCGAAGAGAAGGGCGTCGCACTCGTAGTCGACGGGCTGAACGAGCTTGGACAACTGGTGGACGGCGGTGTCCGTGAGCCCATCTAAAAAGCGGAGGGCGCGGAGGGTGTCGCGGTCGGAGGTCATAGGCCGAGAAAGGTAATGGCAGTCAGGCTAGGCTGTCGGCTGCGGCTGCAGCTTAAAACTGAAGGCCTCCGGCTGTGGGCTGAGATCTTCAGCCGTCGGCCGTCAGCCGTAAGTCCTAAGCTGCAGCCGCAGCCTGCAGCCTAGCCTACAGCCGCTCGGTTGGTTGCTTTTGCCGGGGTCGCTCCGTAATTCACGCCATACCTCGAACAGAATCCCATGTCTCCGACTCGACGCGATTTTCTTGGCGCTGGCGCGCTCACTGCCGCCGGCCTCGTCCTTCCGCGCACTGCTTCTGCGACCCCCTTCATTCGAGTGGTGGATCGCGCCGAGCCGGTCTCAGCTGGAGCGGCCACGCGGCCCGTCGTCATCGCCAGCGACAATGGAATGCGCGGAGTGAAGGTCGCCTACGACGCCATGATGGCCGGCGGCGATCCACTCGACGCGGCCATCGCCGGCGTGAACATCCAGGAGCTCGATCCCAACGACCAGTCGGTGGGTCTCGGTGGCCTTCCGAACGCCGACGGCGTCGTGCAGCTCGACGCGAGCGTGATGCACGGGCCGACGAAGCGCGCGGGCTCCGTCGCCTCGCTCGAGGACATCGCGACGCCGTCGCTCGTGGCGAAGGCTGTGATGGACTACACCGATCACGTCATACTCGTGGGCGCCGGCGCTCGACGGTTCGCCATCGAGATGGGTTTCACACCGGTGAACCTGCTCACCGACAAGAGCCGTCAGGACTGGCTTCGGTGGCGCGCGCAGTTGAATCCGTACGATGCGCTGCTCGATTACAACGGCACCGTGAAGATCGCGAAACCCACGCAGCCGCCGACATCATTGCGGCCGGTGTTCCGCCAGGATGCCGACATCGTGAACGGACACGTGTTCTACGACGAACGAGGCGTGGCGCACACGTATGGCACGATCAACATGAACGCCGTGACGGCCAGCGGCGACATCGGATCGGTTACGACGACGAGCGGCCTGTCGTGGAAGATTCCCGGCCGAATCGGTGACAGTCCGATCATCGGCGCCGGGCAATACTGCGACAACGAAGTCGGCGCGGCCGGCTCGACGGGTCGCGGCGAAGCGAACATCAAGGTGTGCGGCGCCTTTCTGGCGGTGGAGTTCATGCGTCAGGGCATGAGCCCAGAGGCCGCACTGATGAAGGTCATGGAGCGCACGATCGCTATGACGGAGTCGCGGCTGTTGAACGAGAAGGGCCGGCCGTACTTCGACCTGCAGTTCTACGCGGTCAACAAGAAGGGCGAATTCTCGGGAGCGACGGCGTACGAGGGGAGCAGCTTCGCGGTGTGCGACGCACAGGGGCCGCGGCTCGTGAAGGCGGCGTTCCTCTTCAAGCGGGAGGAGCGTCCGACGGGTCGGCCCATTTCCGGGACGATGGTCATCCCGAAATAATTGTGTTTGTCATCCCGCAGGAGCGAGCGTAGCGAGCGAGTGTCGGGACCTACTTTCGTTGCGCTTATGGCCAGCGATCGAGTATGGACGATAGGTCCCGACACTCGCTTCGTTCGTGCGGGATGACAGAGTGGCCGTACGCCTCACGCAGAATCGGCCGTCTTCAAGCCTCCGACGAGCTTCGACAGCCGCTCCGCCGCTGAGCCCAACGCATTCGCCGCACCGGCGATCTCCTCCGTACTCGCGCTCTGTTCCTGACTCGACGCTGCCACCTGTTGCATCGCGGCCGCGAATGATTCCGTTCCACCCGCGAGAGACTGCAGACGCCGCGTGACCTCCGCCACCAGCGACGTCGTCTGCGTCGACGCATCGGCAATCGTCGCCGTCCACGCTTCCGATTCCGCCACCGCCCGCTCGATCTCCGAGAACGATTCCGATGCGAGCGACGTCGCACTCCGCACCTCGGCCGCGGTGCCAACTGCACGATCGGCCGACGTGCGCGACGTGTTGATGCCCTTCAACACACTCTTCACGATCGTCTCGGTCTGCTCTGCGGCGTCGGATGACATCGCGGCGAGTCGTCGCACCTCTGAGGCAACGACGGCGAAGCCCTGACCGTGCACGCCCGCGCGCGCCGCTTCCATCGCCGCGTTCAGCGCGAGCAGCTTCGATTGCCGGGCGAGCTTGCGCACGAGTGTCACGAACGAGCGGATCTCCTCGCTCGCCGAACCGAGTGCCTCGATCGATTCCGCGCTCTCCTGCACATTCTCGGTGAGCGAGCTCAGTGCGCCGGCGCTCGCGTCGAGGCCCGCGCGGTTCTCGACGGCGAGAGAACGCAGCGCCGTGTTGCGAAGAACGCCCTCGCGTGCACCGCCGTCCAGCTGCACGGCGAGCTGCTGGAGCGCATTGGCCGAGTCGGCGAGCGAGGCGATCGTTTCGGCCATCGACGTCGCCTGGCCGGAGAGATCGCTCGCCGTATTCGCAATCTCTCCTGCCGTCGCCGCCATCTGCTCGGAGCCCGCAGTGATCTCCGACGACATCGCACTCGTCTCGCGCGCCGAGCCGGCGATCGCTTGCGCAAGCCGCTTGAGCTCGAGGATCATCGCACCGACTGCTCGGCTCAATCGCCCGATCTCATCGTCGGCGGCGGTGTGGCGGAGCTGGACCGAGAAGTCGCCCGCGGCCACTGCCTCCGCCGCTTCCGCGAGATCGCGCGCGGGAATCGTGATGCGGCGCAGGAGAAACTGGTGCATCGAAACGAGCAACAGCAACAACACGACGAGCAGCGCGACCGCACCGCCGATGATTGCCATGCGCGTCGTGTCGAACTGAGCGTCGATCGAGACTTGCGGCAGATGTGCGACCACCCGCCACCGTCCGGCGTTCGCACGCAGCGCAACGACGCGCTCATTTCCTGCCTCGCGCTTCACCGTCACTGCCGTCGTGTCGATTCGACTGGTCGGCATGCCGCGCAGCGTACGTCCCGTCTGGCTGGAATCGGAGCTGAGCAACACACGATCGAGCGAATCGATGACGTCGATGCGAACGCCTGCGCCCGCCGCCGCGAGCGACGAAATGAGCGGCGCGGCACTGAACGCCATCTTCAGCACGCCCACCTTGGTGCTGCCGTCGCGCACGGCGGCCGCGAGTGACACCGTCGTCTGCTTGGCTGATGAGTCGAACGACGCATCGGCGGAGGAGAGTCCATCGCGACTGGCGTACTGCCACCATGCTTCGTCGTTCTGCACGAAGTCCGAGCTGCGCTGCGAGGTGACCGCGTTGAAGCCGTTCGCGTCGGTGAGGAGAATCTCGGCCACCTCGAGCTCGGGCAGCAGGTCGCGAAGATAAGCGCGTGTAGCCGGTGACACGTCGAGCGAGCGCGTTGCATCGAACCGCCTCTCGAGCTCCGGTATGGGGCCATCCACGATGCCGAGCGCCTTGGCCCTGGCTCCGCCTTCCCTGGCGGCGGCAACGATCTCTGGGCTCATCGCGAGCACCCTCGCTTCGCGAACGCGGTCGTCGAGCGCACTTGACACGACGAGAAGCGACCGGGACGCGGCTTCGGCGACGCGGGCGTCACCTCGGATCTGCGCATTGCGGCCGAGCAGCAAGTTGGCGCCGAACGCGAGCAACAGCACGATGACTGCGCCGGCAGCTCCCGCCGAGACGAGAAAGCGCTGGTGCAGTGAAGGTGCGGCGCGGCCCTGGATCGGAGCGGAGAACGAGAAGAACGCCATCGTGGTTCGACGTGCCTTAGCTGAAGGGCGTGCGACGAGCGGCGTTGAGTACGACGCGTCGGCGCGGCGTGCTTGAATGCCCCTCACACGGTACTAAATTGCGAACAGCGACCTACTTACA
Organism: Gemmatimonadota bacterium; assembly: GCA_028287345.1. Taxonomy (GTDB): domain Bacteria; phylum Gemmatimonadota; class Gemmatimonadetes; order Gemmatimonadales; family Gemmatimonadaceae; genus AG11. The sequence continues at coordinate 27,860 of JAQBPV010000010.1, forward strand.
GCCGCAGGCGACCACGCCGCCCTGCCCGAGGTCCGAGCGCCGAGCCGTAACGACATGACAGACATCGCACCAGTTACTCCCGTCGGCGAAGTGCCGGCCGGGTACGACCCTGCCGCCATCGAACGGAAATGGCAGGCGCGCTGGGACTCCGAAGGCACCAACACGCCCGAGCTCGTCGACGGACCAAACCCGTACTACGCGCTGATGATGTTCCCCTATCCGAGCGCAGAGGGGTTGCACGTCGGAAATCTGTTCGCGTTCACGGGAAACGACATCTATGGACGATTCCAGCGTCTGCAGGGGCACACCGTCTTCGAGCCGTTCGGTTTCGACGCGTTCGGGATTCATTCCGAGAACTTCGCGATCAAGGTCGGAATTCACCCGAGCGAGCTGATACCTCGCAATATCGACAACTTCCGCCGCCAGGTGCAGCGGACCGGTCTGATGGTGGACTGGACGCACGAGCTCTCCACCACCGATCCCAAGTACTACAGGTGGACGCAGTGGGTCTTCCTTCAGTTGTACAAACAGGGCCTTGCATACAAGAAGAAAGCGGCGGTCAACTGGTGCCCTTTCGACAAGACGGTTCTCGCCAACGAGCAGGTCATCGGCGGCGCGTGCGAGCGGTGCGGCACTCTGGTCGAGCAACGGCTGCTGGAGCAGTGGTTCTTCCGCATCACGGAGTACGCCGGCCGGCTGCTCGCCAATCTCGACAAACTCGACTGGTCCGAGGGCACGAAGGCGGCGCAGCGGAACTGGATCGGCAAGTCGCAGGGTGCGGAGATCGTCTTCATCGTGCAGGACGTCATGGAGTTCGCGGGCAGCGCCACGGCCACCGCCGGCATGTCGGGCGAGGTCACCGCGAAGGAGCTCGAGATCCGCGTATTCACTACGCGTCCCGACACGATCTTCGGCGCGACGTATCTGGTGTTGTCGCCGGAGCATTCGCTCGTGCACACCATCGTCGGTGACGACCAGCGCAAGGAGGTCGCCGCATACGTGTCGCGTTCGGCGAAGCAGGATCTCGTCAGCCGCAAGACGAACAAGGAGAAGACGGGCGTCTTCACCGGCGCGTACGCGACCAATCCAGCCACCGGACAGCCCATTCCGATCTGGATCGCCGACTACGTGCTGATGGAGTACGGCACCGGTGCGATCATGGCAGTGCCCGGGCACGACGAGCGCGATCACGAGTTCGCGAGGCAGTACGACCTGCCCATCGTGCGCGTAATCGCGAACGGTACCAACTCGACCGACAAGATTGGCGACGCAGCGTTCACGGAGACGGAGGGCTGTCATCTCGTGAACTCGGCCCGCTTCAATGGGCTGAGCGTCAACGAGGGAATGACGGCGATCGTCACCGAGCTCGCGGCGCGCGGCTCGGCTACCCCCGTCGTGAACTATCGCCTGCACGACTGGTGCATCTCGCGGCAGCGCTACTGGGGTCCGCCCATTCCGATCACCTACTGCGACAACTGCGGTCCGGTGCCGGTGCCGGAGGACCAGTTGCCCGTGCTGCTGCCGACGATGGAGGATTTCCAACCCGACGACTCGGGCGTGAGTCCGCTCGCCCGCAACGAGGAGTGGTATCACACGACCTGTCCGCAGTGCGGTGGACCCGCGCGTCGCGAGACAGATGTGAGCGACACGTTTCTCGACAGCTCGTGGTATTTCCTGCGCTATCCGAGCACGGATCGCGACGATGCGCCGTTCGACCCCGCGCTCACGAAGAAGTGGCTGCCAGTGCACAGCTACATCGGCGGCAACGAGCACGCGGTGTTGCACCTGTTGTACGCGCGCTTCGTGACGATGGCGCTGCATGACGCGGGCTTCATCGATTTCGAGGAGCCGTTCACGCGCTTCCGCGCGCATGGCATGATCGTGCGCGAAGGCGCGAAGATGTCGAAGAGCCGCGGCAACGTGGTGAACCCGGACGACTACATCAACGAGTGGGGTGCGGATGCCTTCCGCACCTACCTGATGTTCCTCGGCCCGTATGAAGAGGGCGGCGACTTCCGCGACAAGGGCATTTCGGGGGTGAAGCGGTTTCTCGATCGCCTGTGGCGCTCCGTGCACGACGCCCGCTCGGACGGCCCGCTCAACGTGGACGTGCAACGCAAGCTGCACCAGACGATCAAGAAGGTTGGCGACGACATTCCGCGCCTGAGCTACAACACATCCATCGCGGCGATGATGGAGTACATGAACGTGATGCGCTCAGGCGAGCGCATTCCGCACGTGGCCGAAGTGACGCCGCTGGTGCAGATGGTGAGTCCGTTCGCGCCGCACATCGCCGAGGAACTGTGGTCGGTGCTCGGAAATTCGTCGAGCGTGTTCGACACACGATGGCCTTCGTATGACGAGGCGTTGACGGTAGAGGACCGGATCACGATGGCGGTGCAGGTTGGCGGAAAGACGCGCGGGACAATCTCGGTGGCGCGGGATGTCACGCAGGAGCAGGCTCTAGCGGCTGCGTTGGCCGATCCGTCGATTGCGAAGTTCGTCACTGGCGCGCCGCGGAAGGTGATCTTCGTACCGGGGCGGATGTTGAACATCGTACTCTAGAGAAATCGCAACTGCCATCGGGAAGCACCACCACACCGGAGGGGCGATGCTGCAATTCGTTCGTACTTTGCTGCCAAGCGCGCTGCTGTTACTCGGCGCGTCGCGCATCGACACGCGTGCACCTGGCGCGGTGCTGCTCGTGCTGTCGAAGGCCGAACGGGTATTGAGCATCGTCGACCCGGCGACAGGCAGCGTGCTGGCGCAGATCCCGTCAGGACTCGACCCGCACGAAGTCGTGACGTCAGCCGACGGCAGGTTCGCCTACATCTCCAACTACGGCTCCGGCGCGTACAACACGATCACGCCAGTGGATCTCGTGAAGCAGCAGGCGCTGCCCGCAATCGACCTGGGTGCGCTGCGAGGACCGCACGGACTCGCGTTCGCCGCCGGCAAAGTGTGGTTCACCGCCGAAGCGGCGAAGGTCGTGGGCAGCTACGATCCGGCGACACACACGATCGACCTCGTCATCGGCACTGGGCAGAACCGCACGCACATGCTCGATGTCTCCGCAGACGCCAAGCGCATCCTGACCACGAACGTCAACTCCGCGACCGTGACGGTCATGGAGCAAACGGCCGGTCGCGCCGGTGGCCCAGGACCAGGCGGGCCGCCGCCCGGTGCGCCGCAGGGCCCACCTCCCGGCGCTCCCGCTGGACCGCCACCTGGAGGTGGTCGGCCGGACTGGAATCTGACGGTCGTGCCAGTCGGGAAAGGCGCCGAGGGATTCGACGTCTCGCCCGACGGGAAGGAGGCATGGGTCGCGAATGCGCAGGACGGCACGATCTCCATCATCGACCTCGCGGCCAAGCGCGTGGTGCAGACGCTCGACGCCAGCGTGAAGGGCGCGAACCGTTTGAAGTTCACGCCCGATGGTTCGCTCGCATTCGTGTCCACGCTCGGCGGACCGGATGTGACAGTCCTCCGCGTTGCGACGCGCGCGGTGGTGAAGCGAATTCCGGTCGGTCGCGGCGCAGCCGGAATCCTGATGCAGCCGGACGGCGTGCGCGTCTACGTGGCGTGCACGCCGGACGACAAAGTCGCCGTCATCGACGTGAAGTCGTTGAGCGTGAGCAAGTACATCGTCGCGGGGCGGCAGCCGGATGGACTGGCGTGGGCAGTTCGGCCCTAGCTACAGCCCGAGCTCTAGTGGCGCCTAGAAGCGCACGCCCACCGTCAACGGCAGCGTGATGATCGGCCGACCGTCGGCCAACATCATGTGCAGCCGCGCCTCAGCCACCGCCGAAAATCCGGTCAGCGGAATCTCCACACCGGTGCCGACGTTGAAGCCCGGCCGAGTGCCCTCTCGAGTCGCGTTGTAGATCGCGATGCCGCCGCTGACGAACGTCTGCGCCGTGCTCTTCTGCAGACGATAGACGATCGTGGTGCCGAGCGAGAGGAGATTCATGTCGTCGCCCGTGTGGCCTTCCTTGAGCGAGAAGCGCTGATAGGTTGCCTCGCCGCGCAGTGAATACGGCTGCCCACTGACGGCATACTCCACCACGCCGCCGAGGACGTAGCCGGCAGCGTGGTCGTCGGAGAGTCGTCCGACCGGAATCGCGATACCCGCCGTCACGCCGAACAGCGGCACGTAGTAGTCCGATTGTGTGCGCGCCGCCGGCGCCTGCGGATTCGACGTCGGACCGGAGGTGGACTGCGCGGAAGCGTTGCCGGCGACCATGCCGGCGAGCAGAAGAGCGAAGACGTACGTGCGTTGCATGTGGCGAGAGTTCTGGTGACGGAGGAGGAGCGGAAGATGACTAGAGGAGCTTTCCGACCCACTCCCCTACGTAATAACCCACCGCGGCGACGCCAAGGCCGACGACGAACATGTCCATGCCGGACCGGAACACGCTGCGACCAGTGAACACCGACCGCGCCGCGCCCACGACCCAGTGCGAGATCATGGCGACGGCGAACGACACGATCACCGCGACGTTGCCCTGAAGAAACAGGAAGGGCAGTACCGGAATGAGCGCGCCGATCGCCGTCGCCGTACCGGTGATCCACGCCTCGCGCATCGGCGACGTATGCGATTCGCTGATGCCAAGTTCCTCCTGTACCTGCTCGGCCAACATTCGTTCCGGGTCGGCCATCACCTGCGTCGCGATCCGATACGCGGAGTCCGCGTCCATCCCCTTCGCTTCATAGATCAGTGCGAGCTCGTCGCGCTCGATCTCGGGCATGAGCGCCACTTCGTCGCGCTCCATCGCGATCTCGTGGGCGTACACCTCGCGCTCGCTCTGCGCCGCGAGGTATCCGCTCGAGCCCATCGACAAGGCGTCGGCACTCAGGCCGGCCACACCCGCGACGATCACCGCGTGGTGCGTTGTGCTCGTGGACGCGCCGATGACGCCGGCCACGAGGCCGAAGTTCGCCGTCAGTCCATCATTGAATCCGTAGACGACGTTTCTGAGGAAGCCGCCAGCGCCCGTCTTGTGCCACGGTTCGCCGGAGCGTCCCGCGACGACGTTGAGGGTCGTGGCGTGCTCGGCCGACTCCTTCGCGAGGAGCAATGCCTCGTCGCGGCCAGCCACTCCGCGGCCGGTCGTCCGATGCATGTCGAGGTACGCCTTGACCTCGCGTCCCTCCTCGGCGAGAAGCATGGGCAGCAGAAATCCCGGTCCGAAGCGGCGGCCGAGAAAGGCGAGGAGGCGCGTCCGTGCGGTTGGACGATGGGGCCCAAGGGTGCGGCCGTTTTTGGCGAGCAGGTCGGCCCAGATCTCGAGGTGACGATCCTCGACGTCGGCCAGCCGGCGATAGATGTCCTGCTTGCCTGGGTCGGACTCGGCGTCGGCGAGCAGGCGGTAGAGAAACGCCGCGTCGGCCTCGTCCTGCCAGTGGTGCTCGAAGGCGTCGAGGTCGGGCTTGCCGACTGGAGCAGGCTTCGGCGGTGAAGTTGTAGCCATGAATGCAATATGACATGAGGGGGAAGCCTTCCTACCCTCCCGACAACGGCGAACAGGCAACCCTGTTTCAGCGGGCCGTGTCACAGCAGTACCCGTTTCACTCCAGAGGACCGCCCACATGCGATTCACTCATTTGATTGCCCTCGCCGCGGTTTCAACCACCGCTGCGGCCCAGACGCCCCGGGCTTCCGTAGAGGCCCGTATTCGCGACCTCGATGGCGTGCTCTCACGATGGGATGGCGAACCAGCGCACCGCGCGGCAATCGGCATCGGCACCACGGCGACCGGCACGCTGCGCGACACCCTAGGTCTCATGATCACATCGGTCACCAAGGGAAGTCCTGCGGAGAAGGCCGGTCTCGAGGAAGGGAATCGCATCGCGGCGATCAACGGCGTCAGCCTGCGTGTCAACGCGGCAGACGTCGAGGACGGCGAGATGTCGAGCGCGTTGACCCGCCGGCTCACGCGCGAGCTCGCGAAGTCGAAGCCGGGCGACGAAGTGGAGCTTCGCGTGTACCGCGACGGACGGACGTCGGCGATCAAGCTCAAGACCGCCGATTCCGATGAGCTCTTCAAGCGCACCGACTACGTGCGAGAGAGCAGGTCGGAGATGGAGAACCGCCCAGCGCTCGGCTTCAGCCTCGGCAGCACGGGCAGCCGTCGCGACACACTCGGCGTGCTCGTGATGAGTGTCTCGGATTCGAGCCCCGCGTCGAAGGCGGGAATCGAAGAGGGCAACCGCATCGCGGCCATCGGCGGCGTGAACCTCCGCGTGCCGCGCGAAGACGCCGGCGACAGGTACCTGAGCAGCACGAAGGCGCAGCGTCTCCAGCGCGAGATCGCGGCGCTCAAGCCGGGTGACAATGTCACGCTGAAGGTCTACTCCAACGGCCAGTTCCGCGACGTGTCGCTCAAGGTCGCGCGTGCGGGTGACCTGCCGAAGGGCTCGGGCGGCATGATGTTCCTGAATGGCGACGGATTCATTGGCGGCGGTCTGATGCCCGCGATGCCGTCCATGCCTTCGATGCCGTCGATGCCGTCGATGCCATCCATGCCGCGCATCGCCCCGATGCCTTCCTTCGAGCGCTTCCAGTACGAGATGCCAGCGTTCGAGCGGTCGATGGATCGTGTGCGCGTTCAGCTGAGAGACATCGCGCCGCAGATCGAGCGGATCGCGCCGCGCGTTCAGATGCAGCTGGATGCCGTGCGGCCGCAACTCGAGCGGTTGCGCATGACGGCGCCGCGCCTCATGACGGCGCCGCGGGTTCGGATGGTAAACGTCATCGTGTAGCCGCCGTCTCGGGCCCTGTCTTTGGATAGGGGCCCGCTGCAACCATCGTCGGTGAAATGTCCGGCCACTCGCACGACTGCGGAAGCGCACAACTGCAGAAGCGCAGAGCTGCCTGACGCGGATGAACTGACGCGGAGGACTGCCGGATCCCCGCGGATACAGCCTCGGGCAGGCGCATAGCCGTCGCCGAGTCATCAAACTAAAAGTCTGCTGCTGTTGATGATTCAGGTTTGGTGGTTCGTGGCTTGGCAGGATCCGTGAAAATCCGGCAGCTCTCCGCGTTCATCCGTGTCAGGCAGTTGATCGTTCGCAGTTGATCTCTCGCCGTCAGACCTGCGCACCTAGCCCCCTCGCTTGACTCTCTTCGGGGCGCGAGCCGGGGAGGACCTGACAGCATGCGGTGCGCCGATATCGGCGCTTCCGTCCTTCGTCGCAACCATCTGGTCGACGACGCGCATCAGGTGCTCGCCGACGCGCCGCATACCGATTGCCTGTACGCATGACTTCGCGCCCTCGAGCAGCAGGTAGAACTGGTCGGCAACGGCATCCGATTCCGAAAAACCGGCGCGGCGGCACAGCGCGAGGATGCGCTGATGTTCGTACCGGCGATGCTCATCGATGAGGCGTCGCGCCGGATGATCTTCCTCGGGTAACTCGGCGAGCGCATTCAGGATGGGCGACCCGCGCTCCTCCATCTGCACGAGCGCGTCGGCCGTGCGGCGACTCCAGCTCACGAGCTGCGCGCGCGGATCGTTGCGATGCTGGGCCACGATCTCGTCCCACGCCGCGTCTTTTTGCGCGATGATGCCGCGCACCCACTCGGTGATGAGCAGGTCCTTCGACTCGAAGTAGCGGTAGAGGCTCACCTTGTTCGTGCCGGCCTCGGCCGCGATCGCCTCGACGCCCACGCCGCGGATGCCGTGCCGGCGAAACAGGTCGTCCGCCGTGGCGAGAATGCGCTCGCGAAGTGGGATCGGGATTTTCCGTTTCACGTCGGGAACTCTCCTTGGGCTGCCGCGATACATGCCCTGCACTGGGCATTACCGATCGGTAATGTAGCCTGATTACCGGTCGGTAACACTACCCCTTGGCATTCCGTCTCGTTCCACCGAAGCGTCGCAGGCTCGAGACGCAGGCGTGGACGACCCTGACTGCCGTCCACGAACGTCTGGAGATGCGACAAGCATGCGTACCACAGCAACGACTCACCGTGTAATGACGCACCGCATGGCTGCGAGCGCCAGCGTCGGCCTGGCGCTCCTGACGCTCCTCGGTGTGGCCTGTGCCACACCGGCGCCAGCTGCGCCCGCGCCGGAAGTGACGGTGGCGCCGGTGCTGCACCAGTCCATCTCGGAATCGGACGAGTTCACGGGACACTTCGAAGCCGTGCAATCGGTCGAAGTACGTCCACGCGTGACCGGCTTCATTCAGCGCGTCATGTTCTCGGAAGGCGCAATGGTGCGACAGGGTGATCCACTCTTCGAGATCGATCCCCGTCCTTACGAGGCAGACCTCGCGAAGGCAGCTGCGGTGCTCGAACAGGCGCGTACGCGAGAGGCCCTCGCTCGGCAGGAAGCGGAGCGGGCGAAGCAGTTGGTGAGCACGCAGGCAATCTCGCGAGAGGAGCTCGATGCTCGCACGAGCGGATTGGCCGAGTCGGCCGCCGCAGTGCGTGCGGCCGAGGCGTCGCTGCGCACCGCGCGGCTCAACATCGAGTGGTCCACCATCCGCGCGCCGATTTCCGGCCGCGTTGGACGGGCGGAGATCACGCGGGGCAATCTCGTGCAGGCGGGACCTCCGTCCGGATCGCTTCTCACCACGATCGTCTCGCTCGATCCCATCTTCGTCTACTTCGACACGGACGAGCAGCTCTACCTGAAGAATGCGGCCGCGTTCACTGCACTGCGGAGTGCGGCGAACGCGAGGCCGCCGGTGCAGATCGGTCTCGCGAACGAGAGCGGCTTTCCACATGAAGGCCGGCTGGACTTCGTGGACAATCAGGTCGACCGCACTGCTGGAACGATTCGCGTGCGAGCGGTGGTGCCAAACGCTTCGCACTTGTTCGCGCCCGGCCTGTTCGCGCGCGTGAAGCTCTCAGGAGGCGCCGCGCGCAAAGCGCTGCTCGTTCAGGATCGGTCTGTCAGCACCGATCAGGACCGGAAGTTCGTCCTCGTTCTCAAGCCGGACAGCACTGTCGAATACCGGGCGATCACCGTCGGACGCATCGTCGATGGCCTGCGCATCGTGGACTCAGGACTGAAGGCCGGAGAGAACGTCGTCATCAATGGCCAACTCCGCGTCCGTCCCGGAATGCACGTGGCTGCGACGCATTCCACGATGCTCGTCGCCACGTCGCCGGTAACCGCACCCGCCGTTCCATAACGCTTCCCACTTCCAGAACATTCTCGTGCGCTTCTCGCGTTTCTTCATCGACCGGCCCGTGTTTGCGGTCGTGCTGTCGCTCGTGGTTCTCGCCGCGGGGCTGCTTTCCATCTTCTCGCTGCCCGTGAGCGAATATCCCGAAGTCGCTCCACCCACCATCGTCGTCCGGGCGGTGTATCCGGGCGCGAACCCGACGGTGCTTGCGCAGACCGTCGGAACGCCGCTCGAAGATGCCATCAACGGCGTGGAGCACATGCTGTACATGTCGTCGTCGGCGACCGCAGACGGCGCGTTGAGTCTCACCGTGACCTTTGCGATCGGCACGAATGTCGATCTCGCGCAGGTGCAGGTGCAGAATCGCGTGGCGCAGGCGGTTGCCCGATTGCCGGAAGAGGTCCGCGCGCTGGGCGTGACCACGGAGAAGTCGTCGCCGGACATCACGATGGTCGTGAACCTCGTGTCACCCGATGGACGATACGACCCCGTCTATCTCCGCAACTATGCGTTGCTGAATGTGCGGAACGAGTTGGCGCGCCTGCAGGGTGCCGGGCAGGTGGCCGTGTTCGGCGCTGGTGACTACGCGATGCGCATCTGGCTCGACCCCACGCGTGTCGCCTCGCGCGGACTGTCGGCATCCGACGTCGTGCAAGCGATCCGGGATCAGAACCTCCAGGTCGCTGCCGGTGTCGTCGGCGCACAGCCGATGCCCAACCCGGTGGCCTATCAGCTCACTGTGACGGCGCGCGGCCGCCTCGCCGATGAGACGGAATTCGGCAACATCATCATCAAGTCCGGAGCGAACGGCGAGATCACACGTCTTCGCGACGTCGCGCGCATCGAGATGAACGCGGGCAGCTACGGGCTGCGCGCGATGCTCGACAACAAGTCAGCTGTCGCCATCGTCGTGTTCCAGGCGCCGGGTTCGAACGCGCTTGCCCTGTCGGCGGCGGTGCGCGAAAAGATGACCGAGCTGGAACGGCGTTTCCCGCAGGGCGTCACCTGGGCGGCTGTCTACGATCCAACGATCTTCGTTCGCGACTCGATCAAGGAAGTCCTGCGCACGCTGCTCGAGGCGACGTTGATGGTCGTCATCGTCGTCGTGCTCTTCCTGCAGACGTGGCGCGCTTCGATCATTCCGCTCGCTGCGGTGCCCATCTCCATCGTCGGCACGTTCGCGGTGATGCTCGCCGCCGGATTCTCCATCAACACGCTGTCGTTGTTCGGCCTCGTGCTGGCGATTGGCATCGTCGTGGACGACGCTATCGTCGTCGTCGAGAATGTCGAACGGCACATCGAGGAAGGGCTGACGCCACTGGAGGCCAGCCACCGGGCCATGGAGGAAGTGAGCGGGCCGATCATCGCGATCGCGCTCGTGCTGTGCGCGGTGTTCATTCCCGTCGCCTTCATCAGCGGGCTCACGGGTCAGTTCTATCGGCAGTTCGCGCTCACGATCGCATTCTCCACGCTCATCTCGGCGTTCAACTCGCTGACGCTTTCGCCGGCGCTCGCCGCGTTGCTGTTGCGTCCTCGCGAGGCTGCCGACGCGCCGCGTCCCGTTCTCGACCGGTTGTTCGGTTGGCTGTTCCGGCCATTCAATCGCGCATTCGCGACGGCGGCCGCGCGGTATGGGATCGTCGTGCAGAGTGTCACGCGCCGAACGACAGTGGCTGTTGTCGTGTACGCAGGACTCGTCGCGCTCGGCGTGCTCGGCTTCGCACGTGTACCTGCTGGCTTCGTGCCGAGTCAGGACAAGCAGTATCTCGTGGCCATCGCGCAGCTTCCAGATGCCGCGTCGCTCGATCGCACGGACTCGGTCATGCGCAGAATGTCGAAGATCGCGCTCGAGCAGCCGGGCGTCGCCCATGCGATCGCATTTCCCGGCCTGTCGATCAACGGCTTCGCGAACAAGCCGAATGCCGGCGTGATTTTCCTGACGCTCAAGCCGTTCGAGGAGCGCACCGGGCCGGGGCTCAAGAGTGGTGAGATCCTGGGCGCACTGAGCCAGAAGTACGGTGGCATCCAGGAAGCATTCGTCGCGGTGTTTCCGCCGCCCGCTGTCAATGGGCTCGGCGCGGTGGGCGGATTCAAGCTGCAGCTCGAGGATCGCGCCGGCCTCGGCGACTCGACGCTGTACGCGTCAGCGCAGGCCCTCGTCGGACGCACGTATCAAGCGCCGGGAATTGCCGGAGCATACTCCAGCTTCCAGATCAACGTCCCGCAACTCTTCGCCGATGTCGACCGCGACAAGGTGAAGCAGCTCGGCATCCCGTTGAGCGACGTGTTCGAGACGCTGCGCATCTATCTCGGCTCGGCGTACGTGAACGACTTCAACAAGTTCGGGCGCACCTATCAGGTCATGGCGCAGGCCGACGCACCGTTCCGTTCGTCGGCCGAGAACATCTCGCAGCTCAAGGTGCGCAATACGAATGGGGAGATGGTGCCGCTCGGCTCAGTGTTGAGCGTGCATCAGTCGTACGGCCCGGATCAGGTCACGCACTACAACGCGTACCCGTCGGCCGATATCAACGGCGCAGCGGCGCCGGGCGTCAGCGCAGGCGAAGCTGTGCAAATCATGGAAAAGCTCGCCAGCGAGACGGTGCCGAATGGCATCGGCTTCGAGTGGACGGAGCTGACCTATCAACAGAAGCTCGCCGGCAACACGGCAATACTCGTCTTCCCGCTGTGTGTGCTGCTCGTCTTCCTGGTGCTCGCGGCGCAATACGAGAGCTGGTCGTTGCCACTCGTCATCATCCTCATCGTTCCGCTGTGTCTCTTCTCCGCCATCGCGGGAGTGTGGGTGACGCACGGCGACACCAATGTCTTCACGCAGATCGGGCTTCTCGTTCTCGTCGGACTGGCCAGCAAGAACGCGATCCTCATCGTCGAGTTCGCACGCGATCTCGAACGCCAGGGACATGACCGCATGCACGCCGCACTCGAAGCGAGTCGCATTCGTCTGCGTCCGATCCTCATGACGTCATTCGCATTCATCGCCGGCGTGATTCCGCTCGTCATCGCGAGTGGAGCGGGCGCCGAGATGCGGCACGTCATGGGCGTCGCCGTGTTCTCGGGAATGCTCGGTGTCACGCTGTTCGGCCTGATCTTCACACCGTTCTTCTACGTGTTGGTGCGAGGCATGGTGGAACGGCGCACGATCGCGTCGAGCGAAAGTCCACCTCCACTTCGTCATGCGGGTGTGCTGGCGACTGGAATCACCGGTGAGTCCCATGCGTAATCATTCACTGTGGATGCTGAGTCTCAGCGCGCTTGCGGCATGCTACACCACGCCCGGGATCCATGAGCCGACGGTACGCGTCGCGCCGGCGTATGGCGTCGTCGCGCCGACCGCATCGCCGCTGGAGGAGCAGCAGGGTCCGAAGCAGGCGATCAACGCGATGATCGCGTCGGTGCCGTCGGTTCAGTATCGGACGTCGAATACTGTTGCCCCATTTTGGCGCGACCTCGGTGATCCCGCGCTCAGCGCGTTGATCACGCAGGCCTTGCGTGCTAGCCCGAGTCTGCGGAGTGCCGAGGCGCGTCTCGCGGGCGCTCGTGCAGCGCGTCGCCTGGCGGCGTTCGATCTCTTCCCGACGGTCACCGCGAGCGGCAGTGCGCTGCGGTCGCAGCAGTCGGTCGGGCAGATTCCGGGTGCGGTCAGTCAATTCCCGCGTCGCGATCTCTATGATTTCGGCTTCGACGCGAGCTGGGAGGTCGACATCTTCGGTCGCACGCAGCGGAACGTCGGCGCGCAGGCGGCGCTTGCGGCATCTGCTGGCTACGCGCTCGAGGATGTACAGGTGAGCCTCGCGGCCGAAGTCGCACGAACGTACTTCGACATGCGCGGCGCTGAGCGCCAGCTGGCAGTAGCGAAGCGCAATGCGGAGAATCAACGTCGCACCGTTTCACTCACGGAGGACAGGCTGCGTGCCGGCCGTGGCACCGCGTTCGATACGGAGCGCGCGCTCTCCGTTCTGCAGCTGACGCTGGCCAGCGTACCAACCCTGGAGTCACAGATAGCGGCGCACCGCTATCGGCTTGCGACGCTGCTCGGCAGCACGGCCGAAGAGCTTCCCGCGTCGGTGTACGTGGCGGCCGATCTGCCGCGACTGCCCGACTCGCTCGACGTGGGTTCGCCCGCGCAGCTCATCCGCCATCGGCCCGATGTATTGCGCGCCGAGCGGCTGCTCGCGGCGAATGAGCTCTTCGTCGGTGCGTCGCGAGCGGACTATCTGCCGACGTTTTCCATCGGTGCGAGCGGCGGCTATGCGGCCACGCGGTTGCAATCGCTCACAACAGCGGGATCGTCGCGCTTCTTCGTCGGACCGATGGTGAGCTTTCCGCTGTTGGATATCGGGCGCGTGCGGCAACGCGTTGCCGTGGCCGCCACGCGAGAGGATGACGCGCGCGCGCAGTACGATGCGACCGTGCTCCAGGCCGTGGAGGAGGCGCAGACGTCGCTGATCTCCTATGATCGGGCGCATGCCCGCGTGGTGGTGCTCACCGAGGCCGTCCGCGCCAGCACCCATGCAGCCGAGCTTGCGCAGCAGCGCTTCGCAGGGGGACTCACGGATTTCTTCCAGGTGCTCGACGCACAACGCACGCTGCTCGATGCCGAGAACCAGCTCGCATTGGCGCACACGGCGGCGGCAACGGCGCTCGTGGTGATCTACAAGTCGGTGGGAGGGGCGTGGGGAACGCAGTGATGGCGCAACGACGAACGCGCCGCTTGGAACCCGCAGAGGATTCGACGTCTTAACATCCGGCCGTCCATGCTTCATCCTCCGCTTCCCATTCGCTCCTCACGCAGCCATGTCGCATAGCGCGTTCGAACCACACGCCCTCGGGCAACTCACGCTCTCCAATCACATCGTCATGGCTCCCATGACACGGAGCCGCGCTGTGGGCAACACCCCTACCGAGCTGATGACCGAGTACTACCGGCAACGCGCGACCGCCGGTCTCATCATTACCGAGGGCACTTCGCCGTCGCCGAACGGACTGGGTTACTCACGGATCCCCGGCCTGTTCGACAAGAAGCAGGTTGCGGGCTGGAAGCGCGTGACGGACGCAGTGCACGAAGAGGGCGGGCACATCTTCGTACAGCTGATGCACACGGGTCGCGTCTTTCATCCCGCAAACCTGCCAGATGGCGCCGAGGGTGTCGCACCATCGGCTGTCGCGGCGGAGGCCATGATCTGGACGGACGAGCATCAGATGCAGCCCCAGTCTACGCCGCGGGCATTGCTCACCGGGGAGTTGACTCGTGTGCGCGACGAATTCGCGCGCAGCGCCAAGCTCGCGATCTCAGCGGGCTTCGATGGGGTCGAGCTGCATGGCGCCAACGGCTACCTGCTCGAACAGTTCCTGCATCCGCAGTCCAACCAGCGCACCGACGACTACGGCGGCAGCGTGACGAATCGCGCGCGCTTCGTGCTCGAGGTCACGCGTGCCGTAGCGGACGCCATCGGAGTCGACCGGACGGGCATCCGCCTCTCACCCTGGGGCGTGAACGGCGACATGCCGCACTACGCTGAAATCGATGAGACGTACGCGTATCTGGCGGAGGAGCTGCAGCGCATAGGCATCGCCTACGTGCACCTCGTGAATCATGCGAGTATGGGTGCACCTGCGCTTCCGGCGAGGACAGTCGAGATCATCCGCGAAAAGTTCACCAACACGCTCATTCTCAGCGGCGGTCTTCACACCGTGGAGGCAATCGATGCCGCGCTCACGACGGGGCATGCCGATCTGGTTGCGATCGGTCGGCCATTCCTGGCCAATCCTGACCTGGTGGCTCGCCTGAAGAATGGCACTCCGCTCGCAACGCCCGACACGTCGACGTTCTTCTCGCCGGGACCGAACGGATTTGCGCAGGGCTACACGGACTATCCTACCGCAGCATAGGGAGGTTACTCGCGGCTGCGCGCAGGCTCGTCTATCATCAATGAATGCCGACGACGCACGCGCAGCCTGCAGCAGGCAACATTCTCGTCATCGACGACGAGCCGCAGATCCGTCGCGTCGTTCGCAACGCGCTGTCGGACAATGGCTATCGGGTGTTCGAAGCCAGCAGTGCCGTGGAGGGTATCGACCTCGCCGCGGCTGAGCAGCCGATACTCATCGTGCTCGACCTCGGCCTGCCCGATCAGGACGGCCTCGCGGTCTGCCGCGAGTTGCGCAGCTTCACCGCAGTCCCGATCATCGTCCTCTCGGCGCGCCACACTGCGAGTGAGAAGGAAGCGCTGCTCGACGCCGGCGCGGACGACTACATCACCAAGCCGTTCAGCACTGTCGAGTTGAAGGCGCGCGTCCGCGCCCAACTGCGTCGGGCAACGCAAGCGGCGGCGGGCGCGGCGTACAAATCCGTCATCGTCGCGCATGGTGTGACGATCGACCTCGCTGCGCGATCGGTGAAACGCGACGGGCATGACGTGCACCTCACGCCCACCGAGTGGAACCTGCTTCGTGCGTTCCTCGCGAATGCGGGGAAGACACTCACTCACTCGCAGCTCTTCGCTTCCGTCTGGGGCAGCGGCAGCGGTGACGCACAGCAATACCTCCGCGTGTATGTCGGTCAACTTCGCCGGAAGCTCGAATCGGACCCGGTACGGCCAAAGCTGATTCGGACAGAGCCCGCGGTGGGCTATCGCTTCGATCTCGACGAGTGATAGTCAGATGAACACAGCGCGCCTGCGCTCCTGGCTGTTGTGGTTCATCGTACTCGCGGCGACGGCCTCGCTGCTGATGTTGATGCGCGC
Source organism: Gemmatimonadota bacterium (assembly GCA_028287345.1). GTDB lineage: Bacteria > Gemmatimonadota > Gemmatimonadetes > Gemmatimonadales > Gemmatimonadaceae > AG11. The sequence goes on from JAQBPV010000010.1 coordinate 43,762, forward strand.
GCGGCTCGACGAAGCGCACTTCGCGCTCGCGTTTCTGCTCGTCGTCCTCGCAGGCAGCGCCGCCGAAGGTCGCGCACTTGGCGTGGCGCTCGCGGGCGTGGCGTTCGTCGTCTTCAACTGGTTCTTCCTCCGTCCATACAACACGCTCATCATCGAGGATCCGCGCGACTGGTTGGTCCTCGTCGCCTTTCTCGTCACCGGCATCGTGGCCGCGCAGCTGCTCGAGCGACAGCGCCAAGCGACGGAGAGCGCTCGCCGTCGTGCCGACGAGATCGATCGTCTCGCGACGCTTGGCGCCGAAACGCTCAAGGCGCCGCGCGCCGCGGAGGCACTCGATGCAATTGCCGCCGTCATACGCGAAGCGATGGGGGTAGAGCGCTGTTCGATCTTCCGTTGGGACGCGTCGGCGGGCCTGCGGCTCGCGGGGCAATCGCCGGCGCAGAGTGTGGGCGACGCGAATTCCGCCCTGCTGTCCTACACGGTGGAAAACGCGATGCCCGCCGCCGAGCGTGCGGACGGCACACTCACCATTCTCAGCGACGCACTGGCCGCCGAGCGAACAGACTCGTCGCCGAGTGTAACGCTTGCCGATCTCAGTGCCCTCGGCATTCCGCTTGCGGTGAGCGGCAAGGTGGTCGGCGCGCTTCGCCTGTCGGCGGTGCAGCCATTCGGCGTGACGGATGATCAACGTCGCGTACTCGGCGCACTGTCGTACTACGCGGCGCTAGGCATCGAGCGACTGCGGCTCGCCGGTGCCGAGGAGGAAGCGGAGTCGCTGCGTCGCGCCGATCGGCTGAAGGATGCGCTGCTTGCGGCCGTGTCGCACGACTTGCGCACGCCGCTGACCGCAATCAAGGGCATCGCGAACGAGATCTGGCGTGGCGGCGATCCGAGCAGGGCGCAGATCATCGAAGAGGAAGCCGATCGGCTGAATGCGCAGGTGGGCGATCTGTTGGAGCTGTCGCAGATCAATGCCGGCGTGTTGCCGCTCACGGTGACCACGAACGCCGTCGACGACGTGGTAGGTGCCGCGCTCGATCGCGTGGAGTCCGTGCATGGCGCAGGGCGCATCGACGTGCGCATCGCGAACGACGACGCGATTCTCGTCGGCGACTTCGACTTCATGCATACGATGCGGGCGCTGACGAATCTTCTCGAGAATGCGCTCAAGTATTCGCCGAGCGAGCTGCCAGTCCAGCTCGAGGTGGTACAGCTGGGCGACCGGCTTCGCTTCACCGTCGAAGACCGCGGTCCGGGCATCCCCGCCGGCGACGAGCAGAAGATCTTCGCGCCGTTCTACCGAGGCTCGGCAGTGTCCGACGGCGTGCGCGGCACGGGGCTCGGTCTTTCCATCGCACGGCAGTTGATCGAAGCGCAGCGTGGAACGCTGGAGTATGCACCGCGCACGAATGGTGGCAGCCGTTTCACGATCGATCTGCCTGCCGCCGCGCAGCCACGGGCCTGATCGTCCTTGTAAAACCTTTATGCCCTGAGGCCGCACCTCGAATGCGGCCCTTGCGGGCATCCCGATAGCCTGCGGATGCGGCGAATGAACTGCCGCACCCACGCCTTCCGGGACGTCGCAATGATCGACCTTCTCTACCTCTTCGGCACCGTCGCCTTCTTCGGCCTCATGCTCGGCTACGTGGCGTTCTGCGAGCGAATCGGGCAGAGCGATGAAGCGATGGCCCTCGCCCCAGAGACGCGCCCATGAACGCCGAAACGCTCATCGCGCTCGCCGTCACGGTCGCCGTTCTCGCCTACCTCGTCTACACCCTCATCCGGCCCGAGAAGTTCTGACATGACCACCAACGGCTGGCTGCAGATCCTGTTTTTCAGCGCCGCCATACTCGCTGTGACGAAGCCGCTTGGGCTGTATCTGGTTGCGGTGTACGAAGGGCGTGTGCGCTGGCTCGCTCCGGTGGAGCATGGCATCTATGCGCTGAGCGGAATCGATCCCGACGAAGACCAGCATTGGGCGGGATATGCGAGCGCGATGCTGCTCTTCAGCCTCGCGACCATGCTGCTGACGTATGTCGCACTGCGGCTGCAGCACGTACTCCCCTTCAATCCGCAGCACCTTCCTGGCGTCACCGATCGACAGTCGTTCGAGACGACAGCGTCGTTCACCACGAATACCAACTGGCAGTCGTATGCCGGCGAGTCGACGATGTCGTACTTCTCGCAGGCGACCCAGCTCGCGTTTCACAACTTCATCTCGGCGGCCGTGGGCATGGCGATCGCCGTGGCCTTCGTGCGCGGCCTCGCGCGCCGCTCGGCAGGGAAGCTCGGCAACTTCTGGACGGATCTCGTGCGCGGCACGCTGTACGTGCTGCTGCCGGCGTCGCTCGTGATCGCGCTGGTGCTCGTGCAGCAGGGCGTGATCCAGAACTTCGCCTCGTACGTCGAGCTCACGACGCTCGAGGGTGCGAAGCAGGTATTGGCGATGGGACCCGTGGCGAGCCAGGAAGCGATCAAGCAGCTCGGCACGAATGGAGGAGGGTTTTTCAACGCGAACTCCGCGCATCCGTTCGAAAGCCCGACGCCGTGGACGAACTTCATCTCGATGTTCCTCATCTTCGCCATCCCGAGCGGCATGGTGTGGATGTTCGGGAGGATGGTCGGCAACGTGAAGCACGGATGGGCTGTGTGGGCGGCGATGTTCATTCTGTTTTTCGGTGGCGTCAGCGTCGCCTACTGGGCGGAGGCGCGCGGCAATCCAATCCACGCAGCGCGTGGTGTCGACGTCGTGGCGAGCGACGCGCAGTCCGGCGGCAACATGGAAGGCAAGGAGGTGAGGTTCGGTATCGCCAACTCCGCACTCTTTGCCGCCGTTACCACCGACGCATCGTGCGGCGCGGTGAACGCGATGCACGACTCCTTCACGCCACTCGGTGGACTCGTGCCGATGGTCAACATGCAGCTCGGCGAAGTCATGTTCGGTGGCGTTGGCGCCGGTCTGTACGGAATGCTCATGATGGTCGTGCTCACCGTGTTCCTCGCCGGCCTCATGGTCGGACGCACCCCTGAGTATCTCGGCAAGAAGATTCAGGCGCGCGAGATCCAGATGGCGATGCTTTTCGCGCTGCTGTCGTCGCTGCTCATTCTCGGCATGACCGGCGTGTCCGTCGTTTTCTCCGATGGACTGAAGGGACTGAGCAACGCCGGACCACACGGCTTCTCCGAAATCCTCTACGCGTTCAGCTCGGCGTTCGCCAACAATGGCAGCGCCTTCGCCGGACTCACGGGCTCGACCTACTACTACAACACGCTTCTCGGCGTGACGATGCTGTTCGGCCGCTTTGCGCTGATCGTGCCCGTGCTCGCGCTTGCCGGCTTCATGTCGCAGAAGAAGGTGGCGCCGGAGACTGCGGGAACGTTCCCCGTCACCGGGCCGCTATTCGTGCTGCTGCTCATAGGCGTCATCATCATCGTCGGCGCGCTCACCTTTTTCCCTGCGCTCGCCCTCGGGCCGATCGTCGAGCACCTCTTCATGGGTGCGGGGAGCCTGTTCTAACATGTCTACCCAGAAGCGACCGTTGTTCGATGGCCCAATCGTTCGTCGCGCCATTGGCGACGCCTTTACCAAGCTCGCACCGCGGCACATGGTGCGGAATCCGGTGATGTTCGTGGTACTCATCGGGAGTGTGCTGACGACGCTCGTGCTCGTGCGCGACACCATTGCCGGGCGCGGCGACATCGCGTTCACGGTTCAGATCGCGCTGTGGCTCTGGTTCACCGTGCTCTTCGCGAACTTCGCAGAGGCGATGGCGGAGGGACGCGGCAAGGCGCAGGCGGACACACTGCGCAAGTCGCGCACGGAGACGACCGCGAAGCGTCTCATCAAACCAGACGACCGGAGCAACACCGAGGTCGTCGCCGCACCAGCGTTGCGCCGCGGAGATCTCGTCCTCTGCCTGCCAGGCGACGTCATTCCCAGCGATGGTGAAGTGGTGGAGGGTGTCGCGTCCGTCGATGAGTCGGCAATCACCGGCGAGTCCGCTCCCGTCGTGCGCGAAAGCGGCGGCGACCGCTCTGCCGTCACGGGCGGGACGAAGGTGCTGTCCGACTTCCTCGTCATTCGCATCAGCGCGAATCCTGGCGAAACATTCCTCGACCGCATGATCGCGCTCGTCGAAGGCGCATCTCGGCAGAAGACGCCGAATGAGATCGCGCTGACGATCCTGCTCTCGGGGCTGACGATCATCTTCCTGCTGGCGGTCGTGACACTGCAACCGTTCGCGATTTACTCCGGCGCTCCTGTCGCGATTCCCATTCTGATCGCGCTCCTGGTCTGCCTCATTCCGACGACCATCGGCGGGCTGCTTTCGGCAATCGGCATCGCCGGCATGGATCGCATGATCCAGCAGAACGTCATCGCGATGAGCGGTCGCGCCGTCGAAGCCGCGGGTGACGTCAACACACTGTTGCTCGACAAGACCGGCACCATCACGCTCGGCAATCGGCAGGCGGCGGCGTTCATCCCCGTGTCGGGCGTGGAGCTCGACGATCTCGCCGATCGAGCACAGCTCTCGTCGCTGCCGGACGAGACGCCGGAAGGGCGAAGCATCGTCGTGCTCGCGAAAGAGCAGTTTGGTCTGCGTGCTCGCGATGCATCGGGGATGGAGTTCGTGCCGTTCAGCGCCACGACGCGCATGAGCGGCGTGAACTCCGGCACGTCAGTGGTACGAAAAGGCGCCGGGGACGCGGTGGTCCGGTGGGTGAAGGAGAATGGCGGCAGCATTCCGCTCGACCTCGAGGCAGTCGTATCGCGCGTGGCGACCGAAGGCGGCACGCCGCTCGTGGTCGCCGAGCGGCGCGGCAGCGCACCGGCACGCGTGCTGGGCGTCATCTACCTCAAGGACATCGTGAAGGGCGGCATGCGCGAGCGGTTCGACCGCCTGCGCGCCATGGGCATTCGCACGGTGATGATCACCGGCGACAACCCGCTCACGGCCGCCGCGATCGCGCGGGAAGCCGGCGTCG
>JAQBPV010000060.1 GCA_028287345.1 Gemmatimonadota bacterium
ACGTTGGGACGCCCGATCACGGCGACGCGAAGCGCCTCCTCGTCCTCGGGGATCGACTCCGGCAGACGCTCCACGACCGCATCGAGGAGGTCGCCGGAGTTCTTGCCATTCTGCGCCGACACGGGGAACGGATCGCCCGCACCGATGCGATAGAACTCGTAGTAATCCGTGCGGCTGGGATCATCGACCTTGTTCGCCACGAGCAGCAGCGGCTTGCCCGACGTGCGCAGCATCTCGGCAACGCGTGAGTCGCTCGGATGCACTCCCACCTGCGCGTCGACGACGAACAGGAACAGGTCGGCCTCCTCGATGGCGACGGCCACCTGCTTCCGGATCTCGGCGTCCATCGGAAGGTTCGGATCGTCGGAGAGACCGCCGGTGTCGACGAGCCAGAAGGCGCGGCCGTTCCACTCCGCCTTGGAGAAGTGGCGATCGCGCGTGGTGCCCGCCTCCTCGGAGACGATGGCTTCGTCCTCTCCGATGATGCGGTTGAACAGGGCCGACTTGCCGACGTTCGGGCGGCCGATCAGGGCAACGACAGGCACGCTCATGCTGCACGCTGCCCGGGGAGACTGGGCTCCCCTTCAAGCGTCAAAACGTCGATGAAGTCGTACGAAGGATATACCGGCATCGGAAGTGTCTCACGGAGCGCGATGAAGCGCTCCTCGTCGAGGAAAAGTCCATCATCATTGATCGTCTCGGCTGGAATCAGCGCGAGATCGAGGTCCTGCCGATCGGCGAGCGCGCGACGGATGTCGGCGCCGACGAGCAGCCCGGCAGTGGTGGTAGTGGGGCCGAACATCGAGTTCTCCATGACCATCAGGGAGAATTCGGCCCCAGTCTGCGTCGTCAGTGCGTCGAGCAGCTCGGGCATCAGTGCTGCCATCGAGACACCCGTGACGACGCCGATCTTCTTGCCGTCGAGCCGCGGGAGCGACGACAGCCCATTGCGAACGCGCTCGCGCAGCGACGTCACGGCACCAACGCCATTCTCGATCTGCGAGAAGTCGCCATAGTGCTCCACGCCAGGCAGCGGACGCTCGGCGAGCAGGTACAGCTCATCGGAGCCGAACACCCAGCGGTCGCCACGCTCGGCCAGCGCGCGCTCTTCCCAGCGCTCCACGGAGGCCAGAATGCGTCCGGCGTTCTCGGCGTCCATCGGCTTGCCGTTGTAGAGATGCGAGAACTGCGTAACGCCGACGGGTACCAGCGCGACGCTCAACACAGCGTCTCCGAGGTTCCAGAGATCGGTGAGCGACGCCTCGAGCACGTCACCGTCGTTCAGTCCTGGGACGATGACCATCTGCCCGTGGAACTGAATGCCCCCCTCGGCGAGACGCGTGAGCTGCTCGACGATGTTGGGGACGCGCGGGTTGTTGAGGAGAATCTTGCGCGCTTCCCACGGCGTGGCATGCACCGAGACGTACAGGGGCGACAGGCGGTATTCGAGGATCCGCTGGATGTCGCGCTCCTTCACGTTCGAGAGCGTGGCGAAGTTGCCGTAGGCGAAAGAGAGACGATAGTCGTCGTCGCGCACATAGAGCGACTTCCGAAGACCCTTGGGGAGGCCCTCGATGAAGCAGAACTCGCAGCGGTTAGCGCAACGCCGAATGGTCGGCGGCTCCAGCTCGACGCCGAGTGATTCGCCTTCGGGGCGCTCGACTTCGTAGACGATCTCTTCGCCGTCGGGAAGGCGCGCCTCGATGACGAGCTCCTCATCGGCCGTGAGAAATTCCCAATCGAGGAAATCGGCGAGCTCGCGGCCATTGACCGTGAGCAGTTGCGTCCCTGTGACGACGCCCATCTCTTCGCAGATGCTGCCCGGCAGAACTTTGCTGACTCGTACCATTGTGCTCTGCGGGACCTCCACCGAAGCGACGGGGGAAGACCACCGGAGTGAGTTCTTCCCCCTTCAAAAATGTGCGGGCGGCGACGTGTGTCGGACCCTCATGGAAAGTAGGAGATACGGGGGCGGAAATCAAGCTGGTTTCAGCACTTGTGCTGGTCTACGTGTGGCGGTTTGTCATGGTGTTCAGGGGCGGCGGGCGCTTCGCTCCGCTCGCTTATGGCGAACAGCAACAGCAGCCTTCAGCGCAGTATCCGTAAGGGACGCGAATCGTCCCGCCCCGCAAGCTTGGCGCGTAGCGCCTCGCGCCCTACGACACCGCCAATACGAAGAAAGCGCCCGCCAATCGGCGGGCGCTTTCTCACTCGGCCAAAACCGACCTACTCCGAAATGGTATACCGATACGCAACAACGTTTGGCGCCTGAATCGTGAGCTTGAACTTCCCGCGCTGGCCGGGCGTCAGCGGCTCCGTCGTCACTGACTCCGTGCCGACGACCTGACCAGCCTTGTCGAGAGCGACGAAGGTGAGCTGCACCGGCTTCGGAGGATAGGTCTTCGCCGCGGGAGCCTTCGGCGCCGGCTTGCCCTTCACCGGCTTGGCGGCAGGCGGCGGATTGTCGTTCGCGTCCGCCTTCTCGCGACGATCGAGAATCGAACCGCCGATGACGACCTGCTTCTCGCTTGGCGAAAACTCGGTGAACGTAACCTCGATGGGCAGCTTGTTGCCCTTGTTGTACCAGGTGAGCGTCGTGTCGTTCAAGGCAGCCGCGAGCGGGTTCTTCTTCGCCTTTTCGGCAGCCTTCGCCAGCGACAGATACGCGCGCGCGGCGAGATTGTAATTATCCGGATTGCCCGGATCCACAGCGACGAGACGTGTCACGATGGGACCGACCTTTTCGTTCTGCTCGAGAGTCAGGTAAGTGACGGCCA
>JAQBPV010000075.1 GCA_028287345.1 Gemmatimonadota bacterium
GCTGCGGAACCTTCTCCGAACTTACAGAACGCTCGCGTGCACCTCCGTCATCGCGTTTACCGGATGCGCAAAGCCGCCAACCGCGCAAGTGACGCCCATCGACAACACGCCCGTTACGCCGGGTGAATGGAAGCTCGCGTGGAGCGACGAGTTCGACGGCGTTGCGGGCTCGCTTGTCGATCCGACGAAGTGGGTGACGGAAACTGGCGGCAGCGGCTGGGGCAATCAGGAGCGGCAGTACTATACGACCAGTGCGAGCAACGCGTCGGCCGACGGCAGCGGACATCTCGTCATCACGGCGCGCGCTGAGCCAGCGAATTCATCGCTCACGTGCTGGTATGGGGGCTGTCGCTACACATCGGCACGCCTCAAGACCCAGGCGAAGTTCGAGCAGGCGTACGGGAAGTTCGAGGCGCGCATCCGCATCCCGCGCGGACAGGGCCTCTGGCCCGCCTTCTGGATGCTCGGCAACGACATCGACCGGGTCGGTTGGCCGAGGAGCGGCGAGATCGACATCATGGAAAACATCGGCAAGGAGCCGAATGCGGTGCACGGCACGCTGCATGGACCGGGTTACTCCGGTGGCAGCGCCATCGGCAGCTCGTACACGCTCACCGCGGTACCGTTCGCGGACGACTATCACGTCTTTACCGTCGAGTGGGCGCCCAGCGAAATCCGCTGGCTCGTCGACGACAAGGAATATCGACGCACGTCGGTCGCGAACGTGCCATCCGGCGGTACGTGGGTGTTCGATCACGCCTTCTTCATGCTGCTGAACGTCGCAGTCGGCGGCGCCTGGCCTGGTGATCCCGACGCGACCACGACGTTTCCGCAGCAGATGCTCGTCGATTACGTGCGAGTGTATCAGCGCTGAGCTGGCAGCGTTGAACGCTTCACCGCTCGCGTGTTGTAGTCTCGCACGTAGCGTTGTCGCTGCGGGTCGGTCGGATAGGAATCACCGGGCGCCAACGGATACGACTTCACGGCGTGGAATGGCAGCGGCCCCACCGTGGTTCCGTGCGCGGTATTCAGGTCGGAGTCCTTGATCCAGCCATCGGTGTAGAGCAGGAAGTCGCGCTTCCATCCCTTCGGCAGCGAAGTCGCCGAGCTCGCGTCGAACGCGATGGTCGCTTCGTCGCCGGGTGCCATGACGATGTACATGTCGTCGCTGTTGCCGAGGAGTGGCAGCACATCGCCGAAGCGGGTGAAGTCGCCTTCGATCGGCCGCCACGGTGATTGCTTCGTCACGTCCTCATAGGCGAACCAATACGGGCCGTAGCGACCGCCCTTGCGGTACATCCGCGAGAAGCCGCGCGAATGCAGATCGGCCGATTGCGGCGCGAGCGTCGTCACCTTCGCCTCGCTGCCCGACAACGACCGCGCGACGAACGCCTGGTCCCAGTAGATCTGCATGCTCGTGCGCAGACGAACGTGATGATCCGCCGTCGGGAACTTGCCCGCGAGATCGACGATGATCGTCTTGTCCTTCCCCGAAGGAAATCCGATGCTCGGCACGACAGTCTTCCACCGCCCCTGTGCGTCGCGCACTTCGACTGACGGAGGCGCGGGCGACAGCACCTTCTGCTGCGACAGCGCGACGTTGATGCTCGCGTCGGTCGGATAGATCCATCCGCGCAGGTAGAGCGACGTGCCCTTCGCGCCAGCGTTGGGGCCGAGGTCGAGGATCAAGTCGTGTGGCTCGACAACGCCCTGGTACTGCGTGGGCGTGAGGTTCGAGACGTAGACGTCATCCGCATCGCGCAGAGCTGGAAGTACGTCGTTGCCACGTTCGTCGACAGCCGATAGCGGCACGTCGCGCCGCGAGATCTGGAAGAGGCGGAGCGTCACCGGACCCGGTGGCACGAAGCGTTCGTCGACGAAGACGTCGACGGAATCCGGATGATCGACGGCGATGAGCTTCACCTCGTCGGCGTACGCCGTCTCCCAGAGTTCTTCGGTGAGCTGCAGGACGTATTTGCCGTCGCGCGGCTGGAGCGCGTCGCCCGGAATACGCACGTACTCCTGCGACGCTCCCGCGGGCGCGTACGCGCTCGTGCCACCCATGAGGCCCATCGGCATGCCGAGCGCGCTGCGCCACATCGCGTCTGTAACGAAGCGGAATTTCTTGCCATCCCACGTGTACACGAAGCCGCACGACCCCTTGAGCATCTCCAGTTCGACGACGTCCTGATCCGAGCCGGGGAAGAACACCGTCTGCGGCACACCGTTCGGCCAGATCACGCGAAGGACGTCGGCCTTGAGATGTGAGCCGAGGCCGAAGTGTGTGATGCCACTGTTCACGAGGCGCGTCTGGAAGACTTCGCCGGCGCGCAGCTCGAGCCTCGCACCGATGCCGAAGGCGTTGTTCTTGCCGCTCCCCGTGCGGAGTCCCTTGAGCTCCACGTTCACCGCGAGGCTGCTGTTGCCGAACTCGTTCCGCAACAGGCGCGGCGCGTCATTCACGTCGAGCAGCATCAAGTCTTCGTCGCCGTCGCCATCGATGTCCGTCACGGCGATCATCGCTGCACCAGCGCCGCGGACTGCCGGAGGAATCAGCGACGACTTATCGACGAACTTGCCTGTGCCGTCATTCTTGAGCACGACGATCCCCGTCGGGCTCTTGCTGCGAAGACCGATGACGAGATCGAGCCAGCCATCGTTGTCGTAGTCGACGAACGTTGCGACGGCACCGGTGGACCCGTGAATTTCCTGCAGCGCGGCACTCGAGCGCGTATCGCGCTTGAAGGTGCCGTCGCCCTTGTTGAGCCAGAGAATCGGGCCGCCCACGTTGACGACGAAGAGATCGAGGAAGCCGTCGTTGTTGTAGTCACCTGCCACCACCGCGGTCGATCCGCCGGTCGTTGCCAATCCGCTCGTGGCGGTGACGTCGGTGAAGCGCTGCGCGCCGCCGTTGTGCAGCAGCGCGTCGCTCGCCTTTCCATTAGCGATGAAGACGTCGAGTCGTCCGTCGCCGTCGAAGTCGCCGAACGCCGCGTCACTCGGCTCGCCAGTGCCGCCAAGACCGAATGCCGCTGTCGCTTCGGTGAACGTGCCGTCGAGATTATTGCGATAGACAGTGCGCTGCGTACCGATGAGCAGCAGGTCGAGGTCGCCGTCGTGATCGAGATCGAAGAAGAACGCCTTCTGCGCGCCCTTTGTGTCGCCGATGCCCGCCTTCGCCGTCACCTCGGTGAACGTTCCGTTGCCGCTGTTGCGAAAGAGATGATTCTTTCCTTCGCCGCCGATCACGAACAGATCGAGCCAGCCATCGTTGTCGAAGTCCGCGAACGTCGCGAACGTCGCACCATCGGGAAGCGAGATGCCCGAGCGTTGGGTGTCATCGCGGACGAACCCACCTTGGACATGGTAGAAGCGCACGACCGCCTTGTTCGTCGCAGCCGACCACGCCGAGACGAAAATGTCGTCTCGGCCATCTCCATCGGTGTCGCCGAGTGCGATGGCGGACGGCACGGGCCTCGGGCTCGCGACGCCGGTTCCGCCGTCGGTCGCAAAGCCGGCGTCGCTCGTGGCGTCGACGAACTTCACCATGTCGGCGGTGGGACGGCCGCGCAGCCCGCGCAGCGACACGAAATCCTTCGGTGCGAAGGTGAGCACCGGATGTCCGGGGATGGGACCTTCCGTCCACTTCACCAGCTCGAGCGACGCCTGATACGGCGACGTCACTTCCATGAGCCGAAGGAATCGGTCGAGCGTCGTGCGCGACTGCGCGAGTGATCCAGCGCGCAGAAGTTGGATCGTGCTATCGAGATAGACGCGAGCTTCTTTCGGCGGCTCCGGTGGAATGCGTCGCACTTCCTCGAGTTGGCGTACCGTGCTGTCGACTTCCCCGCGCCGAGCGAGCGATTCGAGCAGCTTGAGCCGGACGGCGAGGTTCGACGGCGCCGCCGCGAGGACGTCACGCAGGCGAGCCTCGTACTGTCGCGTCGACGCCGAGTCGGTCTTCGCGGCATCGAGCTCGGCGAGCGCATACAGCACCTGCGGATTTCCCTTCGCATCCTTCAGCAGTTGCTGGAGCGTCTCGCGCGCGTCGTTGGGCCGGTTGGTCAGTGCAAAGAGCTTGGCCTGCGCGAGACGAATTTCGACGCTCGACTTGTCCAGCTCGCGCGCGCGCTTGAGCTGGGCTTCCGCATCTGGATACTTGCCGGCTTGCAGGTAGGTGAGCCCGAGGTCTGCGTACCCGAGCGGATCGTCCGGCGCGAGCTTGATGAGTTTCTTGAATTCGGCTTCGGCTTCCGGGAGCTGGTTGCGCCGGAGATAGCTGAGCGCGAGAGTGCGCGTCGTGTAGAGCTCCTCGACGGAGGCTGGCTCTTTTCTGCAGGCAATCCCGACGGCGAGTAGCACTGCGGCAGCGACGACGACCATCCGGACGCGCGAGATCATGCGCAAATGTACCGTTGGTGTTTGGTGGCGTGAAGGATGTCGATGCGTCTAGGGCGTTGGGAGGACCTGCGGTCGGTCGCGGGCATTCCTTCCGACGGCGGACTTTGCGCTCGACCCACTATCGGCCTCGTACGCACTCTGCGACCGCGCTCAGACACCGTCTCCAGGAACGCCCGCTCTCTCCTTCACTCCGGCCGAGCTCACAACGCCGCATTGGAAGGGGGGAATCTGGGCGACTACGGAACTCCGTTCCAACAACGCCGTTATTCGTGCGCGAGATGGTCGACTCACATGGTTCGAGTCATCCCGACGCCGCCCCACGAATCGCAACACGCTGCACGCCTCACTCGAAAACGACGCGCCGTACGCCGTACGACACGCCGCACGATGGCCAGCCTACGGCGTCAGGTCGGCACGATATCCCATGGCGAATCCCATGAACCGCGAGACATCGATGATCGACCGCCCCGTATATCGAATCGTATGCGAATCGATCCTCTCCACACCCGGCAGATACGCCATCATCTCCGCCGGCGTGTAGTTCTTGTACGTGAGCTCCAGCTGAATCGGCGCACGCACGACGAACGGTTGCATCTCGCGCAGCCGCTCGATCGCCGCACGCGCCCGCGCGCGGATCAGCGCCTGCGACGCTTCGGGTGGCATCGTCGCTGCCGCGTGGAAGCTGATCGCCCGCTTCACCACCGCGCCCTCCACTGAAGGCACCAACGCCTTCATCTCGGCGACCGCATCGGAGTCGCCAGAGATCAGCGCCACTGGCACGCCGAAGTATCCTGCGATCGTTGCGTTCATCCCCGACTCCGCCGTCGCGCGACCGTTGATCCTGATCGCCGCGAGCGTCGCACTCGAGATGGTGTGCGCGCGCACGCCACGCGCGTTCGTCGTCGCCGAGTGGTAACCGATGAAGAAGGCAGCCGCGAACGTCGAGTCGATCCCTTCCATCATGCCGAGAGGACGCGGGCTGCCGCGGATGATCGTGACGTCAGCGGGGAATCGCTCGATCAGGAGATTCTGCTCATTGCCGTGCGAGTCGGCGACGACGAATTGCGTCGCCCCCGCCTGCCGCGCGCCATCGATCGCCGCGAGCGCCTCGGCCGTCATGAACTCGCGAAAGCGCGCGTACTCGAATCCGGTCGGGCCCAACTGCTCGGCCGTCACCACACCGCCGATTCCTTCCATGTCGACGGAGATGAAGACCTTCACCGGCCGCTGCGCATGCGCTTGCATCGCGCACGCCAGCACGAGGGCACACGCGCCCGCGAGAGACAGTCTCATTACTTCTGGCTCCACGGCGGCGTCACGCCATTCGTTCGTGCATAGGCGATGGACTGGCCGAGATGCTCGTGCAGATGCGCGGCGGTGGCAACCCACACTTGGCGGACGGACATGTCCTGACCGAAGAACTTCACTCGCTCGTCGAGACGCGAATCCGGAGTGTCCGCCATCGACTTGAGAAGATGCGCGAACGACACCTGCATTGCGGTGACGGTCGCATCGGGGCTCAGGTTCTGCTTCTCGAACTTGGCGAGCGTCGCGAAGTCGGTTGGGTTGATGGCCGATGCGGCGGGAGGCGGGAAGCCGACGATCGCGGGGAGCAGATAGTTGTCCGAAGCGAGGTGCAAGAAGACTTCGCTCACCGAGCGCACGCCGGCGCCGGGCCGCCAACCATATTTGTCGGCCGGCATCGCCTTCGCGAGGCCAACGAGCTTGCCCTGAACGTCGCCGACGTCTTTCATGAGCTCACCCATGAGACCAGCGCGCTGCTGTGCGGTTGCGGGAGCGGCGAGTGAGATGAGAGCGGCAACGGCGATGACCGCGTTGCGGAAACGAATCGACATGGGCAACTCCGATGGGGGTTGGGCAAAGCTACAGGCGTCCCGAGCGAAGTCGAGGGACCTGTCGGTAGGTTCGATTCCGTGATTCCTTGATTCTAGCCATCAGTTAATCAGCTCTTGGCGGTCCGTGAGGATTGGTGTGCGATAGTGGCAAGCCCGAAGTTTGGCGTCCCAACTCCTCGGACTCACGTGAGACGCGTCTTGATTGGTATGCTGCTATCCATCATCGCCGTGTATTTTTTGATCGTCGTCGCGGCAACATTGTTTCAACGGCGCCTGATCTATCTTCCAACGGTGTTGCCCGCCGCAGTCGCCGATCGAGCAGCCACCGAGAACGGCCTCGTCGCCTGGCGAAACGGCAAAGGAGACATCATCGGCTGGAAGCTTCCCTCCACCCAACCGCGCATCGCGAACGTTCTCGTCGTGCACGGCAACGCCGGCTCTGCGACCGACCGAGACTACTTCGCTCGGCCAATCCACGACGCTGCCGCAGTCGACGTCTACATCCTCGAGTATCCCGGCTACGGAGCGCGAGCCGGCTCGCCCAGTATGACGAGCTTCCTCGCCGCCGCTGACGAAGCCTTCGCGTTGCTTCCCGCCACCGAACCGGTATACGTCGTCGGCGAGTCACTCGGTTCAGGCGTGGCTACTTACCTCGCCAATAGGCAGGGAAGCCGAGTGGCAGGGCTCGCGCTCTTCATGCCTTATGACAACCTCGCGTCAGTAGCGCAGGCGGGGATGCCGTTTCTCCCCGTCTCGCTCGTATTTCGCGAGCGGTTCACTCCGGACAAGTGGCTCGAGCAATACCGCGGCCCGATCAAGGTCGTTCTCGCCGGCGCTGATCGAGTGATACCATCGCGATTCGGTCAGCGCCTCTACGATGGCTATGCCGGACCCAAGGAGCTACAAGTCGTTCCGGGCGCAGGACACAACGATGTCGCCGGTCAATCAGCAGCGTGGTGGAAGACCGTGTTCTCGTTCTGGGAACGCAACATGGCGAGTAGCGTCAGCGACGTCCGCTAACCGCACTCACAGGAATCGCCTGCATCAGCAACGCCTCGGCGCGCTCGAGATCCGCTCCGCCCGCTCGCGCGCCCGTGAAGTGACCCATCCGCACGATCACCAGCTCGCGTGATGGAATCACATACACGTCCTGCAGGCCCGCCCCGCGAAACGCGAACGCGTCGCGAGGAAGATTCTTCCACGCCCCGCGCGCATTCACCCAAACCATGGCGCCGTAGCTGGAGTCCTTCCACGCCGGAGCGGGTGTCGACACGAACTTCGTCCACCCGACAGGCAGCATCCGCCTGCCCTGCCACACGCCGTCGTTCAGGTAGAGCAGGCCGATCCGCGCCCAGTTGCGCGCCGTGCCGTAGTCGTAGCCGTTGAGCAGGAAGTTGCCATACGGATCCGTCTCCAGCACCTGACGACGAATGCCGATCCTGTCGAACAGCGCGCGCTGCGGCCACGTGAGATAATCGTCGCCACGCTTGCGCACGGCGTCGCGCACGATGAGTCCAAGCGTCAACGGATCCGTGTTGCGATACCGGCCGAAGGTGTTCGGCTCGAACTGCAGCGGACGCGTCGTCGCGAACTCGAACGCGTCGATCGCGCCGGTGTAGCCGAGGTCGTGATCGTGATACCCCGGAATGTCCTCCGGACTTCCTCGGCTGAACCGCAACCCGCTCGACATCCGCATCAGGTCGACCACGCGAATCTTCGCGCGCGGATCGTTCGGCACCTTGTGCCACTCCGGCACCGGCGCGGGATCCTCGAGACGCAGCGTGCCATCGTGGATCAACATCCCCACGAGCGTGCCGACGATGCTCTTCCCCGCCGACCAACTTTCCAGCTGCATGTCCTTGTTCGCGCCATTCGCATACCGCTCGGCGATGATGCGACCCTTGTATGCGACGAGAAATGCAGCGGTGAGTCCCTCCGGCGTCGCGAACGCGGCGTCGACGGCCTCGCGCAACTTCAGCGTATCGATCTCGGACGGCAGCGGCGTGGTGGGCAGCACGTCGCCCATCGGCCACGGTGTCTTCGAGGCATCAGGAAGCGCCGAGGTCACGCGCACCGGCTTGAAGTACACCGAATCGCGACCGGGCTGGTGAATGACGCAGCCCTGGTCGCCGTACAGCTTCGCCTCGCGCGTGATCCGATTGGCGAGCGTCAACTGCACGAGCCTTCGCTGCCGGTCGACCTTCACGTCCGTTATGGAGTCCATGCTGGCGCCCAGGAAGTAGGGCGTCAGATGCGCGCGCGCCTCGGCCTCATCCCTGCCGGAGACGAACAGCGCCGAGCAGAACACTTTCGCCGTGCCGGCGAGGCGCCAACTTTGCGGGTCGTTCGGCGGAAAGCCGGGCTGCGCTCCTGATGTCGCGAACGGGCACACCAGCGCGAACGCGATGGCGAGCTGGAGCCTGTTTCTTGCACGTGAGCGCATCTCACCCTCGACGAGACCGTATGCCGTCTGCTGTCCTGACCCGCAACAACGTGATCGAGCTGGGCCACGGTACGCAACCCATGCTCTTCGCTCATGGCTTCGGCTGCGACCAGCACATGTGGCGCTATGTCACCCCCGCCTTCGAGAACGACTACCGGATCATCCTGTTCGACTATGTTGGCTCCGGCAAGTCCGATTGGAACGCGTACGATGTTGATCGCTATTCGACCCTCGACGGCTACGCGCGCGACGTCCTCGACATCTGCGAGGAGCTCGACCTCCATGACGTCATCTTCGTCGGCCATTCGGTGAGCTCGATGATCGGTGTCCTGGCGGCGAATGAGCAGCCCGAGCGGTTCGCTAAGCTGATCATGGTCGGACCGTCGCCGCGGTACATCAACGACGCGCCCGACTATGTTGGCGGTTTCGAGCGAAGCGACATCGAAGGTCTGCTCGAGACGATGGACAAGAACTACATCGGGTGGGCCAACTTCCTCGCGCCCGCCATCATGAAGAACCCGGACCGTCCGGAGCTCGGCGCCGAGCTCACGGCGAGCTTCTGCTCCACCGATCCCGTCATCGCGGCGCAGTTTGCCCGGGCGACGTTCTTCTCCGATAACCGCAGCGACCTTGCGCAGGTCGCCACGCCGTCGCTCATTCTCCAGTGCTCGGACGACATCATCGCGCCGTTGAGCGTTGGCGATTACGTCCATCGAGCGCTGCCGGGGAGCACCCTGCGCATCATGAAGGCAACGGGCCACTGTCCGCACATGAGCGAGCCCGCGGAGACGGTGAGCCTCATCAAGGAGTACCTCGCAAATCCTCACGCCTGACGCCTCAAAGGACGCCGGAATGAGTGAGCTGCTCGACACGCTTCCCTGCGGAGTGGTGTCGTTTGCCGACGACGGTCTCATCCGCTATGCGAACGAGACCATCGCGCGTACGCTCGCCTACACGCGCGACGAGCTCACCGGTCGTCACGTCGAGACGATCCTCACCATCGCCGGACGCATCTTCTACCAGACGCACTTCTTTCCGCTGCTGCGTCTGCACGGGAACGCCGACGAGATCTTCCTCCTCCTGCGGCGAAAGGACGGCCAGGAGGTCGGCGCGCTCGTCAACGGCGTGCGTCGCGAACGCGATGGCGTCGTCATCAACGACTGTGTGCTGCTCGAGGTGCGCGAGCGCCGGAAGTATGAGGACGAACTGCTTCGCGCCAAGCGCGTGGCCGAAGCGGCCAATGCAGAATTGGAGCAGCAAGCCAAACAGCTACAGGAACAGGCCGCGGAGATGGAAGCGCAGCGCGAGGAGCTCCAGACCCTCAACGAGGAGCTGGTCGAGCAATCCGAGGAGCTCGAACAGTCACGCAACGCCGCCGAAGACGCCAATCGCGCCAAGAGTCAGTTCCTCGCGACCATGAGTCACGAGCTGCGTACGCCGCTCAATGCCATTGGGGGCTATGTACAACTCGTCGAGCTGGGCATTCATGGCCCCATCACCGACGCGCAGCGCGAGACACTCGGCCGCGTGATGCGGAGCCAGCGTCATCTCCTCCGGCTGATCAACGACCTCTTGAACCTCGCGCGCATCGAAGCGGGACACGTCGACTACCGGATCAGTCCCGTTGCAGTGGCGGAGCTCGTAGCTGGGGTGCTGCCGATGATCGAGCCTCAGATGGCCGCCGCATCGCTCACGCTCTCCATTTCCACTCCGAGGAGCGTTCACGTGCAGGCCGATCGCGACAAGGCCGAGCAGATCCTCATCAACCTGCTCACCAACGCGATGAAGTTCACGCCCCCTGGCGGCCGAGTCGATGTGGATGTCACACTCGACGACAACGGCACGTGCGCGAACATTCGCGTGTCTGACACTGGCATCGGCATCAGGAGCGAGAAGCTCAAGAGCATCTTCGAGCCATTCGTGCAGCTGCAGGAACGTCAGACGGAAGGGACGGGACTCGGTCTCGCGATCAGCCGCGACCTCGCAGTCGGCATGGGCGGCGACCTCCGAGTCGCGAGCGAGCTGGGAACGGGTTCGACATTCACTCTCGTGCTCGCGGTAGCACAGCCTGCATGACCTTGGGCACGAGCTGCTCGCGGATGTTCTTCCAGACGGCGTACTGCCCGTAGTTCCCGGCAGTCGCGACGACGACCATCTCCAGCTCCGGGATGACGACGAGAAATTGCCCGCCGTTCCCGCTGGCCTCGTAGGTCTGGAACGACCGCGTTCCGGCCGCGAGCATGTGACGGTGCCAGGCATAGCCGTCATCTGATCCATCGGCCCGGTCCACATGGTGAGCCGTAGACTGTCGCACCCACGCGTCGCTGACGAGCCGAGTGCCGTTCCAGCGACCACCATCGAGATACAGCTGTCCGAATTTCATGAAGTCGCGCGGGAGCATGTGAATGCCGCCACCCGAGTAGGCTTCCCCCGTGGGCATGAGATTCACACCGTAGCGCGCAATCTGCAGCGGTCGTGCGACGAAGCGGTCGAAGAACAGCGGCAGCCAACTGTGCGTCGCCTTGCCGATGACGCT
>JAQBPV010000104.1 GCA_028287345.1 Gemmatimonadota bacterium
CACGATGTATTCATCGCCGGGGAGCAAGGACGCGGATTGAGCACTCCCAATCGCGCTCCGTTCGAGACTAGCAACGTAAGGCGACGATGAACCCGACGTGCCTCCGAGCACGAAGCTCATCGTCCCCGCAACGGTCGTCGCGGGTCTGGTCGCGCTGTCCGCGCTTCCGCCGCAAGCGGCGGCAACAAGACACAGAAGAAGTCCTGGGCCGAATCTCGTCATCTGGAGTGGTTCACATTCGACGCGAAACACGCCGTGCGTGCGACGGTGTGCTCGATCGCGCCATTGAGTTTTCGGCATCGGGCCTCTTGTTGCGTCGGACACCAACCTTCTTCGCGCCGCGCGGCGCGGCGACAGGAGGCGGGTTGGCCGGCAGGTGAGGTTGCGGGGTAGCGAGCGAACGCCTCAACGCGCCATGCACCTGGAGTGCGCCCCACTTGGTAGACGCCCGTGCGATGACTCGGTCACGAAGCGCGACGAGGCGCGGAAGTGCACAACACTCAGTCGATGTGGAACGCCGCGAGAATCCCCATCGCGAGGCAGAGCATCACCGCGCCGTAACGCACATATCGCGGCGACACCCTTTTTCGCAGCTCGACGCCAAGCGTGATCGCGAGCAACCCCTTGGTGACGAGTGCCGCCGTCGCGGCCAGCCAGACGACGAACGGCTCACGGTAGCGAGCGGCGAGCGTGGCGGCGGCGATCTGGCCAACGTCGCCCCACTCGGTGAAGAAGATGGCGGCGAATGAGACGAACACGGCGCGCGTCCAGAATTGTGGCTTCGCGCTCGTTGCATCGCGTCGCTCCGGCTTCCGAAACCAGATCACGAGCGCCGTGGCGAGAAAGGTCACGACGCTCACGCCGGCAATCAACGACGGTGGCAACTGCGCGATGGCGCGTCCGACAAGCACGGCGACCAGCATCTTTCCCGCGAAGGCGAGAGAGATGCCGGCCAGGACGTGCCGAACGTTGAAGCGAGTGGCGAGGCTGCCGATCGTGTAGATGGATTTGTCGCCCAGCATCTCCGCGAGCAGCACCGTGCCGTACGTCGCGAGCAGCAGGTAGAGCATTACTTCTTCCGGTTCACCATCACGCGATACCGTGAGCCACCGAGCAGCTTGCCGGACTTGGTGTCTCGCTGCGTTACGTCGAACTCGTACACCGTTCCCACCTTCGTGCCCTTGGGCAGGTCGATGCGAAGGAAGATCGAGTGCTCGTCCTTCGGATTGATGGGAATGCTGGTAAGCTGGCCCCCACCGGCCGCGAACACGAGCGGCGTGGCAGCGGAGACCTTGGACATTGCATCCGTGAGCTGCTTGTACTGCCCGTCCGAGAACTTCGCCTCGAAGTAGAGCTTCTTCGCGAGCGCGGGGTATTGCGCGAGCCATTGCCTGGCGATGCTCGCCGGCCCGGGCTTCACGCCTTTCATCTGCGTAGCCTTCGCCGGGAAAATGGGCGCGGGCAGCAACGCATACAGCGTCCCGTTGAAGCGGCGAGCGTCGATCACGAGATCGGTGAGTCCCTTGCTCTTGAAGTGGACGCCCGAAACGATCAGGCGAATCCACGTGCCAATGCCGGTGGCCGGCGCGGGCGGCGTTCCGATGAACTCGACGATGTGCAGATTGCGCTGTCCCACCTTGCGATCGGCGAGCGTGAGCGCGTCCACGTTCGTGATCGTATTCGTGAACGGGTCCTGCGCGCACGTGAAGAACGTCGCCATGCACCAGTGCGAGTTGCCCGGAAGGCTCGCCGGCATCGGGAGCACGGTGGACGGCAGGTCGAAGTACGCAATCTCCGGGAATCCCGCATGCACGACCGGGATCACCACCGGAGTGAGCGTGATCCACTTCGTTCCGGGCAGTGGCGTGCCTGCCACCACATTGGCCGTGTAGCCTGCGGGGAGGCCACGTCCGGTGGCTGCATTGGTGATGGCGGCGTACACCTGGACGTTGGTGGCGTCCACGCGCCCGCGGTTGTGCACTTCGACGTAGACGCGGTTGTGAACCGTCGGTGGCGGAACGTTGGTCCCGACCCCATTGCTGCCGTCCTGAATGACCGTGTTGAAGGTGAGGAAGTCGATGTCGGTATTGGTCGTCTGATAGCCGGCCGGCGTCGGCACATCGACCTTGATGTTCGGGCTCTGGTAGTGCACCACCTGAGCGGTTGGGAAGATGGATGGATCATCGCGACCATCGGTGTTCACCCCGCGTCCCGTGTCGAGCTTCGTATCGCGGATGTAGAGCTCCACGTCGGGCAGGATCGGCGCGTCGAGCTTCCACTCCCAGACGCCGCGTCCGTGCAGCGCGGCGCGCATCAGGCGAGCGGTGGGATGAATCTGCAGGTCATAGACGGGCGAGTCCGGCAGTCCGTTCTCCAGCGGCGTCCATGTGAGACCGCCGTCGGTGGTTTGCCACACGCTCACGTCGGTGCCGACATACACCCGGTTCGTCACGCGATCGTACTGCAGCGCGTTGTGCTCCACGTCGAGCAGTTGCGTGCTGCTTCCGCTCGTGCCGCTGCGCGCTTGCCACGACGTGCCGTCGAACCGCCAGACGTGACGGAAGTCGCCGGTGCCGCCGAAGCTGATGAAGATCGAGCTTCCGGTCGCATCGCTGGCATCCACCGCGATGTCCGTCACGAGGCCAGCGAGCGGAAGCGCGCCCGCGGCGACGTTGTCGATGCGCGTCATGCTCCACGTCGCACCCTTGTCGAGCCGAAACACGCGTCCGTTCGTCGTGCCCACATAGAGCCGAGTGGCCGATGCGAATGACATCGAGAAGATACCGCCCGATCCCGACGGCAGCGTAATGCGATTCGCCGCCGGCCACGTGGTACCGAAGTCGCTCGAGATGTACACGATGGCGCTGAAGACGCTCCCGGACACACTGCCGGCACCATAGGCCACGACGTCCGCTTCCGCTGGCGTGCCGGGATTGTATGCTGCGCCCACGAGCGGCGCGGCCATCATCACCCACTGCGAGCCGGACGGCGTTATGGCCGACCACGACGTCCAATCGAGCCCGCCGTCTGTCGCGCGATACACCGCACCGTTCGCATACAGCAGCACGTGGAAGGGCGAGTTCCAGTTGACGACACAATATCCGCCGTCGCCGTAAAGGACGTTGCGCCACACTTGCTCGCCGGTGTATTTCGCGGATCCGTTGTCCTGGAGTCCGATGTACGCCACCGCCGGCTCGGTGGGGTGCTGCGCGATGAATGTCACGCACAGCGTGTGCAGCCCCGTGTTCCGCGCTTCGAATCCGGTCGCTCCCGACGGATTGAAATTCACGAAGAGGCCGCCGTCGGTTCCCGTCCACAGGATGTTCGAATCGGCGGGCGTGTGCACGAGCACGTGGACGTCGGCGTGCGCGTTCTGCCCGATCGATGCCGACGCGATCGTATAGGCCGTGCCCGACGGCGATACGTCGCAGCGCCAGATGGATCCCGGAAAGTTGCCGCCGTTGAAGTAGCTGCCGCCAAGGTAGATGCGATTGGCGTTGTTGGGATCGACGGCGATGCAGAGATCGTAGTCGCCCTGGCTGTTGCCGTTCGTATCCACCGGGAGAAAATCCGGTGGGGACGCAACGTTCTTCCATGCGCCCGTGCCGCCGTCCAGTCGACGGACGCTGTTCAACGCACCGTTCGTGTTGGCGATGACCGCATACACGATGTTCGCATTGTCACGCTGCATGCCAAGTGCGACGCGTCCTGCTCCCGCCGGAAAGCCGGTGCCCACGCTCGCCCACGTATTCCCATTGGTCGACGTGAACACGGCGCCGCCGAAGACCGCCCCGAACCACGTCGTCGTCGTACCGACGCGCGCGACGACGACGGACGAATGGCTGCCGGTGCGACGGCGCGTCCATCCGCTCGCGGCCGACGTGCGCTCGTACAGACCGTTTGTCGTGGCGGCCACGCAGTGCTCGGGATCGCCCGGATCCACGGCGATCTGAAAGAACGCGAAGCCGGCGAGCGACGGACTGCTGCTCTCGAGCACCCAACTCGCGCCGCCGTCGTCGCTCCGGACGGGGCCGATACCGCGATACGCGGGGAGCGCGCCCGTGATGCGGCTGCTGAAGATGGCGTCGGTCTCGCCTTCGCCCGTGCCCACGTAGATGCGATCCGGATTGGCAAAGTCGATTGCGATGGCGCCACAGACAAGACTCGCGCTCGCGAAGTTGCTCGGATCCTGGTCGAAGCTGTCCATCGTTGAGCGCCAGCGACGTCCCGCATCATCGGACCGCCAGACACCACCGTTCGCCGACGCGACATACATGCGCAGGCCGCCGGGTGCGACGGCGATTCCCGAAATGCGACCGCTGATCGCCGCGCGATTGTTCGTCTGCGCGTGCTCCACGACACCGGGTCCGAGGGGCGTCCAGTTGTTCTGGCCGGGAATCACCGGCATCGCGGCGCGCACCGGCGAAGTGAGTCGCGAGACCAACCCGCGCAGGCGGCCAGGCGATTCCTTACGCCGTTTGTGATACTCCTTCAGCGTGTCCGCCCAATAGTCCCTGGGCAGGTCGGCCAGCACTGACTCGCCCTTTCCTTCCTGATAGACGCTGACGAACTGCTTCCGCGCCTTTCCCTTCGCTGCCTTTGCCTTCTTGCGAGCAGGCGCAGACCGGCCGATGGCGGGCGTGTCGTCGCGCGGCTTTGGCTCGAGCCGCGAGTAGACTTCCTCCATCATCGGCATGATCCACTCGGCCGGTCCGTCGTACGTGCGCAGCTTCTTCTTTCCAACAGACGACTTCCCCGCGGACTTCTTCGCTGCCTTGCGAGTCGATGCTTTGGCGGCCACGGTGCGCTCCTGGTCAGCGCGTTATCAGCGACCAACAACGTCCATGGCGAGCCCGCTTCACCGGCGCTAAGCGGCTGGGGGGGCCGACAGATGAGCCACTCGACGTCTCGTGAGTGTCACGATCATACGCCGGTAGGACCGGCGGGCAAGAGCAGACGAATGAAAAAGATCCAGATCCGTCGCTGCGATCAGGATGATGAGATCACTCTCATGGAGCCACTCGAGTAGCATGCGCCATGTGCTTCTCAACTAACGCGTCTTGTTGGCGGCGCATGCACCACTAGTTTCGCCGAATCGCGACCGCCGGATCGATCCTGGCTGCCCGCAACGCGGGTAGCCAGCATGCACCGATTCCCACCACGGCCATGCCGAATGCCACGCCGATCAACGTCAATGGATCCGTTGGCTCAACGCCAAACAACAAGCCGCGAATGAAGTGCGTTCCCAACACCGCCCCGATTACCCCGATAGCCAGTCCGGCCGCGAGCAGCACGCCGCCCTCCAGGAGAATCATTCGCTGCACGCGCGCGCTGTCGGCGCCAAGGCTCATGCGAATGCCGATCTCATTCGTGCGCGCACTCACGGAAAATGCGAGCACGCCGGCGATGCCGACGGCCGCGATCAGCACGGCCAGGGCTCCCAACGATGACACGAGCGTCGCGTTCAGTCGCCGCGGTGCGACGCTCTCGTCACGAATCTGCGCCACCGTGAGTACGTTCACGACCGGCTCGCCCGGCGCGATGTTTCGCACGAGCCGTGTCGCCGCGCCCGTGAGCGATGCGGCCGCGTCCTCGCGATTGCCGGCGGCGCGAATCACGAGACCCGCGCCTTGGAACATCGGCGCCTGGGTGAACGGTAGAAACACCACGTTTCGCGACTCGGCGTCCAGGCCGCCGTCTTTCGTATCGCCGACGACACCGACGATCGTCTTGTAGTCCTCGTGCATCCCGATGAACTTGAGGACATCGCCGGTATAGGTGATTCGCTGGCCGATCGGATCGCGATCATGGAAGAATTTCTCGGCGAGCGTCTTGTTGATGATGATCACACCGGCCGACTTGTCGACATCGGTGGTCGCGAATTCGCGACCCTTGAGGAGCGGAATCCCGGCAGCGCGAAAGTAACCCGGATCCGCCGAGCGATACTCGGACTGCGGCTGCGCTTCGCCAGGTCCGAGCTGGCCTCCTTCAGCCTTGACGTCGAGCCGGAATTGGGTCGAGCGCAGCGGCATCGTCGATCCAATGCCGACATCCTTCACGCCAGGGATGGCGCCGATCTCGAGGCGCATCCGGTCGTACATCGCGCGCGCGGCTACGTCCGTCCGCTGGCCGATCGCAATCGGCACT